>NZ_RAWK01000219.1 GCF_003612165.1 Corallococcus aberystwythensis | reverse complement strand
CAATGTCGGAGGGGTCACACCCGTTCCCATCCCGAACACGGAAGTTAAGCCCTCCAGAGCCGATGGTACTCCGCGGGAAACCGCGTGGGAGAGTAGGTCGCTGCCGGATTCTTTTTGAAAGCCCCTGTCGCCGCAAGGCGCCAGGGGCTTTGTCTTTGCGGGCTTGTTTCTCCCGCCGCGGGACCTGGCTTGAGCCGCTGATGCGTGCTCGCTGGGGGCTCAGGGTGCCCGGAACCGTGGTGCGATTGAGCCTGATGGGCGCCGAGAATGCGCGCTCGAAGCGGCCTGACGCTCGCGCTTGGGCCTACATGAGAAGGCGAGTGGGTCGGTTTTTGCGACAACAAGACGCCAAGTTCTCGGATTCCTTGGGGAATCGCTTCATCGTGGATGTTTGACCCGCGTTCCCACTGGATCTAGAGTCTCTGCTCCCCCCGGTCTGCGCACCGCCTGCCGCGGTCCGTACTCGCCGGCGCCGGGCAGCCCCGCGAGATGAAGAAGCCGACCTTCTTTGGGAAGTACCTGCTCCTCGAGCGCGTCAACGTCGGCGGAATGGCCGAGGTCTTCATCGCGAAGGCTTTTGGCGTCGAAGGCTTCGAGCGCATCCTCGCCATCAAGAAGATCCTTCCGACGATGGCGGAGGACGACGAGTTCATCACGATGTTCATCGACGAGGCGCGGATCAGCGTTCAGCTGAACCACGCCAACATCGTGCACATCCACGAGCTCGGGAAGCATGAGGACGCGTACTTCATCGCCATGGAGTACGTGGCGGGCCGTGACGTCCGCACGCTCCTCGAGCGCTACCGTCGCCGCAAGGAGATCATGCCCACCGCACAAGCGGTGTTCATCGTCTCCAAGATGTGTGAGGGCCTGGACTACGCCCACCGCAAGAAGGACGCGCGCGGCCAGGACCTGCACATCATCCACCGCGACGTGTCTCCGCAGAACATCCTCGTCTCGTACGAAGGCGAGGTGAAGATCATCGACTTTGGCATCGCCAAGGCCGCCAACCGTTCGCAGAAGACGCAGGCCGGCATCCTCAAGGGGAAGTTCGGCTACATGAGCCCGGAGCAGGTCCGGGGCATGCCCATCGACCGGCGCAGCGACATCTTCGCGGTCGGCGTGCTGCTCTACGAGATGCTCACGGGCGAGAAGCTCTTCGTGGGCGAGTCGGACTTCTCCACGCTGGAGAAGGTGCGCAATGCGGACATCCCGCTGCCGCGCGAGTTCAATCCGAACATCTCCTCGGGCCTGGAGAAGGTCGTCCTCAAGGCGCTCGCGCGCGAGCCCGAGGACCGCTACCAGTGGGCGTCGGACCTCCAGGAAGACCTGATGCGCTTCCTCCTCGCCGGGGACGCCATCTACTCGTCGAAGCACCTGTCCGGCTTCATGAAGGAGGCCTTCGCCGAGGACATGCTCCGCGAGGCAGAGAAGATGGAGCGCTACGCCTCCGTCGAGCGTCCGGACCAGATCGAGCATTCGGGAGTGACGGTTCCGCCTCCGGCCGCGCCGCCCCGTGCGACGGCGCAGAAGAAGTCTCCCGCGCCTTCGGCCTCCGGCTCTCCCGTGGGCCGCGCTTCCACGGCGCCCGCCCAGCCCGCGCCTGGCTACATCCCGCCTCCTTCCGCTGAAGAACTGGCGGAGATGGACGGCGCCGCGGACAAGACGCAGATCGTCGACTCTACCCACACGTTCCGGGCTCCGGAGACGCGGATCGCCGACAGTAGCGTCGTCGTGGACGACAGCATCACCGGCCGTTCGGAGAACCCCATCGACCGGGCCGGGCATCACACGAGCGCCTCTCCCTACGCTCAGGACGAAGGCCCTCGCGGCAAGGGCAAGAGCGGCCCCAAGTCCCAGGTCATCATCGGGGATGAAGAGGGCGAGGCCTACGCGGGCGCGACCATGATTGGCCCGGCGCCGACGGCGCCGCCTTCGCGCTCGCGCGGTGGCTCGGCAGCACCGGTGCTGGATCCCGAGGAAGAGGAGACCACGGGCAACATCACCGTCCCCGTGGGCTCCCGCCACAACGGCTTTCGCTCCCAGGCGGCCGAGGAGGAGGACCCGGAAGGCGCCTACGACGACCAGGGCGACGAGTTCGACCGCGACGGCCAGGAGGACTACGGGGACGAGGGTCAGGACGCCGAAGAGCCGCCCTACGACGACGAGGCCGACGGGCCGGCGACCATCCCCCAGAAGGCTTCCAAGATGGCGAAGCCGGCCCCGGCCTCCAAGGTCGAGGCCAAGGCCAAGGCACCCGCCGGGCCGAAGAAGCCGCTGCCCAAGCCCGCCATCATCGGCGTGGCCGCGGGCGTCGCCCTGCTCCTCATCGTAGGGGTGATCTTCGTGGTCCGTGGCGCGTCCACAGGCTCCGTGAACTTCGTCGCGCCCGTGGGGGCCACCGTCCTCGTGGACGGGGAGGTGGTGAACGCCAACCAGGTTATCGAGCTCTCCGCCGGGCCACACAACGTGACCGCCTCGGCTCCGGGCTATCAGCCCGTGACGCAGCAGATCGAGGTCACCGCCGGACAGGCCGCGGCCCCCATCCTCCTCAGCCTGAAGGTGGAGGCGCCGACTCCGAAGCCTCAGGAGCCCAAGCCTCCAGAGCCCAAGGAACAGCCTTCCACGCCGCCCCCGGTGGTGGTGGACAATACGCCGCCGCCCACGACGCCGGAGCCTCCCCCGGAGAAGCCCGCAGCGCCGAAGGTGTTCACCGCCCTGTTTGAAGGACAGGAGGGCGCGGAGATCACCGTCAACGGCAAGTCCCTGGGCAAGCTGCCCGGGGCGAAGCTCGGCGACCTGGAGATGGGCAAGACGTACACCTTCACGGCGAAGCGCGCCGGCTACAAGCCGTTCTCCGGCGACTTCACGTCCAACGGTGACACCGAGGTGCGTGTCTCCGTGGACATGGTGGCCGAAGCTCCGCCGCCTGAACCGAAGCCGAAGCCCACGCCTCCAGAGCCGAAGCCGAAGCCGCCGCCCGTGGCCGTGGCGCCAACTCCGAAGCCTCCTCCGGAGCCGAAGCCGAAGCCCGCCGCAGCAGCGATGGGCAAGTTCGCCTGCAGCACGTCACCGGCGGGCGCCCAAATCTGGGTGGATGGGAAGAACACGGGTCGGGTGAGCCCCGTGCCGCTGGGCAATCCGCTGACGCTGCCGGTGGGCAAGCGCAAGGTCTTCTTCAAGCTCAACGGCAAGGCGACCAAGCCCCAGGTGGTGGTCATCGAGGCGGAGGGTGTGGCCAAGCTCATCAACGTCCCGGTGAACTGAACGGACGCACTGCGCCATGGGGCATCTTGTGCCCCCGGCGATTGTTGAGCAGGGATGCGGAGGGCAGGCTATGACGCCTCGCCCAAGACGCTCCTTACGTTGAGGTGATGTGTCCATGAGCACGACGTCCACTCGAGGCAAGCCCGACGCTGGCCCCGCGCAGCAGCCGTTCACGTATCCACTTCGCAAGGAGTTCGTGGAGCCCGACTGGCGGCGCATCCCGGGCTACAAGGACGTCACCGAGGCCGAGTGGGAAAGCTCGGTGTGGCAGCGCAAGCACACCGTCAAGAACCTGCGCGAACTGCGGGCGACGCTCGGGGCGCTGCTGCCGGACGACCTGGCCGTGAGCATGGAGTTGGACCAGAAGGAGCGGGCGACGATGTCCATCCTCGTCCCGCCCCAGATGCTCAACACCATGAACCTGGAGGACCTGTGGAACGACCCGGTCCGCAAGTACATGTTGCCGGCGCTCGCCGACCGCCGCACGGACTGGGCCAACCACCCGCGCGCCAGCCGTGACAGCCTCCACGAAGCGGACATGTGGGTCGTCGAGGGCCTGACGCACCGCTACCCGACGAAGGTGCTGGCGGAGATGCTGCCCACGTGCCCGCAGTACTGCGGCCACTGCACGCGCATGGACCTGGTGGGCAACGACGTCCCGCAGGTGTCCAAGCACAAGTTCGCGACCGGGCAGAAGGAGCGCTACGAGCAGATGCTGGACTACCTGCGCCGCACGCCCACCGTGCGCGACGTGGTGGTGTCCGGCGGCGACATCGCGAACCTGCCCATCCAGGCGCTGGAACCGTTCGTCAGCGCGCTGATGGACATCCCGAACATCCGTGACATCCGCCTGGCGTCCAAGGGGCTCATGGCCCTGCCGCAGCACTTCCTCCAGGACAGCGTCCTGGCGGGGCTGGACCGGCTGGCGAAGAAGGCCGTGGATCGCGGTGTGGACCTGGCGCTGCACACGCACGTCAACCACGCGCAGCAGCTCACGCCGCTGGTGGGCAAGGCGGTGCGCAAGCTGCTCGACATGGGCTTCCGCGACGTGCGCAACCAGGGCGTGCTCTTGCGTGGCGTGAACGACAGCCCCAAGGCGCTGTTGGACCTATGCTTCACGCTGCTCGACCACGCGAAGATCCTGCCGTACTACTTCTACATGTGCGACATGATCCCCAACAGCGAGCATTGGCGGCTGTCGGTGGCGCAGGCACAGAAGCTCCAGCACGACATCATGGGCTACATGCCGGGCTTCGCCACGCCGCGCATCGTCTGTGACGTGCCGTTCGTGGGGAAGCGCTGGATCCACCAGGTGTCGGAGTACGACCGCGAGCGCGGCATCTCCTACTGGACCAAGAACTACCGCACGAGCGTGGAAGCGAACGACGCCGACGCACTCGAGCGGAAGTACGAGTACTTCGATCCCATCGACACGCTGCCGGAGTCGGGCCAGGCGTGGTGGCGGGATCAGCCCAAGGCTGCGTGATGGACTCCTCCGCGGGCGCGACGGCGCCCCTGTCGTCGCCCCGTCCCTCGCTCAGTGCCGAGGGGCGGGCCCGGTTGTTCCCCTCCGCGACCGACGCGGAGTGGATGGATTGGCGTTGGCAGCAGCGCCACTCGGTGCGCAACCTGGAGCAGCTGGAGCGCTACGTGCGCCTGACCCCGGAGGAGCGCGCCGGGGTGCAGGAGACGTCCTCGCTGTTCCGGATTGGCATCAGCCCGTACTACCTGTCCCTCATCGACCCGGAGCACGAGTCGTGTCCGGTGCGCATGCAGTCCATTCCGGTGCGCGCGGAGGCGCGGGTGCGGCCGGGGGAGCTGGAGGATCCGCTCGGCGAGGACAAGACGCGCCCCGAGGAGTGCATCGTCCACAAGTATCCGGACCGGGTGCTGTTCCTGGCCATCGATACGTGCTCGGTCTACTGCCGCCACTGCACGCGGCGGCGCATCACCAAGGGCGGCGAGGCGGAGCTCACCAAGGACCAGATGCGCCGTGGCATCGACTACGTGCGCAACCACCCCGAGGTGCGCGACGTGCTCATCTCTGGAGGCGACCCGTTCCTCCTGAGCGAGGAGCGGCTGGAGTCGCTGCTCGCGCCGCTCAGCGAGATTCCTCACGTGGAGATGATCCGCATCGGGACGCGCGTGCCGGTGGTGCTGCCCATGCGTGTCACCGACTCGCTGGCGCGCCTGCTGCGCCGCTACGCGCCCGTCTACGTCATCACCCACTTCAACCACCCGAAGGAAGTGACGCCCGAGGCCCGTGAGGCGTGCGAGCGGCTGGTGGACCATGGCGTGCCGGTGGAGAACCAGGCCGTGCTGATGCGGCAGCTCAACTCGGATGCGCGCATCATCAAGGAGCTGTCGCATGTGCTCCTGCGCAGCCGCGTGCGCCCGTACTACCTGCACCAGATGGACGTCGCGGAAGGGTGCGAACACCTGCGCACGCCCATCGCCAAGGGGCTGGAGATCCTCCAGCAGCTTCGCGGGCACACCAGCGGGCTCGCGGTGCCGCACCTCGCGGTGGACCTGCCGGGTGGGGGAGGGAAGGTCACCCTCCAGCCCGACTACGTCATCGAGCGGGGAGAGCGGGAGACCCTGTTCCGCAACTACAAGGGCCAGACCTACGCGTACCCGGAGCCGGAGGAGACGGACTGCTCCTGCCCGTACGACGAGGTGTGGCAGGCGCGGTCGCGAGAGCCGGGCCCCCGGGTCCGCTGAAGACTCCGGGTGTCCCAGGCGTCGCGACGGTGCTACCTGCCGCGACGTGAGCCCGACTTGGAGGCCTTCCGGCTGATGGACTTCGTTGGCGGGCCGGCGGTGTCGCCGCCCGTCTCCACGACCGGGGCGCTCTCCAGGTTGCTGTCGACGTCGACGACGGGCTCCGCGCCCTCCTCGGACTCCATCTCCACGGGGTCCGAGTCGCTGAAGCCCTGCTGGATGTGGACCTCTCCGTCGCCCTTGCGCTTCTTCGCCTCGGCTTCCTTCTCCGCCTTGGCCTTGTCGTCGAGCCGCTTGGCCTCGTTGGCGACGCGCTGGGTGTCGTCGGGCTTCATCCGGGCCGTATAGGTGGCGTACTCCTTCGCGGAGACGCCGTGCTTCTCCATGACCTTGGCGGCTTCCGTCTGCTGGTCGCGGATGGACTGGCCGCGCTCCGCGTTGCTCATCTCAGACGGCTTCCGGTTGCCGTACTCGGTGTTCACCTTCGCCTGGGCCGCGGCCTCATCGCGCTGGATGGCCGCCACCTTCTCCGGCGTGAGGCCTTCCTCCTCCGCGAGGGCAGGGGTCGCCAGCACGAGCGACGAGGCAGCGAGCATCAACGAGAGACGGGTGGTCATGGGGAGGCTCCTTACTCCGGCCATCATAGACACGGAGTCAGAGCCGACGCATGACCCGGTTCTTCAGGGCGTCTGACACCGCGTGCAGCCGTCGCCCGCGCCCGCGCATTGCTCACGGGCCCTGGCGCAGCGCGGCGGGAGGTCATCCCGGTCCGACTGCTGCTCCACGAGGCCGCAGAGCTCTTCCGCCGTGGCGCACGTCTTCGCGGAGACGTCGCATCGCTGCGCGCACGTCAGGTCGTCTCCCTGCTCGCGGGCCCGGAGTTCGTCGAGGCGCGCCTCGATGCCGTCGAGGGCCGCGTCGTCGCTCCCGGCCACCCGGGTGTCCACGTGCTTCGCGCAGCCCGCCAGCGCGATTGCCGCCGTGAGGAGGGCCAGCCATGACCGGGTCGCTCGCATGGTCCTACCCATACGCGCCCGTTCATGGCCGCGTCCAGTCAGCGGCGCTCGGGGGAGCGCATGCGGCGTTCTGGGCGGGGCTCGGGTTCTGGCGGACGGCTCCAGTAGAGCCACGCCGTGAGGGCCAGGAGCGCGGCCACGGCCAGCCTCCGCAGCCATTCCTCCCGCGCCCTTCCGGGGCTTTCCGCGTCAGCTGCCGCGGCCCGGGCCAGCGCGGCTTCCACGTCCGGCCCCAGCTCATGCATCCGCCGGCACAGCCAGGCGATGGGGGCGAGTGGCACCGGCACGGGCGCGGTGTCCTTCTCCACGGCCACGGCCAGCATGCGCTCCCAGGCGGTGGCTTCCTCGGGACTTTCCGGGGGCCTCACGGACAGCCCCAGCTGATGGGCCAGGGCCAGCGCGGAACGGAGGAGGAGCACGGAGAAGGCGTCTCTCGAGTTTCCGTACCAGGCCGCGCACTCCGTCAGCGGGCGGCGCTCCACGAGCCGGCGGATCAACACGGCGGCCGTGCGGGGCTCCAGCTCGCGCAGGGCCGCGACGAGGGCCTCGGGGGACAGGCGGGCGGCATCGGGGACGGAGGCGGTCACTGGGCTCCATTCTGCGGCATCCGCCTGGGGTTTTCGCGGGCTCCTACCGTGGGCATGCCCTGGCGCCTGGCCGATTTCTTGAGGCGGATCGCTCCGCCCCTACACTGTTCGACCATGTTGCAACGTGTGGCACTGCTGCTGCTCCTGCTCGCGTCGTCGCGGGCGTTCGCCGTGGAGACGATGCGCATTGCCATGGATGACCCCGGCGACGAGGTCCGCGTGAGCGGCCGGGGCCTGGGCTTCGGACCCGATGCCGAGGACGGCACCTTCGTCGCCATCAGCGCGGGACAGGCCACCGTACGCCGCCGCAACGGCAAGCTGGAGGTCAACGGAGCGCCGGTCATCGGAGAGGCCATCCGCTTTCGCGGCGGCATGGAGGCCACCGACGCGGGCGGCCCCGGCAACGAGCCCCTCAAGGCAGGCAGCGCGCAGGTGCGCGGTGACGTCGTCGTGCGGCTCTTCAAGAACAGCCTCCAGCTCATCAACGTCATCCCCCTGGAGGACTACCTCGCGGCGGTGCTCGGCAGCGAGATGCCCGTGTCCTTCCCCCTGGAGGCCCTCAAGGCCCAGGCCGTGGCCGCGCGGACGTACGCGCTGCAGAAGAAGCTCGACGCGTACGGAGCCGCCTTCCACATGGGCAGCAGCGTGCTCCACCAGGTGTATGGCGGCGTGAACCGCGAGGACGCCAAGACTCGCGCCGCCGTGGAGGCCACGCGGGGCGAGGTGCTCACGTACGACCTGGCCCCCATCGAGGCGTACTTCCACGCCTCTTGCGGCGGGCACACCGAGTCCGGTCAGGACGCCCTCCAGCGGAACCTGCCGTACCTGCAGCCCGTCGGCTGCCCCTGCGGCAAGCTGCCCGCCAGCCGCTGGACCGCGACCCTTTCCGAGGCGGAGCTGCGCAAGGCGCTGAAGTCCCCGCCGGACGGCATGCGCGTCACCGGCCGCACGGCCACGCACCGGGTGACCCGCGTGGCGCTGGCGGATGGCACCGTGGTGGACGGCGTGCAGTTCCGCCGCAAGCTGGGCTACACGCGCCTCAAGAGCCTGGACTTCGACGTGGAAGCCTCCGGCAAGAACTACGTGTTCACCGGGCGTGGCTTCGGCCATGGGGCAGGACTGTGCCAGTGGGGCGCCAAGGCCTTCGCCGACCAGGGCAAGGCGTACCGGGAAATCCTTTCCCACTACTACCCTGGCGCCGAGTTCCAGCAGCTCTACTGACGCCCTCGCCGGTTCCGTGAGGGCGCGGGGGCTGCTACAAGCGCCAACCCCGTGTCGTCCCTCCTCTCCGACTACGATTTCGAGCTCCCCGAGGCGCAGATCGCCCAGGCTCCGCTGGCCCACCGGGACGCGTCGCGCCTGATGGTCGTCAGCCGCGCCACCGGCGCCTGGAGCCACCAGCACTTCACCGGCCTCGTGGACCTGCTGCGCGAGGGCGACCTGCTCGTCCTCAACGACGCGCGCGTCATCCCCGCGCGCCTGCTGGGCCAGAAGAGCGGCACCGGCGGCCGCGTGGAGCTGCTGGTCGTCCGGCCCGCCGCGACGGCCACGCTCACCTCCGCGGCGCTGGGTGGCGCGCCCGAGTCCCTGGAGTGGGTCTGCCTGGGGCAGGCGTCCAAGGGGCTCAAGCCCGGCCAGTCCGTCACCTTCGCGGGGGGCCTGTCCGCCGAAATCCTGGAGGCCCTGGGGGGAGGGGAGTACCGGGTGCGCTTCCACGCGGCGCCGGGCGCCTCGCTCGCCAGCCTCCTGGACGCGGCGGGCCGCCTGCCACTGCCTCCGTACATCACCCGGGAGCCCGAGGCCGCTGACGCCGAGCGCTACCAGACCGTGTACGCCCGGGCCTCTGGCGCCGTGGCTGCTCCCACCGCGGGTCTGCACTTCACGCCCGAGGTCTTCGCGAAGCTCGCGGCGAAGGGCGTGCAGCGCGCGGAGGTGACGCTCGACGTGGGGCCCGGCACCTTCCTCCCCGTGCGTGAGGAGGTGCTGGACAAGCACCACATGCACCCGGAGCGCTTCACCGTGCCAGAGGCCACCGCCGCCGCCGTGAACGCCGCGAAGGCCGAAGGGCGCCGCGTGGTCGCCGTGGGCACTACCGTGGTGCGCACGCTGGAGTCCGCCACCGACCCGGACACGGGCAAGCTCAAGAGCGGTCCCGGCGAGACGGCGATGTTCATCCGGCCCGGCTATGTCTTCCGCCAGGTGGACGTGCTCCTCACGAACTTCCACCTGCCGCGCTCCACGCTGGTGATGCTGGTGAGCGCGCTCCTGGGCCGCGAGCGCACGCTCGCCGCGTACCAGGAGGCCGTGCGCGCGGGCTACCGGTTCTTCAGTTACGGCGATGCCATGTTGGTGAAGGAGTGAGTGCCGTGGTCGACGAGCAGCGCAAGGAGAAGGGCGATACCCGCGTGCCCCCGGGGCTGGTGCGCTTCGAGCTGTTGCACGAGGACACCAGCGGCACCAAGGCGCGCCGCGGCCGGCTGCACACGCCGCATGGCCCCATCGAGACGCCCATCTTCATGCCCGTGGGCACCGTGGGCAGCGTCAAGGGCGTGGGTCCGGACGACCTGAAGACCCTGGATGCGCAGATCATCCTGGGCAACACCTACCACCTGATGCTCCGCCCCGGAGAGCCGCTCATCGGGGAGATGGGCGGCCTGCACCGCTTCATCTCCTGGGACCGGCCCATGCTCACCGACAGCGGTGGCTTCCAGGTGTTCAGCCTGTCGGAGAAGCGGAAGATCACCGAGGAGGGCGCCGCGTTCCAGTCGCACCTGGACGGGTCGCGGCACTCGCTGTCGCCGGAGCGCTCCATTGAAATCCAGGAGACGCTGGGCGCGGACGTCATCATGGCGTTCGATGAATGCCCCCCGTCCACCGAGGACCGGGCCTACCTGGAGAAGTCCCTGGCCCGCACCACGCGCTGGCTGCACCGGTGCGTGAAGGCGTGGAGCCGCGAGCGCTCGTCGCTCTTCGGCATCGTGCAGGGCGGCCTCCACGAGGACCTGCGCAAGCGCCACGCGGAGGAGATCTGCGCGGTGGACCTGCCCGGCTACGCGCTGGGCGGCTACTCCGTGGGCGAGGCCCCGGAGGCGATGCACGCGGGTGTGGCGTACTCGGCGCCGCTCCTGCCCCGGGACAAGCCTCGCTACCTCATGGGCGTGGGCACCCCGCTGGACCTGGTGACGTGCGTGGAGCAGGGCGTGGACATGTTCGACTGCGTGCTGCCCACCCGGTGCGCGCGCAACGGCCTGCTCTTCACCTCGGAGGGCAAGCTGGTCATCCGCAACGCGGCCTACGCCAGGGACCCCCGCCCGGTGGACCCGGCGTGCTCCTGCTATACCTGCCGCACGTTCAGCCGCTCCTACCTGCGGCACCTCTTCGCCGCAGGGGAAATCCTGGCGATGCGGCTCAACACGCTGCACAACCTGCACTACTTCCTGGACCTGATGGCCCAGGTGCGCCGCGCCATCTCCGAGGACCGCTTCGCCGCGTTCGCCCGGGACTTCCGGCAGAAGGCCGTGGCGCAGGAGGCCGAACGCAAAGGCGGCCGGTGAGCGGGCAACGGGATTACCGCGCTTCCGGCGTTCACTTGCTCACATGGGGCGCCCTTGCTAAGAGGCCACCCTTTCGGATGTTTTGCCCCCACCCGTACGCCGGGTCGGGGCCGCGTTTCCGAGTCCTCCCTTTCAGACGAGGCAGTACGTGGCTGACAGTTTCCTGATTCTCGCGCAGGCCGGGGCCGGTTCCCCCCTGGGGACCTTCGGCTTCCTCGCAGTGCTGGTGGCCATCATGTACTTCGTGATGATCCGCCCCCAGCAGAAGCAGCTCAAGGAGCACCGCAACCTGCTCGCGGGGCTGAAGAAGGGCGATGACGTCGTGACGTCTGGCGGCATCCTCGGACGCATCCACCAGGTGGACGACTCCACGGTGACGCTGGAAATCGCCAGCGGGGTGCGCGTGCGCGTGCTCAAGACGGCTGTCAGTGCGAAGGGTACCGTTCCAGTGGCGGGCGCCCCGGCGGCTGCCCCCGCTGAGAAGAAGGAGGAGAAGTAATGGACCGCGGCTGGTGGTGGAAGTTCGGAATGATTGTCGCGGTGACGCTGGGAACGCTGTGGTTCCTCGTCCCGACGTACTACTCGCTGGTGGTGTTGGACCGCGCCGAGCGCAACAACATCGCCGTGCTGGAGCAGCGGCTGCCCGCGTGGGCGCCCCCCGCGAAGTACCGCCTCAACCTGGGGCTGGACCTGCAGGGCGGCATCCACATGGTGATGCGGGTGGACACCAAGACGGCCCTGCAGAAGCGCACCGAGCGCCGCGGGACGCAGATCGCCACCTACGTCAACGACAAGAAGCTGGGCGAGGTGACGGCGGACACGGATCCGGAGCGGCTGCAGCTGACGCTGACCGCGAAGGACCCGGCGACCATGGACGCCATCCAGAAGGAGGTCCTGGCCACCTTCACGGACTTCTCCCTGGAGTCGCGCAACGGCGGCACGCTGGTGCTCAAGCCGGACGAGGGCCAGGTGAACCGCTTCCGTGACGAGGCCGTGGACCAGGCCATGCTCGTCATCCGCCGCCGCATCGACAAGTGGGGCGTGGCGGAAGTGGACGTGCGCAAGCTGGGCACGGACTCCATCCAGATCTCGCTGCCCGGCCGCAGCAACCCGGAGCAGGCCAAGGAGCTGGTGGGCACCACCGCGCAGCTGGAGTTCCGGATGGTGGACGACACCAACCCCCAGGTGTTCGCGCAGATGTTCCAGCAGAACCCGCCCCCGGCGGAGAGCAACATCACCCTGGTGGAGGACGAGGGCTTCCCGCAGCTGTCCTCGCCCAACCGCGAGGCGCTGCTCGCGTACGCGAAGGACAAGGCGCCGGAAGGCCGCGACGTCGTCACCGAGTGCGTGCCGAGCCCGGTGAAGAAGAACGACTGCATCGCGTACCGCAGCTACCTGCTGGACAAGAACGTTCCGCTCACGGGTGAGAGCCTGGCGGGCGCGGACGCGTCCGTCAGCCAGATGAACGAGCCGGAGGTGAACATCGCGTTCGACCCGGCCGGTTCGCGTGAGTTCGAGAAGCTCACCGAGGCCGCCGTGGGCCGCCGGATGGCCATCGTGCTGGACGACAACGTGCACACCGCCCCGCGCATCAACGAGAAGATTGGCGGCGGCCGCGCGCGCATCACCATGGGCCGCGCCAGCGGGCGCAGCTTCGAGGAGTGGCTGGGCGAGGCGCAGACGCTGGCGCTGGTGCTCAAGGCCGGTGCGCTGCCCGCGCCGGTGACGGTGGGCGAAATCCGTCAGGTGGGCGCGACGCTGGGCGACGAGCTCATCAAGAAGGGCAGCCTGGCCGCGCTGGTGGGCCTGGCGCTCGTCATCGTCTTCATGGCGGTCTACTACCGCAAGTCCGGCCTCATCGCGGACGTGGCGCTCCTGCTCAACGGCCTGCTCATCCTGGCCGGCCTTGCGTTCTTCAACGCCACGCTGACGCTGCCGGGCATCGCGGGCTTCGTGCTCACGCTGGGCATCGCGGTGGACGCGAACGTGCTCATCAACGAGCGCATCCGCGAGGAGCTGTCCCACGGCAAGTCCGCGCGCGCGGCGGTGGACCAGGGCTACGACCGCGCCTTCTGGACCATCTTCGACGCGCACGTGACGACGCTCATCGCGGGCTTCATCCTGTTCTTCACGGGAACGGGCCCGGTCCGCGGCTTCGCCACCACGCTCATCGTGGGCCTGCTGGCGTCGCTGTTCACGTCCATCGTCGTGACCCGCGTCATCACGACCTACTTCGTCCACGGCCGCAACGCGCAGTCGGTGTCCGTCTAACCGGCCCCCAGCCGACCCGGGAAATCCGCCATGCAGATTCTCAAGCACAAGACGAACATCGACTTCATCAGCAAGCGCAAGCCGGCGCTCTTCATCTCCACGCTCATCAACCTGGCCATCATCGTCGGCATCGCCGCGGTGGGGTTCAACTTCGGCGTGGACTTCGCCGGCGGCACGGTGGTGGAGCTGAAGTACAACACGCCCACCACCGCGGAGCAGGTGCGTGAGAAGGCCCAGGCTGGTGGCCTTCACGACGTCAGCGTCCAGGGCGTGGGCGCGGCCGAGGAGAACTCCTTCCTCCTGCGCATGGGCGGCGTCACGCAGCTCACCGAGGAGAACGCCGAGCGCGCGAAGACGGCCATCCAGGGCCTGGGCGAGACGCGCAACGTCTACGCTGACATGGCGAACGGCATCGTGAACTTCCGCTCCATGCAGCCCCTGTCCGCGGAGGCCGTGAAGAAGGCCGTCGAGGGCGCGGGCATCGGCGTGCAGGAGGTGCGTGACCTGGGCGCGAACCAGGGCGGCACCGGCTACGACTACCAGGTCGTCGCGAGCGGCATGGCGGACAAGGTGTTCGGCGCGCTGAGCGCGGGCCTGGACAAGCCCAACTTCGAGCAGCGCCGCGTGGACTACGTGGGCCCGCAGGTGGGCAAGCAGCTGCGCAACCGCGGCATCATGGCGCTGGTGTATTCCATGATCGCCATCCTCATCTACGTGGCGTTCCGCTTCGACTTCAAGTTCGGCCCCGGCGCGCTGCTCGCCATGGTGCACGACGTCATCATGGTGGCGGGCTACTACCTGGTGAGCCGGCGCGAGTTCAACCTCACGTCCATCGCCGCGCTGCTCACCATCGTGGGCTACTCGGTGAACGACACCATCGTCATCTACGACCGCATCCGTGAGGACATGGTGAAGTACAAGGGCAAGCCGCTGGCGGAGATCATCAACATCGCCGTCAACGACACGCTGGGCCGCACCATCCTGACCTCCGGCGTGACGGCGCTGTCGCTCATCGGTCTGCTCATCTTCGGCGTGGGCGAGATCTTCGACTTCGCCATGGCGATGCTGGTGGGCATCCTCGTGGGCACGTACTCGTCCGTGTACATCGCCAGCCCGGTGGTCATCTGGCTGGAGGAGCGCTCGCACTCCCGCGAGGGGCACTCCGGCGGCGCGAAGCAGGAGCCGAAGACGGCTTAGCCGTCTGGTGCCTTGAAGCAACGAGGGCCCTCCTCCCATTCGTGGGAGCGTGGGCCCTTCGCTTTTGTCCGCCTAGAAGCGCGCGCCCAGCGTGAGCGACGCGTCCATGAGGCCACCGCCCGCATCGTCCGTGCTGGTGGCGGTCGCGAAGTCCTGGTCGATGAGGACGCGGTACGTGCCGCGCACGCCGGCCGTCAGCCCGCCGGTGTTGAACTCCAGGCCCACCGCGAGCGGTATCTCCTCCATCAAGTCACTGTCGTAGAGCCCCGCGCCCGCGCCGCGCACGTCCACGTAGGACAGGCCCAGGCCCACGCCCGCGAAGGGGCGCACCGCGGTGAGGAAGGGCGGCGACACCTTCACGAGCGCGCTGCCTCCGTTGCGCACGAGCGAGGGCGCGTCGAAGAGGCGCGTGTCGGCGACCTTGTTCTGCGAGCCCTCGTAGCCGACCTCGAAGCCGAGGAAGGTAGTGGGCTGGAGGTTGAGCGTCAGGCCCCACAGCGGACCGGTGCTGGACAGGTCGCCCAGGTCGCCCGTGTAGTCACCGATACCGCCGCGCAGGAAGACGTTCACGTCTCCCTGCTTCTTCTGCGCGAGCGCGGGCCCCGCGCACAACACGACGGCCATCAGGGCACCGCCCTGGAGAAAGTTGCGAAGCATGCGGACCTCCCCGTCCACGGGTGTGCACTCAAGCTGACCACCGCGTACCCGCCGTGCAGGTTGGCAGCAGGGAGGCAGCCGAGCGCACGGCTGAACACGCGTACAGGAGGGTGGTGTGAGTGGACGGGTTGGACTGCCTTGGTCGGACGTCTGAGGTACTGTCCTCCTCCATGCGGTGGTTGCTTCCAGATGTCGTCGAGCAGGAGGTCGGTTCGCTTGCGGGTGAGCTGTCGCTGCACCCGTTGGCGGCGAGGGTGTTGCTCCACCGGGGCTACCGCACGCCGGAGGCGGCGTCGGCCTTCCTGTCGGACCGGTTGGCGGACCTGCCGGACCCGTTCCGGATGAAGGGCATGGGCGCCGCGGTGGAGCGCGTGCTGCGCGCGGTGCGGCTCAAGGAGAAGGTGACGCTCTACGGGGACTACGACGTGGACGGCGTGTCCTCCACGTCGCTCATGTACCTGTTCCTCAAGGAGCTGGGCGCCACGCCCGCCACGTACATCCCGCACCGGCTGGACGAGGGCTACGGGCTCAACCTGGGCGCGGTGGAGCGCATCGCGCAGGACGGCACGCGCCTCCTGGTGACGCTGGACTGCGGCATCACCTCCGTGGCGGAGATTGCCCGCGCGAAGGAGCTGGGCCTGGAGGTCGTGGTGGTGGACCACCACACGGTGCCACCCACGCTGCCGCCCGCCACCGCGGTGCTCAACCCGCACCAGCCCGGCTGCGAGTACCCCACGAAGGTGCTGTGCGCCGCGGGCGTGGCCTTCAACCTGTGCATGGGCCTGCGCAAGCGGCTGCGCGACGACGGCTTCTTCGCCACGCGCAAGGAGCCCAACCTCAAGGCGCTGATGGACCTGGTGGCGCTGGCCACCGTGGCGGACGTGGTGCCGCTCACCGGCGCCAACCGCATCCTCGTGGCGCACGGCCTCCAGGAGCTGTCCCAGGGCCGCCGCCCCGGCATCCGCGCGCTGAAGGAGGTGGCCGGCATGGAGCCGGACGCCGCCGTCACCGCGGGTCAGGTGGGCTTCCGCCTGGGGCCCCGCATCAACGCCGCGGGCCGCCTGCATGACGCGTCGCTGGGCTTGCAGCTGTTGTGCGCGGACTCCGTGGAGACGGCGCGCTCGCTGGCGCAGGTGTTGGACCGCGCGAACGCGGAGCGGCAGGGCATTGAGAGCAGCATCCTCACGCAGGCGCTGGCTCAGGCGGAGGAGCACAAGGGCTCGCGCGGGCTGGTCCTCTTCGACGAGGGCTGGCACCCGGGCGTCATCGGCATCGTGGCGTCGCGCGTGGTGGAGCGCTACCACCGGCCCACGGTGATGGTGGGCGTGAAGGACGGGGTGGGGAAGGGCTCGGCGCGCAGCATCGAGGCGTTCCACCTGTACGACGCGCTCACCGGCTGCTCGGACCTGCTCATGCGCTACGGCGGGCACAAGCACGCCGCCGGCCTCACCATCGACGCGAAGGAGCTGCCCGCCTTCCGTGAAGCCTTCGCGAAGATTGCCCTCCAGCGCCTGACGCCCGAGGACCTGATTCCGCGCTGCCGCGTGGACGCGGTGGTGAACCCCCGCGACCTGGACGCGACCGCGGTGGAGTCACTGCAGAAGCTGGGGCCCTTTGGTCAGGGCAACCCGGAGCCGGTGCTGGTGCTGCGCGGCCAGCAGGCCCGGCCGCGCGTGCTGCCCGCGAAGTCCGGGGTGCCTGGCGCGGGGCACCTCAAGCTGGCGCTCGTGGACGCGCCGGAGCTGGACGCCATCGGCTTTGGCATGGCGGACCGCGTGTCGCTGGTGGAGGGGCCGGTGGACCTGGCCTTCCAGGCCGGCTTCGACACCTTCCGGGGCCAGCGCAAGCTGTCCCTGCGCCTCAAGGACGTGCGGCAGGCCGCCTGACGTACGTCCCGGGGCCCGAGCTACGCGAGCCCCCAGCGCACCCGGCCCGGCGACATCAGCGCGCCGGCCCGCGCCAGTTCGTTGAAGCGGAAGCGCTCCGCCTGACGCTCGAAGGCGGTGCGGCAGCCCTCCGAACAGAAGAAGTACCGGCGCTTCTTGTACTCCGACGAGGGATGGCCCTCCGGGGCCTCCAGGTGCCTGCCGCACACTGGATCCCAGTGCCGGATGTTGTTGTCCTGCCCTTGTTCGTGTCCGCCGTTCATCTTCCACCTCCAGCCCGACGCCCCGACTCCCCCACTCGGCGCGAATGTAAGCAGGGGCCGTGCCAGCGGTCCATCTCCTTGGAAGGCCAAGCAACGCGGCCCTGCCCGGGATGGGAAGCGGGGAAAAAGTTCAGCCCCCGTCATCCCCTCCGGGTTGGGAGGGGCG
>NZ_RAWK01000218.1 GCF_003612165.1 Corallococcus aberystwythensis | reverse complement strand
CCACCCACAGCGCCTTGCCCCGCTCCGGCTCGATCAACACCGTCACCGAGCCCGACCCCGGCACCGGTCCCAGGTCCAGCGTCATGTCCGTGCCCGCCACCTGCACCACCACCGCCGGCTGGCCCGTCCCGCGCCCGCCCACCACGAAGCGGTAGTTGCCTGGGGACAGGTCCGCGCTGTAGCGGCCATCCGCGCCGGTGATGAGCGATACCGACTCGCTGCGGTCCGCGTTGAGCCCTTCCACCTGAGCACCCGCCGCGGGCTGGCCATCCGCCAAGTACACCCGGCCCGTCAGGTGCGTCGCGGGCTTGAGGGTCAGCTCCACCGGCGCCGTGCTGCCGCGCGGCACCTCAGCCGTCCCGCTCACCTTGCCCTTGCGCGCGGACACCGTGAAGCGCGGCACGAAGGGCGGGCTCGCCAGCGTGAAGTTGCCGTCCGGCCCGGACAGCACGGAGCCGTCGCACACATCGCACGTCACCACCGCGTCCGGCACCGCGCCGCCGGACGCATCACGCACGCGGCCGGACACCGATGGCGCCTTCACCAGCACGATGTCGCCCATGTCTTGCGGCGTCGCCGGGCGATCCACCACCTGGGGCTCGTAGCCCGTCGCGTCCACCGCGACGATGAGCCGGTCGCCCGCCGTGGACAGCGGCAGCTCGAAGCGGCCATCCGGGCTGTTCACGTCGTGCTCGTCCACGCGGAAGCGGCGCACCGCCTGGCCGGAGTCATCCACCACGCGGCCCCGGAACGTCGTGCGCCGGCGCATCTTCACCCGCACCGGCGGCCCGCCCGGCTTGCCCTGCGGACGCTCCATCGGCTCGTAGCTCGCGTGGCGCGCCTCCACCATGTACGTGCGGTCCGGCCGCAGCGCGCGGAACTCGAAGTGGCCGCTCGAATCCGACTGCGTCGGCTCCGCCACGCGCGGCGCCACGCTCATCGCCGCGCCTACGACCGGCTGGCCGTCCTCGTCCACCACGTCGCCCGTGAGCTGCGCGCCGGCCTCCAGCTCCACCGTCACCTGCTGCTTCCCCCCGTCCTGCACCGTCACGGACTGGGGCGCCGACTGGAGGTACTCCGGATGCGACGCCACCAGCTGGTACGTCCCCGGCGGCAACCCGCGCATGGGCACCACGCCATCCGGTCCCGAGGGACGGTCGCTGCGGAAGATGTTCTCCGGCTCCGCCCACATCACCACGTCCGCGCCCTCCACCCGCCGGCCGCCGCTCGTCACGGTGACGTCCGCGCCCGCCTTCGCCTCCAGCGACAGCGTCACGTCCGTGGCGGGCGCCGTCGCCTGCACGCTGCCGCCGCCCCATTCGGAGTGGTGCGCGTGCAGCGTGTAGAGCCCGGGCATGGGCACCTGCGCGGAGAAGCGGCCGTCCTCGCCCGCGTTCACCACCTCGCCGGTGGGCTGCACCAGCACGGACACGCCCGCCGCGGGCCGGCCGTACTCGTCGATGACCTGCCCGCTGATGACCGTGGCCTTCGCCAGCTCCAGCTCCAGCGGCGTCTCGCCCTGCGTCACGCGCGCGGGCAGCTGCGCCGCGGTGAAGCCCTCCGCCTGCCCCTCCAGCACGTACTCGCCCGGCGCCAGGGGGCCCAGCTCCGCCAGCGCCCCGGTGGGCACCGCGTCGCGGCGGATGAGATCGCCCGCCACCGTGCGCAGGAGCAGCTGCGGGTTGGGCACCGGCTGACCGTCCTCGTCCACCACCGTGACGAGCAGCCGGCCCGCCGCCTCCAGCACCAGCGTCACCTGCGTCACCCGCTGCGACAGCGTGAGCGTCTGGGGCGCGGAGCCGAAGCCCGGCGCCTCCGCCGTCACCACCACCTCGTCCGGGTACAGGCCGTTGAAGCGCACCGGCCCGCCCTGCGCCTCCGTGTGCTCCTCGCGCGTCAGGTGGTCGCCCCTGAGCCGCACCGTCGCCGCCGCAGGCGCCCCGTCGCGCGTCACGCGCACCTCCAGCGTGCGCGACGGCGTCAGCTTCAGGCGCAGGGGCTGAGAATCCGCCTCCACCTGCTGCGCCACCGCGGGCTGGAAGCCCTCCGCGTCCGCGAGCACGTAGAAGGGCCCTTCGCCCAGGCCCGACAGGGTGAAGGCCCCGCCCGCCCCCGCCACGGCCTCGAAGGGCAGCGGCACCTTGCGCGACACCGCGCGCACGCGCGCCCCGGGCTTCGGCTGGCCGGAGTCATCCACCACCGTGCCGGTGATGCTCCGCAGGGGCGGCAGGTACAGCTCCACGGCCTCACCCGGCGCGGCCCGGTCCTTGAGCGCCACGCCCAGGCCCGCCGAGCGCGCCCAGACGGTGAAGGACACGCCCGCCAGGTGTTCGAAGCGGAACTTCCCCTCCGCGTCCGTACGCACCGTGGCGCGCGCCGTGAGGAAGCCCTGCTGCTGTTCGAAGAAGGCCCGCGTGTGCAGCGCCGTCTCGTGCGCGGTGCAGGCCAGCAGCGCCAGTCCGCACTCGTCGCAGCGCACGTCCGCCAGCGTCCGCTCCGCCGAGGCCGCGAGCGACACCTCCGCGTCCGCCACCGGCTTGCCCTTGCCGTCCAGCACGCGCCCGGTGAGCGTCAGCCCCTCCTGCGCGCCGGACGACACCGCCACGGCGTTGAAGGCGGGCATCCCCTGACGGATGGAATTCGCGGAGACGGGCGAGCCGGGGCGCGCGGCCGGAGCGCCCCACCGGGGCCCCAGCACGAGGGCGGTGATGGCCAGCACGGCGGCCACCGCGATGAAGACCCATTTGCGCATGTGTACGCGGCCGGGACATTACTCGCCGGCCGGCCCCCCAACGACGGTTTCCCCCGGGAAATTCCAGAGCGTCCTGTTGAAGACGTCCCGGGGGGCGCTGGGGTTCCCTGCTTCAGTCCTCGGCGAACGGTTGGATGGCCTGCGCCACCGCCAGCTCCTGCCGGGCCTCGCTCAGCTCCGAGTTGGTGGCGCGCAGCCGGTCGCTCAGCACCTGCACGAAGCTCCAGAGCATCTTCACCGCGAGGATGGCCTCGCGCTTCATCAGCCCCATCAGGTCCGAGCGGGCGATGACCATGGTCCGCGTGGGCTCCGTGGCGCGCACGGTGGCGGAGCGGGGCGCGTTGTCGATGAGGCCCATCTCCCCGAAGTGGCCGCCCGAGCGCAGCTCCGCGATCTCCACGCCGTTCTTCTCGATGGCCACCCGGCCCCGGATGACGACGAAGAGCTCCTCGCCCGGCTGCCCCTCCACCACGATTTCCCGACCCGCCGGGTAGGTGCGCGTGGTGGCGATGGACAGCACCGCCGTCTGTTCCTTGTACGTGAGGTGGCGGAAGAGCGGGATCTTCCGCAGCGCCTCCATGCGCGACTGCGCCTCGCTCGTCTCCTCGCTGGCGAGCGCCGCGCTGTCGCCGGCCACCTTCACCACCACCGCGGTGATGTTGTCCTTGCCGCCGCGCTCGTTGGCGATCTCCACGAACTTGCGCGGCAGGTCCGCGGGCTGCAGCCCCGCGACCAGGGGCAATATCTCCTCGTCCTCGACGTAGCCGTGCAGGCCGTCCGAACAGAGGAGGAACACGTCGCCGGGCATCAGGTCCACGATGAGCGTGTCGACCTGGACGGACTCCTGGATGCCCACCGCGCGCGTAATCACGTTGCGGTACTGCGAGGTGGCGGCCTGCTCCTTGGTGATGGTGCCGGCCTTGAGCTGGGCGGCGACGAGCGTGTGGTCCTCGGTGAGCCGGTGGCACTGCCCGTGCCGCACCAGGTACACGCGGCTGTCGCCCACGTGGCCGATGACGCCCTTGTTGCCGCCCACGGCCAGGCACACGAACGTGGTGCCCATGCCTCGCTTGGAGGCGTCCGTCATCGCCGTGCGGTAGATGTCCGCGCACGCGCGCTGCACCGCCACCTCCACCAGCGCGGCGGCGGCGGAGCGGCTGTCCGCGGTGGGGTTCTGCGCCAGGTCCTTGAGCAGGTGCCGGTTGGCCGCGATGTGCTGCTTGACGACCTCCGTGGCTCGCGCGCTGGCGACTTCACCCGCGGCGTGTCCGCCCATGCCATCGGCGACCATGAACAGGCCGAGCGACGCGTCCACCATCATCGCGTCTTCGTTGTGTTGCCGTTTCCGGCCGACATCGGTCAGCCCGAAGGCTTCTGTGGTCAAGGCCACCGCGAACGCTCCCATCCATGCCTAGAGGGTGACTCCGCACGTTACGCAGGCCGCCGAAGACGTGGCAAGGCTTCAGGGTTGGAGACGCACAGCCAGCAGGCGCGTGAAGCCGCCGGCCGTGTAGAAGCCGACCTCCACCTGGCCGAAGCGCAGCCGCATCCCGTCCTCCAACGCCCGGGGTTTGCGGGCCAACAGCCGGCCCCCGGCCACGTACGAGCCGTTCTTCGAGCCCGCATCCGTCAGCAGAAAACCGGTATCCCCCGTGTCCCGCGAAAACCACGCGTGAAACCGGGACACACTGCCATCGTCCAGGACGACGTCGTTGTTGCCCGTGCGTCCCACGGTGATGCCCCGGCCGAAGGCGTTGCCCTGGGACTTGAGCAGCGGGAAGACGACGGGTTCGTCCTGCCCGAGCGTGGGCGGGCCCGCGTTCGTCACGGTGCGCAGCGGGTACTCCTCCAGGTCGGAGGGCGTCACCCCGCTCAGGGGCGGCGTGAAGAGGAGGACCGCTGCGGGGAGGCCCCGTTCGAACTCCTCGCGGTTGCGCAGGTAGCGCGCGACGTGGGCACTGAGCAGCTCGGCCATGGACGTGGACGCGGCACCCTACCCGCACCGGCAGGCGGGGCCGCTCTCACGGAGTGTACCGCGCCTCTACCGCCAATCCGCGAAAAATCCGATGTTCACGCCACCCACGAAGTCACGTGCGAAGCTGCGGTTCTTCAGGCCGAAGGGCTCCGCGTAGCTCGCGGCCAGCCCCACGCCCACGTCCCGCGGCAGCTGGTAGCCAATCTGGAAGCGGCCCTGGACGGTGCCCGCGACGCGGCGGTCCGGGGGCTGGGTGGTGAAGTGGGCGCCATAGAAGGTGGGGCCGCCCGTCACCTGGAAGCCCCAGTGGACCTTGCCCGGCAGGTGGTTGCGGTAGCCGAAGCCCACCTGCGCGGTGTGCTCATAATAGGAGGTCACCGGCAGGTAGAGGCCCCTGCCCTCCAGCGCGGACTCCGGCAGCGACGCCGCCCACCCCACCCCACCCTCCAGGACGGCGATCCACGCGTCCTTGCGGTCCTGGAAGATGGTGAACTCCCACTGGATGCGCAGGTTGGGGATGATGGCGCCGTTGTTGATCTGCGTGCCCAGGAACACGCCCCGGGGCAGCCAGGCGGGCGTGGGCGACACGTGGCCCCGCAGGTCCTCCGCCTCGCGCGACTGGGCGGCGGCGGAGGTGGAGACCAGGGCAAGCGAGACGACCAGCAGGGCGCGAGCGAGGTGGAGCATGGGACCCTATCCACCGTGGCAGGGCGCACTTGTCAACGAAGTGTTCCGTTGGCTATGACACGAAAACGCCCTTCTGCCCGTCGCGGGAGGTCACCAGGAGCGGAACACCGAATGCCAGTCGTCACGGTCCGGGCCAGCAGCAAGCAGGGTCCGGCGCAGCTCGACACGCTGGTCCGCAAGGTCACGCAGAAGACGTCGGGGCTCCTGGAGGAGAACGACCGGGTGCTCGTGGTCTACAGCGAGGGGCGCGCCAGCCTCTACTACGAGGGTGAGCCCCGTCCGCGCACCGTGCCGCGGCCGGCCTGACGTTCCGGGTTCACCTCAGTCGTCAGGCCCCAGCCTGCGCGCGCGCCGGAAGAGCGCCGGCGGGTCGCGGTCCACGGCGGCGATGAGGCGATGTCCCAGCAGCTCGTAGGTCTCCGTCTCGATGGGGCCCCGGCCCGGGGCTTCCAGCCCGTCGAAGTTGCCCACCCGGTAGCGCGCCGCGAAGACGAAGTGGAAGTCCGGCGGCGCGAAGAGGTGTTCAGGGTCCCCCGCCGGGTGGACGTCCATGGCCCAGCGCGGTTCGAACGACGGCGGATGGATGCCGCGCTCCACCTGCTCCATGTGCTCGCGCGTGTAGAGCCCGGTCATCTCCTGCAGCGTCGCGCCGGCCTCGAAGCGGACGTGTGGGTCGAGCCGGTAGCAGGGGCGCCGCGGGTCCAACGCGTAGAGGCAGCCGCCGGGCGGGGTGAGCTCGCGGAAGACGGCGAGCATCCGCTCCGCCAGGTCGCGGTACAGCTCCAGCCGGGCGTCATGCTCCAGGCGGAAGAAGTCGTCGCCGACGACGAAGCGCACGCTGCCCTGCTCCGGCGAAGGCCACGGATGGTCCAGGGCGTGGCGTTCCGTGTCGCCCGACAGGGGCATCCAGGCTTCCGGTTCCGGTTCCGGCTTGAGTTTGAGCACGACCGCGTCCCCCCTGCTTCGCGAAATTCAGGGTATGCGCGCAACGCTGGAATATCGCAATCACCCGGTAGGAGGGGTCCGGGCCGGTGCATGGCATCCGACGCCCACCGCGACCCGAGCCGGAGGTGGCTGTCGGCGAAGGCCACATCGGGTGTCGCGCGGTGGACGTCGGGATTGCGCCCGGTGGTTCAGGGCAACTCCACCTCGTCCCCCAGGAACGTGTAGCCGAAGGTCCCCGCGCGGGTGGCCTGGCCGTTCGCGACCTCATCGAAGGTGCCCCTCACCACGGTGCCATTGTAGTCGATGGTGAGCTGGTGGTTCTCGACGCGGCCCAGGCCCAGGCGGAAGTCCAGCCAGAGGTTCTCTCCGAACTCCGCGGGCACCGGGCACGCGTGCACTTGATCGGGGCGCACGTCGCTCAGGTACTCGACTTCCACCTTGCCGCCTTCCGCGCCGGGCTCGGTGAGGGTGGAGTAGCTGGCGGAGAGAGAGCACTTCAGCGCGTTCATCGTCACGACGGCGTCGGAGTCGTTGTAGACGTTGAAGCCCACGTCCAGCTTCCCCTGCGCTTGCTTCGCGCCGCTGTCGAGCTGGAGTTGCAGGTCGTACGTCCCCTGGTATTTGCGATTGATGTCGCCTGTTCCGCAGCCCGTCAGCGCCGTCGCGGCCAGCAGGAGGCCTGCGAGGAGGGAGTTCCGGCGGGGGTTCTTGCGTGCGTGGGTCATGGGGTTCCGCTCCAAGATGGGGATGTCTGTTCACGAAGGGCCTTCCCGCCCTTCCCTGCCGCTTGGTTTCCGCAGGGCCTGGGATTGATCAAACAATCCCAGCGGTCCTGCGTCAGAAAGGCGCGGGTGATGTGAATGCCAGACGCTCGCCCGTGCGTGGATGCACGAAGGCCAGCGCCTCGGCATGGAGCATCAGCCGTGCGTCCTCTCGTCCCAAGCGCGCATCGCCGGCGATGGGAACTCCCAGCCCCAGCCGATGCGCTGCATGGATACGCAACGCGTGGGGCAGATGGGTCGTTGGAATGAATTCCACCCGGGTCCGGGCCGCCTCGCGACGGAGGACCCGCCAGGTGCTCACGGTCCGCTTGCCGTGGCGAGCGTCGACGCAGTCCTCCAGGGAGGCGTGCGCCGTCGAGCGCAGCGGCAGGTCGATGATGCCAGCGTCTCCCTCCACGCGGCCCTCGAGCCAAGCGACGTGGCGGTGCTCCGCCTCGCTCCGGGAGAACTGGCGCTGGAGCGCGGCACGGGTCTGGGGGTCTCGTGTGATCAGCAGAAGGCCAGAGGCCTCGGGCTCCAGGTCGTGGAGGAACCAGGCGCTGGACAGGTCCGGGAACCGGGGCTGGAGGTGGACGAGCACCGAGTCGCGCGTGGGCGCATGCCGTCCGGGAAGCGTGGGCAGCCCCACGGGCTTGTCCGCCACGAGCAGCCACGGGTCCTCATGGAGCACGCGCGGCCCGTCGTTGGCGGGCGCGGTGGAAGACGGCAGCTCCACCTCCAATCCCTGCAACATGTACGGCAGCACCGTGCCGCATTTGTTGTCACACGCCGGGTAGTACGCGCCGGACTCCCGGTGGCCACCGAGCGGCGGCGCCCCCCACCAGAACTCGATGAGCTCGAGCGGCGTGAGCCCCTGGCGAAAGGCATATGCCAGGAGCTTGGGCGCCGCGCAGTCCCCCGCGCCTCCGGGGGGAGGCTTTGGCGCGAACAGCGACGCCAGTGTCTGGGTTTCGCCGCGCGCATTGGGAATGACATATCCCTGGGTCACCTGCCGCCACAGGGCCCGGGAGCATTCGGCGCGCACGTGCTCCACTTCCGCCCGTTTAGCTTCCACTTCCTGGAGCGCATGAACGGCGCCTCGCGCGCGCAGTGTCCCGGCGTCCCGGCACAGCTCCGCATGCCGTTGTTCCAGCGCGGCCAGCTCCGCCTCCCCCGCGGGCCAGAACGCGTCGCGAGCCACCTGGTCGAACAGCGGCGGCACGAAGCCCTCCCCGGTCCACGTGCCGGCCAGCATCCCGGAGAACGCGCTCAGGAAGCCCACCCGTCCATCCGGCGTCGCGACCACCAGCACGCCGAACATCTTTCCCCGAGTCGGCCGCCACAGGGCTTCGCGGTAGGCAGGGTCCTGCCGCAGCCGGTGCTGGAGCGCCTCCACCGCCTGGAGCCCCCAGGGACCGGGAGGCGTCACGTGGAAGGGATTCGCCAGCCGGGTGGGCAGGCATCCGGGACGTGGCCCCTCCAGGTACGTCAGGGTCCGGATGAGGTCCGCCTCGTCTGTTCGGGTCTTCATCCGGGCCCCATCATCCCCTGAATCCTCCGGCGAAGGGGGACTACGCTGGTCCGCGTGGAGGCCAGGACCCACCGTGCACTTCCTCAAGCAGGCTCCCGCCGCGCCGCTGTCCGCCCTGGTGCTGGGCTACTGGTTCATCCAGGACCTGAAGGGCGCCTACGCAGGCCACCCCATCCAGACCTCTCCGTCACCGACGGCGGTGGTGACCCTCAACTTCGGCAGGCCGTGCACCAGCGACTTCGCGGCGGGAGCACCGCGCGCCTCGCTCCTGGGCATCCAATCCCGCCGCCGCGAATGGCGCTCCGGGGAGGGCTGCGCCTTCGTGATGGTCATGCTGAAGCCGGCGGGACTCGCGCGCCTCTTCCCCGCGAGCGGGCGGCACACGGGCGATGACCTGCTGGAGCTGGGCTCGGTGCTGGGCGATGGGCAGACCCGGTGGCTCCTGGAGGACCTGTCGGCCGCGTGGGAACCCCGCCAGGTCGCCGCGCGCCTGGATGCGTGGCTGCTCGGGCGGCTGGCTTCGACGAAGCCTCTTCCTGAAACCGAACGGCTCGCGCGGGCCTGGGACGTGTTGCTCCGCACGTCGCGCGTGGAGGCCGCGGCGCGGGCGGTGGACGTGTCCACGCGGCAGCTGGAGCGCGGGTTCCAGGAGCACGCCGGTCACTCTCCCCGGCAGTTGCTCGCGCTGGAGCGGATCCACACCAGCCTGCTCGCGGCACAGACGGGACAGGGGGACCCGCTCGAAGGGTTCAGCGATCAAGCCCATCGCATCCGGATGTGGCGCCGCTACCTGGGCCTGACGCCCGGACGGTTCGAGCGGACGCAGCGCTCCATGATGGCGGACTACTTCAACCCCCGCCGGGAAGACGCGGCCGCGGCGCTCGCGCATTTCCTCTGAGCGCGTGTCGCATTCGTTCAAGACGGCGGGAGCGCGGCCAGGGCAGCGTGGCGTCCACCATGCGCCTCCATGCCGAAACCTTCGACTACGCCGACGGGGAGACCCTCTGTGAAGGGTACGTCGCCCATGACTCCGCCCACGACGGCCCGCGCCCCTGTGTCCTGATTGCCCATGCATGGGATGGGCAGAACGCCGTCATCCGCGCGATGGCGGACCGGTTCGCGGCGCAGGGCTACGTGGGCTTCGCCCTGGATGTGTATGGGAAGGGCGTCCGGGGAGAAGTGATGGGGGACAACTCGCACCTCATGGGGCCCTTCATGGAGGACCGGGCGCTGCTGCGCCGGCGCATGCGAGCGGCTTTGGATGCGGCGAGGCGTCATCCGCGCGTGGACCCGGAGCGCGTCGCGGTGCTGGGCTATTGCTTCGGAGGCCTCTGCGCCCTCGACCTCGCTCGCGCGGCTCCGGAGGGATTGAGGGGCGCGGTGAGCGTCCATGGAATGCTGCATCCGCCGCGCCTCGGGCCCCAATCGCCCATCTCCGCGAGCATCCTCCTGCTGCATGGCTGGGAGGATCCGACCGCGAAGCCCGACGCGGTGCTGGCCATTGCCCGGGAGCTGACCGAGGCGGGCGCGGACTGGCAGCTCCAGGCCTACGGCCACGCGATGCACGCCTTCACCTTTCCCGGCGCCCAGCGACCCGAGGTGGGCATCCAGCACCATCCCGTCGCAGCCGGACGCGCGGACGCCGCCTTGCGGACGTTCCTGGCGCAGGTCCTGGGTGAAGCGCCCCCGGCACCGAGGCAAGCTGGAGGTCCGGAGTCAGGAAACGGATGACGGGCGGCCGGCCCGGCGTTCACGTTCCGGAGCCTGGGAGGCCCTCATGAAGGTCGACGTGGAGCGGGCGCTGGCGGAGGTGCTGCCAGCGGAGGCGGTCATCACGGATCCGGATGTGCTGGCGGCGCACCGGAACGACCAGGCGGAGTGGGCACCCTCGGGCATGCCGCGGGTGCTGGTGCGGCCCGCATCTACATCCGAGGTCCAGGCCGTGCTCCGCGTGGCCACGGCGCTGCGCGTGCCGGTGGTGCCTCGGGGCGCGGGCTCGGGGCTGTCGGGCGGCGCGAACGCGAGCGAGGGCTGCATCGTCCTGTCGCTCATGCGGATGAACCGCATCCTGGAGGTGGACCGGCGCGGCATGCTGGCTGTCGTCCAGCCCGGGGCGCTCAATGGCGCGGTGAAGGCCGCCGCCGCGGAGCAGGGACTCTGGTACGCGCCGGATCCCGCGAGCTGGGAGTTCTCCTCCATCGGCGGCAACCTAGCCACCAACGCGGGAGGCCTGTGCTGCGTGAAGTATGGCGTGACGGGCGACGCGGTGCTGGGGCTGGAGGCGGTGCTCGCGGATGGCACCGTGGTGCGCACCGGCGGGCGGACGGTGAAGAACGTGGCGGGCTATGACCTGACGCGCCTCTTCGTCGGCTCCGAGGGCACGCTGGGCGTCCTCACCGAGGCCACGCTGCGGCTGCGGCCCCGGCCGCCGAAGGCGACGACGCTGGTGGCCGCGTTCCCCACGCTCGTGAGCGCGGGCACGGCGGTCTGCGACATCATGGAACGCACGCGCCCTTCCCTGCTGGAGCTGATGGACCGCACGACCGTGCGCGCCGTGGAGGCCTGGAAGCCCATGGGCCTGGACGTCAACGCCGAGGCCCTGCTCCTGGCGCGCTCCGATGCGGGAGGCCCGCAGGGAGAGGAGGAGCTGGCGCTGATGGCCGCGTCCTGCGAACGCGCTGGAGCGACCTCCGTGATGAGCACCGCCGATGAGCTCGAAGGCGAGCTGCTCATGGGCGCCCGGCGCTTCGCCTTCCCAGCGCTGGAGCAGCGCGGGGCCACGTTGCTGGATGACGTGGGCGTGCCGGTGGTGCGCATCCCGGAGCTGCTCGCGGAGGTGGAGCGCATCGCGGTGCGGCATGGGGTGCTCATCGGGACGTTCGGGCACGCGGGCGATGGGAACATGCACCCCACCGTCGTCTTCGACCGGAAGGATGCGGCGGCGCTGACGCGGGCGAAGGAAGCGTTCGACGCCATCCTGCACGCGGCGCTGGCCCTGGGAGGCACCATCACGGGCGAGCACGGTGTGGGTTCACTCAAGCGCGGCTTCCTGGGCGCCCAGCTGGGGCCGGAGACGCTGCGCCTGCACCAGACAATCAAGGGCGCGCTTGATCCGCTGGGCCTGCTCAACCCCGGCAAGCTGCTGTGATTCCGGTGGGTTGGCGGGAGCGCGCGGAAAAATAAATCCGGTGTCGATCCGGCGAAGGCGTGTTCGTCGCGTGGATGAAGGCGACGTTCACCTCATCCACTTTCTTCCGCCAGGAGACGCACCATGGGCAGCAAGATCTTCGTCAACCTCCCCGTCGAGTCGCTGGACCGCGCGGTCGGGTTCTTCACGAAGCTGGGCTATTCGTTCAACCCCCAGTTCACCGACGCCAACGCCACGTGCATGGTCATCAGCGAGGACATCTACGTGATGCTGCTGGTGAAGCCCTTCTTCAAGGGCTTCATCCAGAAGGAGATCTCGGACGCGAAGAAGTCCACCGAGGTCATCATCGCCCTGACGGCGGACAGCCGTGCCGCGGTCGACACGCTGATGGAGAAGGCGCTGGCGGCGGGTGCACGCGAGACCAAGGAGAAGATGGACCAGGGCTTCATGTACCAGCGCAGCTTCGAGGACCTGGACGGCCACCAGTGGGAGTCCTTCTTCATGGACCCCGCCGCCTTCCAGAAGTAGCCGTTCGGAGAGGGCGCTGGGCGCTAGAGGGAGAACCTCACGCCCACCCGTTCATGCAGCAGATGAACGTTCCTGCCGAGCAGCCGCACGTAGGTGTAGGCAGCGCCCAGGTTGAGCGCGAACCATCGGTTGGGGTGCCACTCCACCCCGGCCCAGACTTCCGGGAAGGCGCCCAGGCGCGACTCGAAGTTGGGATCCGACTCGCTGCCTCCATCTCCATCTCCATCATCATCGAAATCATCGAAGTCGAAGTCGAGCGATTGCACGGTGGTGACGAGCGGGAGCCCCAGGAACTCCCTACCCGCCCCCGCGACTCCGAGCTTCAGCCCGGCACCCAGGTACGGAACCCATCGCTGGGCTGCGTCACTGCGCCAGCGGTAGAGCAGTCCCGGGGTGAGGCCCACCTCGGAGAAGGTGGCATCCCCGGAGCCGCCGACCCCGACCTCCAGCGGCAGGCGGAACGCCCACCGAGAACCGAGATCCACTTGGAGCGCGGCCTGAAGGCTGATGCCTACCGCCACCCGTCCGCCCGAGAAAGCCTGCATGGGCCCCACTGCCAGGGGCTCCAGATTGACTCCCGCGCCGAAATAGCCCGAACGCGGCACGTCACCCGCGGACGCTGTCGATGCGAGGACCACAAGAAGCGGTACGAACGTCATTTCATCTCCAGACCGAGACGGTTGCGCACGCACCCATCGTTAGCATGCGCCCCCTGGCCCCGAGAAGCTTCGCGGCCCCCTGTTCAGAGTGGGCGCTTCATGCCCTCGTGGCTCGCCACGAACCCCAGCCGCGCGTAGAAGCGCTGGGCTTCGTGGCGTCGCTTGTCGGTGGTGAGCTGGATCAGCGCGCAGCCCCTGGCCCGGGAGCGCTCCATCGCGTCCGCCATCAACGCCTCACCGATGCGCTGTCCCCGCAGGTCCGCGCGCACGCGCACCTCCTCCACCAGCGCCCGCTTGAGCCCGCCGCGGCCCAGGCCCGGGATGTACGTGAGATGGAGCGTGGCGACGACCTGCCCGTCCTGCTCGCCCACGATGACCTCGTTGTTCGGGTCAGCGGTGATTTCGTCGAACGCGGCCTGGATGGCGGGAGTCACGGCCTCGGCATAGCCGGTGCGTGACTGCGCGATGGCGTCGTCCGCGAGCAGCGTGAGGATGGTGGGCAGGTCCGTGGCCGTGGCGTGGCGGAAGGTGATGGAGGGCATGCAGGGAGTCTAGCCGCCTTCACAACCGGTGGCCGTTCCGCGTCCTGGAGCCACGCCTGTTGGAGCGGGCGCTCAAAGCTCCAGAGGGAGAGGTCTTCGATGAGCCTGGTGAAGCAGCAGGGCATCCTGAGCCCGGAAACGCGCAGCGATAGGGACGCGGACGTCATCATGACGGCGGCGGTCGTCGGGTGGGCGTGGAGCCGCCTCACGAACGCGGACGTGAACAAGCGGCACGCGCGCATCGACTTCGAGGTGCAGGACGCCCAGAAGCTGGACAAGAAGGAGCTGCGCGAGCAGACGGAGAGCGTCGCCCTCCACATCTCCACCATCGAGAAGATCAACCAGCTGCTGCACGCCACGGGGCTCAAGCCCGAGCAGAAGGTGGAGCTGGGCACGACGCCCATCTGGACGACGGGCGGCCGCATCGCCGGAGGCACCGGCGACAAGAACCCCGCCGACGCCTACCGTTACAACCCGCCGCTGCCGGACGGGTACGCCGCGAAGCTGTTCCAGCTGGCCACCGACCCGGCCACCGCGGGTCAGCTGGGCTACCAGGGACGCGGCGCCTACACGGGGTTCATCGACGGCCGGACGGATGGGCAGACCGGGTTGATGAGCACCTTCCAGCACACCGTTCCGTTCGACGACGCGTACGGGCGGCGGTGGCATCCGCCGGAGGCGCCTCCGGACAAGACCTGGGGAATGATCCTCACCACCGCGATGCAGGACCACGTGGACCCGGACGAGTCGAAGCAGGGCCTCAAGCAGTGGGGCATGCACTTCGAGGGCCCGGCGCCCCAGCGCAACCGCGACATCTGCGCGTATACGCACGGGATGATCCAGGCCATCTACGACGTGCACGTGCACCAGCTGGCCAACGACACCAGCCCGAACAAGAAGACGCCCTACAACCCGGGCACGCCGTATGAGATTGCCGTGGGCAACAAGACCACGAAGCTTGCCTCGTGCTTCCCGTGCAGCATCTTCATGGAGGCCACCGGCCACGCGGCATCCTCGACGCACCTGGGCCGCGGCGAGTCCTGGAGCCCCCTGTACCCGCCCGCCAACCCCACCACCACGCAGCACAAGGCCTGGCAAGCGTGCAACGCGCAGTGGCAGGCCTACTGCAAGTCCATCATCGACGCCGGGCTCCAGTGCCTGAAGAAGGCCCCGGCCCAGCTGAACGCCGACTGGACCGCCAGCGTGGCCGCGCTCGACCTGTACCTCAACGGCCCGCGCGGGGTGAACAAGACGCCGGCCACCGCGGCCCAGGCCTACGCCAACCTCATCCTCGACGCCGTGACGGTGCACGACCACGAGGTGAAGCGCGTCAACCGGACCCTCAAGTAGCCGAAGCAGACGGGAGGACCCGGCCTGGCGCCGGTGACTCTGGCAGGCCTCATGGGGCACACCGCCCCGTGAGGCCTCTTTTATTTTCAGGGGAATCACAGCCGGTTTGTCCGCGCCGTCCTGGCGGCATGATCCGAACGGACATCTTGAAGGCTTGTGAAGCGCGGGACTCCGCGCTGTTCGACGTCGCACTGCTCGCGGAGCGCCTGTCTCGGACGCCACGCGGACAGGGCGCGCTGGAAGGCGAAGCCCTCTATGCGTCGCTGCGCGCGCGGCTGCCGGAGGGCCCCAACCGCCTGCTGGCCTTCGGGCTGGCGCTGCGGACCGCGACCGCGGACTCCGGACACCCCGGAGCGGCGGAGCTGCCCCTGGCCCAGCTCTCCCGCGAGCTGGGATTGACGCCCGCCCAGGTGCGCGACATGCGCCGGGGCCTCGCGGACGGGGTCTCTCCGCTCGTGCTCGCGGCGGAGCCCGCCTCCCTCCTGCACGCGCGGGTGCTGGAGGCCGTGCTGTTGACGGCGGGGCTGGAGGTCCGCCTCACCGAAGCGGAGGTGACCGCGCTGGGGCGGGCGCAGGAGGACATGGCCCACCTGCGGGAGCTGGCCGGGCAGCTGCTTTGCCGGAACGCCTTTGGCGCGCAGGCGGCCTGGCCCCTGGATTCCCTGCGCCAGCAGCTGACCGCGCTCGCGCTGGCGCCCTCGACGCTCGTGCACCGCCAGGAGGCCTGGCGGCTGGCGGTCCGCTTCTCCCACGCCATCGGTCAGGACCTGGCGCAGCAGCTGGTGCTCGACCTGATGCGGGAGCTGCTCCACGTCGACGCGATGGAGTGCCCCCGCCCTACCGCTCCCGCATCCTCGCGTACCTGAGGATGTGCATGGGCGGGTACAGGCCCAGCGCGTGCGCGGCCGGCATGTTCACCTCGAAGGAGAAGCGCGACAGCGCTTCAATGGGAATCTGCGAGGGCGGCCGGCGGTCCCGGAGGATCTGCGCGGCCTTGAAGCCCGCGAGCCCCCCCACGTTGTAGAAGGGCGCCACCAGCCCCATCATGCCGCCCGCCTCCAGCTGCACCTCGATGGCGCAGAAGGTCGGCAGTCCCAGTCTCAGCGCTTCGCTCATCAAGAGCTGGCTGTGCGGCGCGAAGAAGTTCACCGGCGGCAGGTACACCAGGTCCGGCCGCCGGGCCGCCAGCCGCTGCATCATCTTGGGCAGCCGCTCCGGGTCCGGCTTCCCATCCGGGCCGAGCGGATCCACGGCCACCAACTCGATGCCGGCCTGGGCGGTGAGCTGCGAGAGCCGGTCGAACATGGTGCGCTGGGACAGCTCCGCCGGGTTGTACGCGACGCCCAGCCGCTTGAGCGGCATGAAGGACTGCATGGCCTTGAGCTGGACGGGCAGCGAGGCCACGTGGATGGCGCCCGTCAGGTTGCGTCCGGAGCTCTCCAGTTTCTCCACCAGGCCCGCGCTGACCGGATCCGCCACCATGGCGAAGACGACCGGGATGTCGGTGATGCGCGGGGGCGCGTCCGTCTCTCCCAGCTGGCCCACGAGCCCCTGTGTCACCAGCGTGCTCTGCGCGTAGACGAGGTCCGGGCGCTTCGCGCGGATCTCCTGGACGATGGCCGGCAGCCGGCTGGCGTCTCCCTCGATGTTGCGGACCGTGAACGCCACCTCCAGCCCGGCGCTGTGCAGGTAGTCCTTGAAGCCCTGGTCCGTCTCCGCGCCGGCCCGGTGCAGCACCATGAAGACGCGGTACGGCGCGGCGGAGGCGGAGGCCGCCGCCAGCAGCACCATCGCCGCGAGGAGTGCCGGGCGGCTCATCGCTCCGCCTCCCGCGCCGTCCTGAAGGACGCCGCGTTCCACAGCCGGTGCTGCCGGTCCAGGCTGTGCCGGACGATGTGCTCGATGACATCCGCCTGGCTGAACCCCGCCTGCCGCGCGAGGAACATCACCGCCGCGTGGCTGCCCAGGTTGCAGCCGATGTTGAACTCCAGCAGGAACAGCTCCCCGGTGTCCCGGTGCAGGCGGAAGTCGACGCGCAGGTAGTCGAACTCCATCACCGCGCCACACAGCTTCAGCGCGTGCTCGCGCAGCTGGTCCGCCAGCTGCCCCGGCGCCACCAGCCGGCGCTCACGGCCTCCGTCCAGCAGCCGCTTCTGCCGGTGGGTGACGATGCCGTGCGGCAGCGCGGACGTCTCCTCCGCGACCCCCAACACGATGGGCTCCGGCCCGCCCAGCACCGGCACCGTGAGGTCCACGCCGGGGATGAGGGCCTCCACGAGGCAGGACTGGCCCAGGTTCTGGAAGTAGCGCAGGCGCGCGTGCAGCCCGGCCTCCGTCTCCTGGATGCTGTCCTCGGTGATGCCCACGGACGCGGCGCCGAACCGCGGCTTGACGAACCAGGGGCCGGGGAACTCCGGCGCGGCGGGGAGCGGTCCCTCCGCCGGACAGACGAGCCACGGGGCCGTGGGGATGCCCAGGGCCCGCGCCATCAGCTTGGTGAGGTGCTTGTCCTCCGCCAGCGCGCGGATGTTGGGCGGCGCGCCAAGATAGGGCACCTCCAGCCACTCGCAGAACGCCGACGTGAAGACCTCCGAGCTGCGGAACGGCGCGCGGTTGAGCAGCGTGAAGACGTAGTTGGGTTCGCTGCGCAGGTGGACCAGGTCCTCCAGCGCGCGGCAGGGCGAACACCGCAGCCCCAGCTCCGTCAGCGTGTGGAACAGCTCGTGGTTGTAGCGCGGGAGCACGCCGTGCTCCGGGTGCATGCCGGGCCTCGGCGCACCGGGCTCCGGCGCGTACTGCGCCAGGAACAGCACGTCCAGACGGTCGCGCTGCAAGGGGGTCAGCTTCAGCAGGTCTCTTGTGAGTGAGGTCATGGGG
>NZ_RAWK01000217.1 GCF_003612165.1 Corallococcus aberystwythensis | reverse complement strand
CACCACCCCCACCACCTGCACGTGATGCTGTTCCATCACCTTCAAGGCTCCCAACAGTGTGTCTGTGGGAAAAACTGTGGCGATGAAGGACGACAACGCTTCCCTGAACCCCCGGCCCTGCCCCATTTCCACGACCTCCCCGCGATGGACTTACATTCCCTGCAACTGTCTTGCCGTGCCGGGAAAGTCCGCCAGCGACACTCCGGCATCGGCCCGGCGTCGGGCGTAGAATGAAGGCGTGACATCACGACAGGCACCAGCACCCCGGTTGAGCCGGATGGCGGACCTCTTCACCAAGGCGGTCGAGCGGAGCAAGGAGGGGTTGCTGACCCTCAGCTTCAAGCCGGACGAGCTGTACCGGGTGCCCACGGACGACGGGGCGGCCATCGCACTGGGGCGCTATCACCCTCGGGGCGAGCGCCGGTTCGCGGAGCCTGTCCTCCTGTGCCATGGGCTGGGAGCCAACCGCTTCCACATGGACTTCAACGAGCAGTACAGCCTGGCGCGCTACCTGGCTCGGGCGGGGTTCGAAACCTGGGTCATCGAACTGCGCGGCCGGGGCCTGGCCGGGGCCTGCGCGGACTGGAATTTTGATGATCAGGCAGAACACGATGTGAGAACGGCTTTGCGCACTGTGATGTCCACCGGTGCCCAACAGGTCCTCTGGGTGGGCCACTCCAAGGGCGGTCTGATGCTCTACGCCCACCTGGCCCGCAACCCCCAGGCGCCGGTGAAGGCGGCGGTGTCCCTGGGCGCGCCCTTCACCTTCGCGGTGCAGCCGGGCCTGCGGGCGTTCGTTCAGCGGGTCGAGCCCGTGCTCAAGCTCAAGGTCATCCCCACCCGGCGTGTCACCAGCATCGCCTTCTTCGGGGCGCCCCCAGGGCCGCTCACCCGGTACATGATGCTGGCGGACAACATGGATCCGCAGGTGGTGCGCTGGGCGCTGGCCAACGTGCCCGCGGACGTGGCCGGGGGCGTGGGGCGGCAGTTCGCCCGGTGGATCACCACCAGTCAGTTCACCACCTTTGATGGGAGCTTCGACTACCGCGAGCCGCTCGCCGGGGTGCGGATTCCCTTCCTGCTCATCGCCGGCAGCCGGGACCTGCTCGCGCCGCCGCTGGCGGTGGCCCGGGCGAAGGAGCACCTGGGTGGCCCGGTGAAGATGCTGGTCGCGGGCCGGGGCCACGGCTTCGCGGCGGACTACGGCCACGCGGACCTCATCCTGGGCCGCAAGGCGCCGGACGAAATCTTTCCCCAGGTGGAGGCCTTCCTGTCCTCCAACGCCACCCCGCTCTAGGGCGCCCCTCCCTCCAGGGGCGCCGGTTGTCCGGGCCCGCCCGGCGTGCTACCCGGAAGGCCGCTCCATGGGCCCATCCGTTCGCTTCCCACCCCGGCCATGACGTCCCGCTTGAAAGCCCGGCGGCCCGGCACCACCGTGGAAGGTCCCCTGTCCCCTCCCCCGAGGCCCTCGCGCATGCGTCCCGCTTCCTTCCGCGCCTCCCTGTTGTCGTGGTCCGCTGCCCTCGCCCTCGGAGTCCTGGGGCTGACGGGCTGCCGGCCGCAGGCCCAGGAGGGGCCGGACCCCACGGTGGTGGCGACCGTGAACGGCGAGTCGCTCAGCCGGACGGACTTCGAACAGGAGCTGGCGCGGGAGCTGGCCACCACGGAGGGCCCGGAGCCCACGCCCGAAGAGGTGGAGCCCTTCAAGCGGGCGCTCGTGGACACACTGGTGAAGCGGATGCTGCTGCTCCAGGCCGCGAAGCAGAACAACATCGCCGTGACGCCCGAAGAGGTGGACCGGGGCGTGCTGCGGCTGTCCGGTGACTACCCGGCGGGCAACTTCAATGAGGTGCTCGCCCAGGGGCAGCTGTCCATGGCGGAGCTGCGCGCGCGCGAGGCGAGCCGGCTCACCATCGAGAAGCTCTTCACGAACCACGTCTATTCGCGCGTGGCGGTGACGGAGGAGGAGCTGCGCGCGTACTACGCGGCGCACGAGGCGGACTTCCAGGAGCCGGAGGAGGTCCACGCGGCGCAGATGGTGGTGAAGGGGTTGGACGAGGCGCGCAAGCTCCAGGTGCAGCTCAAGGCGGGCAAGAAGTTCTCCGACCTCGCGCGGCGCTACTCGCTCAGCGCGGACGCCAAGGTGGGGGGCGACCTGGGCTTCTTCCCCCGGGGACAGATGCCGCCGGCCTTCGACGAGGTGGTATTCCGGCTGGGGGTGGGGCAGGTTTCGGACGTGGTGTCCACGGAGTACGGCTACCACCTGTTCAAGGTGCTGGAGCGCAGGGCGCCGAGGAAGCGGGAGCTGGCGGAGGTGCGCTCGAAGGTGGAGGGGCGGCTGTTGGAGGCCAAGCGGGCGGCGGCGCAGGAGGCCTTCGAGAAGGAGCTTCGCGACAAGGCCCAGGTGGTGGTGAACGAGGCCACGCTGCAGACCATCCGCGGGCGGCCGGCGCCGCAGGCGGCGAAGTGAAGGACTTTTCCGGGGGCCAGCGGGTTGGCCCGGCCGGTGTCATGGTGTTCAAGAGGGTCGTTGCGATGAAGAACCTGGTGGCGTTCCTGGCGGCGGTGATGCTCCTGGCGGGGGGGACCTCCGCCCGCGCGGAGCTGGTGGACAAGGTGGCGGCGGTGGTGAACCGCGACGTCATCCCGCTGTCGGAGGTGCAGCAGCGCGCCGCGCCGGAGCTCCAGCGCGCGAACTCCGAGATTGATCCGCACAAGCGCGCCGAGGCCCGCGCGCAGCTGATGAAGACCGCGCTGGACACGCTCATCGGCGAGAAGCTGATGGAGGCGGAGGTCGCGCAGCTGGGCATCACCACCACCGAGGCGGAGGTGGATGAGCTGGTGCAGGACGTGCTCAAGCAGAACAACGTCAGCGACATCACCCAGTTCGAGCAGCTGCTCAAGAACGAGGGCTTCACGCTCGCCAGCTACAAGGACATGCTGCGCAAGCGCGTGGTGCGCGACAAGCTCCTGCGCATGAAGGTGGGCCCCAAGGTGAAGGTCACCGAGGAGGACCTGAAGGCCGCCTACACGCAGTACACGCGCATGGAGGGCGAGGACGTGGAGGTGCACGCCCGCCACATCCTGGTGCAGGTGGACGCCAAGGCCACGCCGGAGCAGGTGGCCGCCGCGAAGCAGAAGGCGGAGGGCATCGCGCAGGAGGCCCGCCGGCCGGGCATGGACTTCTCCGCCCTGGCGCGCGCCCGCAGCGAGGGCCCCAGCGCGTCCGACGGTGGCGACCTGGGCTACTTCAAGCGCGGCGTGATGGTGCCCGCCTTCGAGAAGGCCGCCTTCAACCTCAAGCAGGGCGAGGTGAGCGAGCCCATCCGCACCAACTTCGGCTGGCACATCCTGAAGGTGGAGGAGCGCCGCAACGTGTCCGTGGCCTCCTACGAGGAGATGAAGCCCAAGCTGGAGTCCAAGCTCCTCAACGACAAGACGGAGAAGTTCCTGGACCAGTACGTCCAGGAGCTGCGCTCGAAGGCCAACGTCGAAGTGAAGATGTGAGCCCGTCCCCGGTGACCACGGCGGACGCGCTGCCCCGCGTGGGCATCTCGCTGGGGGACGTGTCGGGCATCGGGCCGGAGGTGACGGCCCTGGCGCTGGCGAAGCCCTCGGTGCGCCGCGCGCTGGTGCCGGTGGTGTTCGGCGATGGCCCCACGCTGGACGGCTTCCCCCTCTTCCGCCGCTTCCCGCGCGTCGCCCTGGAGGAGCTGGGCCGCACGGTGGGGCCGGCGGTGGTGGAGGTGACGCGCCTCCCGGAGAAGCACCGCGTGCCGGGCAAGCCCACGCGCGAGGGTGGCAAGGCGCAGTACGCGTACGTGCGGGCCGCCATCGACGCGATGCGCGCGGGGACGGTGGACGCGCTGTGCACCGCGCCCGTGTCGAAGGAAGAAATCTCCCGCGCGGGCATCCCCTTCATGGGCCACACGGAGGTGCTGGCGGACGCGTTCGGCGTGGACGTGCTCATGATGATGGACGGGCCGCGCGTGCGCATCGCGCTGGCGACGAACCACGTCCCCATCTCCGAGCTGCCGAAGCTGCTGACGGTGGAGAAGCTGGTGGCGCAGCTCCAGCTCCTGTCGCGCAGCCTGCAACCGGTGGTGGGCCGCAAGCCGCGCATCGCCGTGCTGGGGCTCAACCCGCATGCGGGCGAGGGCGGGATGCTGGGGCGCGAGGAGGTGGAGGTGATTGGCCCCGCCATCCGCGCCGCCCGGGCGAAGCGGGTGGATGCGCACGGGCCCATCCCCGCGGACGGCCTGTTCGCCCGGCCCGACGAGGTGGGCGCGAAGTACGACGTGGTGCTGGCCATGTACCACGACCAGGGACTCATCCCGGCCAAGGCGCTGGACTTCGAGCGCACGGTGAACGTGACGCTGGGCCTGCCCGTGCCGCGCACGTCGCCGGACCACGGCACCGCCTATGCGATTGCCGGCACCGGGACCGCCAGCTGCGTGCCCATGATGGAGGCGCTGCTCAAGGCAGCCCGGCTTTCGACGGGCCCCGGGCGAGCTTCGCCTCCAGGTGCCGCGCCAGGTCCTCGCCGTCCTCCTTCGGGTCGATGAGCTTCGCGTGTGTCCCCCGCGCCGTGGCGTCGGGGACGACGAGCACGGTGACCTTCCCCGTGGGGCAGTGACCCAGACAGGACGCGGGGATGAGCTGCGTCCTGCCCGCCAGGCCGTGGGCCTTGAGGGCTTCGCGGACGCGGCGCGGAAGGTCCACCCCGCCCGCATCCACCGGCAGCCGCATCAGGCAACGGTGACACAGGTGCAACTCGATGGGGTCTGGGTCCTCCGCGGCCATGCCCCAATCTAACGCTGGAACCGCTTGTCGAGCTTGCGGAGCTGGCTCTCCCAGCCCATGGACGTCCGCTTCGTCCACTCCTCGCTGTGCATGGTGTCGATGGTCACGGTCATCCGCACGTTCCCACCTTCCGCGCGGAGCTCCACCACCGAGGAGACGTTGTACGGCGCGACGCCGGGGATGAAGTCCACCGCGTGCCGGTACGCGAGCCGGCTCTGGGGCGTCAGCTCCGTGTACGTCAGGCTGCTCGGGGTGGCGAGCGGCATGCCCGCCTGCTTCATGAAGGCGATCTGCTCCGGCGCGCTGGCGATCATGTCGTAGCGCAGCAGGCCGCCCGGGCGCGCGTCGAGCTCGTGCACCTTCACGGAGAAGCCCTCCGGGCCCCACCAGGACTCGAAGCCGTCCTTCGTCGTCCACAGCTCCCACACCTCTTCGAGCGTCGCGGGGTAGGTCCGGTCGAAGGTGACGGTGCCGCGCTTCGGGGTTTCGGTCTGGGTCGTCGTCATGGGGGCTCTTCCTCGGGCTTGGGGTTGGCCATGCGTGCCTTCCGTCTTCGCTCGAGCGCCTGACCGAACCGGTCGAGCCGCGCCTCCCAGAGGCCGCGATACCCGGTGACCCAGGCATCGAGCTCCTGAAAGGGCTCCGGACGCAGCGAATACAGCCGCTTCGTGCCCTCGGCGCGGACCTGCACGAAGCCCGCCTCCTGGAGGATCCCCAGGTGACGGGAGACACCCGACTGCTGGATGTCCACCCGGGCCACCAGGTCATTCACCGCCAGCTCACCGCCCTTCAGCGCCTCGACGATGCGGCGGCGCGTGGGGTCGGCCAGGGTCTGGAAGACGTCAACATTCATGGACGTGTATATACATATCCGTGAATGTTTAGCCTGTCCAGTGCCTTCCGGGCGGACTAGAAGACGAAGGGGAAGCGCACGGGGGCGTTCATGGCGACGCGGTGCACAGGGAATTTCCAGCCGCGCACCTGGTCCTCGATGCAGCCGGCGAGCGGGGAACCCTTCAGGGCCTCGGTCTCCATGGCCACGCCGGACACGGTGCCGGCGGTGTCCACGGACCAGCGCATCTGGAAGCGGCCGCCGTTCTCCAGGGCGGTGCCGGCCTTGAAGTTCTGGACGCAGGCGGCGATGGCGGGCTGGTTCGTGACGACCACGTTGGTGACGTCCGAGGGCGTGAGGCTCTCGCGCTCGGAGGTCGGCGCGGGCGGGACGTAGACGGTCTTCTCCTGGGCCTGCTTCCGGGCGGAGGCCTCCGGGGACTCCGCTTCGTCGGTGAAGCCCATCTCGCGGGCGAAGTCCTCGTCGAACTCGGACCCCGGCTGCGCGGCCTCCTCGGCCTCGGCTTCGGCGGCGGCCTGACGGGCCTGGGCCAGCTCCTCTTCGGAGATCTCTCCGCCAAAGGACATCTCGCGGACCTCGCCGGTGTCCTCGGGCGCTTCGAGCGTGGCCGCGCGCTGGGCCACGGGGGCCTTCTTCTTCGTCACCGGCGCGGACTGCGTGGACGGCGTGGGGTCCGGAGCCAGCGTGTGCAGGCCGGTGGTCAGACCCGCGCTCGCGGGGCCCGCGAGGACGGGCGTGTTCGGCGTGAGGGCCTGCGCGGCGCGCTGCGCATCCGTCAGCGCGGGCGTGTTCACGGCGCCCGCGATGGACTGCGAGAAGTCCGGCGTGCCGGGCGCGCCGAGGTGGGCCTGCGTGCCCATGAAGGACGGAGCGCCGGCCTGCGCGGCCGAAGTGCCCTGTTGAGCCGCCGCGACGCCCTGCGTGCCCGGAGCGCCGGCCTGCATGCCCACGACGCGCTGCGGAGCGCCCGTGACGGTACCGGCCAGGGCCTGCGCTTGCGGAGCAGGCTGCACGGCCCGCGGATCATCCTTCGACGTCAGGCGCAGGCCCGCGACGACGAGGAGGCCCGCGGCGAGCGCGCCCATGGCCACGGCGCTGACGAAGGACATGGGGCTCATGCCGAGGATGCGCGTGGACGCATCGGCGATGGCGGGCGGAGGAGGCTCGGGCGCCTCGGGGGCGTACGGCATCCACGGCTGCGGCGCGTAGGCTTCAGCGGGAGAGCCGGGCGTGGCCCAGGCGGGCGACGGCGCCGCGGGGCTCCACGACGTCACGGCGCCACAGGAGGCCTCCTGCTTTGACTCCTCCGCGCGCAGCCACTCCGGGATGACGAAGTTCGCGGCTTCGGCGGACAGCGTGAGCTGCGGCTCCGTGTTGTCGTTGGACGGAGGCGGCAGCGACTGCATCCAGGACTCTTCCGTCGAGGCCAGGTCGAGCAGCGTGCGCAGCGGGCCGGTCGCGAAGGACTCCGGCACGATGTCGTCGTCTTCAGAAGGCTCGGTGGAGAGCGCGAGGTCCAGGCACGCATCCAGCTCGGCATCGAAGGTCTCGGGGTCGCGGGAGAAGTCCGAACCGCCCACCTGCGCCCGCGAAGACACATCACCCGTCAGTAGCTCGCTCACGCCACCCTCCCCGCCGCCCGTACCGCGCCAGACCGCTCGACCACCCGACTGACTGCCAGGGGGCCGATGTTAGGGACGCCCCCGGTTCGCGCCACCGCGAGCGTCCAGCCGTGAACGCTTCAGCGGTCATTTGCCCGTGAACGAGGCCCGAAACGTACGGCCTCGCACTCCACACTGTACGCCGGTGTGCCGACAGGGCCGGGGTTTCCACCACCCGACCCGCCATGTCAGGTGCGGGCGGTAGACCGTCCGGGACCACCGGTCCCGCAATGAGCACGAAGCCCACCGCCACCTATACGGTCGAATTCCTCCAGACCGCCGTGAAGCAGCTCGCGACGGTGGATCCGGTCCATCAGCGCCGCATCGCGAAGCGGATCGACGCCCTGGCCACGGAGCCCCGGCCCATGGGTGCGGAGAAGCTCAAGGGGAGCGACTACCTGCGGATCCGCGTTGGCGACTACCGCGTCATCTACCAGGTCGAGGACGGCCGGCTCGTGGTGTTGATCGTCGAGCTGGGCCACTGGCGGGAGATCTACCGCTAGCCGGTTTCTTCGCCTTCTTCGCGAGCCCCAGCTCCGCCTTCACCTGCTTCCACGCGACGCGCGGCTGTCCCTCCGCCTCACGGCGCGCGGCATCCGCCTTCTGGATGTCCCGCCGGTCCTCCAGCGCCTCCAGCGCTTGCAGGTCCTCGAAGGGAATCACCGCGACCAGCTTCTTGCCGTGCCGGGTCAGCACGAGCCGCTCCTTGCCGTAGGCCGCACGGTTGAGCAGCTCCGCCAGATCGTCGCGCGCTTCGGTGATGCTGACTTCCATCATGGCCGTTCCTCAAGAAACGTACGTTCCGTACATATCATACGGAACGCACCGACACGGCGCTCCTGGCCCTGCGCGCAGGCCTCAGTACCGAGGGGCGCCCGGCTTGGGCATCAGGTTGCTGGGCGGGGCCTGGACTCCGTTCACGCGCAGGCCCGCGTGCATGAAGGACGGCGCTCCCTGGAGGAAGGCCGCCGGGAAGTCGAGCGTGGGCTGGGATTCGTCATCCAGCGCCTTCACCTGTTCGGGCGTGAGCTTCACGTCCAGCGCGCCCAGGTTGTTGTCCAGCTGCTCCAGCGTGCGTGCGCCCAGGATGGTGGAGGCCACGCCCGGCCGGCCCTGCACCCAGGCCAGCGACACTCGCGCCACCGTGGAGTTCTGCTCCTTCGCCACGCGCTGGAGCACGTCGATGAGCCTGTAGGTCTTCTCGTTGAGCGACGCCTCCGCCCACGCGCCCCGGTCCGCCTTCTGCTTGCCCGCGTTCTCCCGCGTGTACTTGCCGCTCAACACCCCGCTGCGCAGCGGCGACCACGGCGTCACGCCCAGCCCCAGCTCCCGCGCCATCGGGATGAGCTCGCCTTCCACCGTGCGCTCCAGCAGCGAGTACTCAATCTGCAACGCCACCAGCGGCGCCCAACCCCGGAAGTACGCCGTCACCTGCGCCTGCGCCACCTTCCACGCCGGCGTGTCGGAGAAGCCCACGTAGCGGACCTTGCCGGAGCGCACCAGGTCGTCCAGCGCTCGCATCGTCTCCTCGATGGGCGTGTTCGCGTCCCAGGCGTGCATCCAGTACAGGTCGATGTAGTCCGTCTGCAACCTGCGCAGCGATTCATCGCACGCCGCCATCACCGACTTGCGCCCCGCGCCGCCGCCGTTTGGATCCCTCTCGAAGAGGTTGCCGAAGAACTTCGTGGCAATCACCACCCGGTCGCGCTTCGCCGGGTGCTTCCCGATGTGCTCCCCGATGATCTTCTCCGCGTGCCCGAACGTGTACACGTTCGCCGTGTCGATGAAGTTCCCGCCCCGCTCGATGAAGCGGTCCATGATGGCGTTGGACGTCTCCACGCTGCTGCCCCAGCCCAGGTCCTCGCCGAACGTCATGGCGCCCAGGCAGAAGGGGCTGACGCGCAGGCCCGAGCGGCCCAGGGTGACGTAGTGGTCGAGCGACATGGAATGGATTCCCCCGTGAATGAAGAGCGCGGAGCCAATCCCAGACGCCTTCACCGCGCCAACCGCGCCTGCCCCGGACGTCCAACGCCAGACACGCTCCCGCGCCCATCCGATCTCCAGCGGACACCGGCGTGCCTCAACCCTCCCGGGGTTCCTCCAGCGCGCAGCCATACACCGGCGTGCCGCCGCCCTCGCTGTCCTCGCGCAGCACGCGCTCCAGCGCCTCGCGTCCCGGGCTGTCACCCACGTGTCCGCGCGCCACCGTGATGCCGCCGCTGAAGCGCAGACGCCCGTCCGCGCCGTAGAGCACCACGTGCCCGGAGGTCGTCGCGCCGAAGCGCTTCGCGTCCAGGCCCTCCGGGTCGCTCAGCACCGTGACGCCCGGGATGCTCGCGGCCGTGCGCCACAGGTCGCCCTGCTCCCAGCCGTCCTCCAGTCCCTCCGGACGCAGGAACAGGACGAAGGCGTCCGCGCGCCCGCCTCCGTGCGCCATCAGCTCCGCCAGCTCCGCCAGGCTCGCCCGCGTGCAGGTGCACTTCGGATGCGCGAGCATCACCAGCACCGGACGTCCGGCGTGACGCGCCAGCCGCGTTCCCTCCGGCCACGCCGCCACCGTCACGGGCGTGGCCCCGGGCGTGAGCGAGTACCGCGCCAGCGCCGCGACGCCCGTGCCGATTCCACCCAGCCACAGCGCTCCCGCGACCCTGAGCCAGCCGCGGGGGGAAGGTGCCTTCATTCCGAGCGACTCCCGGGAGGTGTCCGTCCCCCGTGACGCTAGCGGCTCCGGCCGTGGCGGTGTCGCGCCCTCCAGGGCCGGGTCAATGTCCAGCGTGCGGCAACGGCCCTCTCGCGAAGCTCAGCGGTGGTGCGCGTGCTGGCGGTCCGCATGGTGCTGCAGCTGGCGCCGCGCGGCCTCGAAGGCGTCGGTGACGGCCTGGTAGGCGTCCGCGTGGGCCGAGGGCTCCGCCGGTTCCCGGTCCGCGATGATGTCCCTGCCCGGCACGTGCAGCTCCACGCGGACGTGGAAGTGATGTCCTTGCGCGTGGTGCCGGTGCGGTTCCTCCACCACCACGTTGCAGCCGGTGATGCCGTCGAAGAACTGCTCCAGCTTGTCCGCCTGATCGCGGATGTGCTCGTTGAGGGTGTTGCTCGTCTCCATGCCCCGGTAGGTGATTCGCAGTGCGCGCTTCATCGTCCGCCTCGGGTAGGGCTCCGTGCTCTGGAGCCGGTGTGGATTCAAGGCATTGCATGGGCCCGGCCAGCGGCTGGAGCCCACGGAAACACCTATAACGGCCCCCTTTTCCTGGGGCACGACGGGACACGCGCCCCGGTGCGTGGGGCACGTTGACTCACGGCAGCTTGCGCAAGCGGGGCAGCAGCTCCGTCACCGGCCGCCCCAACTCCTCCGCGTCCAGGTACACCTGCACCGCGTGTCCCACGCCCTCCACCGGGGCGTCGAAGTAGTTGCGCTTGGTGGGCACCACCCACGCGAAACCCGTGCGCGGAAGGACGAAGCTGGGCGCGTTGCCGTAGGTGAGGAAGCCTCCCGTCCGCTCGCCCACCATCGGTGCGCCGGTGGCCCGGTGCAGGGCGTACGCGCCGCTCTCTCCCGACGACGCGGAGTCCCGGTCCACCAGCACCACGATGCGCCCCGTGAACGGCGTCTTCGCGTGGCCCTCCACGCGGCCGCTGTCGAACACGGGGCGCGAGGGCTCCGGCTTCACGGGCCACTTCGCTTGGATGGCTTCGCGCTCCGCTTTGGCTTCCGGCGTGTCCAGCCGTCCATCCATCGCCTGCCGCTGCACGCGCGAGTTCCATTCGAAGCACGGATAGAAGGCGCCGTGCATCCACACCTCTCCGGCAGCGAACCACGGCCCGCGCACCATCGCGTCCAGCCATTCGTACACGTAGCCGTCGTTGCCGCCGCTGTTGCCGCGCAGGTCGAACACCAGCAGCTTGTGCTTGCGGTGCTTCGGCGCGTCCGCGACGAACTGGCGCAGCCCGGCCTCCGCTTCCGGTGGGCCGGAGAAGCGGCGGAGGGTGATGATGCCCACGTCGCCCTTCGGCTCGTAGGCGTAGATGTCCTTTGGCACGGACTCCCGTGCCGGGCGCGGGGGCCGGACCTTGAGCGGCAGGGACGTGTCGCCGCACCGGAGCGTCCGCGCATCACCTCCGCCTCGAGCGGACACGGTGAGCCGCTGCCCCCGCGAGCCATCCGGCTTCAGCACCGGCGCCACCCGCAGCGTGTCCACCTGCGCGCCCGTCACGCTGTTCGCGTCACAGGACGCAAGCGCGAGCCCTGGGGGCGCATCAGCCTGGTACTCGCGGAAGGCGAGCCGTGGCTCCTCGCGCAGCAGGCTCAAGAGGCCGGAGGGACCGAAGTGGTTGTCCGTCAGCGCCTCGCGGACCGCGAGGGTCGGGGCGAGCACACCGTCCTGGAAGGACACGGTGGGCCCGGACGCGGCGACCTTGGCGCTCCAGTCCTGGAAGAAGGCATCCGGATCAAACGTGCGGTGCGCGAGCAGCTCCGGCCACCCGGAGTACGTGGTGCGCAGGAGCTGGTGCAGGAAGCGCACGTCCTCCGCCAGCGCGGCGCTGTCCACGCGCGTGTCGGGCGTGGGCTTGGGGCGGCGGAAGGCCTCGCGCAGCACGGGGCTCGCCGGGTCGTAGCAGTACGCGGCGCCCGTGGTCCGCGAGTCCAGATAGGGGGAAGCGGGCGCCGCCGTCAGCAGACCGCCCACCAGAAGGAAGAGATGCATGCCTGGACTACGATACGGCCCTTCTCGCCATTGCCCTGCTGCGATGCTCAGCGACTGGCGGTGAAGCGGCCTCGCGCGAGGAAGACGTGCGCGTCGTCGATGAGCACCTGCGTGTCCGGCCCCGAGCGCCATATCTTGATGAGCGCCTCCATGCGTCCGGGAGACAGCGGCCAGCTGCTGCCCAGGGGCGGCTTCTCCACCAGCACCTGGTCGTAGACGAGGTCGTCGGACTGCGGCCCGCCCACCGCGAAGACGTCGTCCCGCGCGCCCACCTCCGCGACGAGGTTGCCTTCCAGCAGCACCCTGCCGCCCGGGTTTGCATCAAGGACCTCCAGCGCATGCTGGACGCTCGCGAGGCGCGGGCCCGTGGCCGGACAGTGCGCAGGGAAGACCTCCGGCGTGAAGACGGTGCGCCACGCGGCGCGCGCGGTGTTGTCGTTGGTCGTGTAGAGCAGCAGCCCCGTCGTCACCAGCACCCAGGCCGGTGGACGGTGCTGACGCAAGAGCGGCAGGAACACCATCACGACAGCGGCCATGAGGGGCGCGCCGTACTGGAACCGCCACGCCATGCCCGTGAAGCGGATGGCCAGCATGGGCAGGAGCAGCGCCAGCCACAGCGGATCCGGCCTCCACTTGCGGCGCCATGCCCAGAGGCTCAAGGGAACGAAGGCCACCAGCAACGTGCCGATCCGCGACAGCTGCTTTCCGGCAAGCCGCTCGCGCAGGTACGCGCCCCACCCCTGCCCGGGTTCCGGCAGCAGCCGTGAGCGGTAGTCCACCGTCTGCCCCAGCCACCCCGCGCGGCCCAGGAACACGAACGCGAGCCATGCCGCGGACAGCGCGAACACCGCCAGCGCGGCCCGCCGCTCGCCGCGCAGCCACAGCCCTCCGGCGAGCACCAGGCCCACGAAGGGGAACTCCTCCTTGCACGCGAACAGCAACACCAGCGCGCCCAGCATCCACCCCGTGCGCTTGAGGCCGTACGCCACCGCGAGCCACGCCCACGACAGCACCGCCCACGTCGTGGGATGGATGGGAAAGGTGAGCGCGGCCGTCGTGCCGGGGTTGAACAACAGCAGCGCGCCCAGGAGCGCGGTGGAGGCCCGGTCCAACAGCCCCCGCGCCTGAAGCCACACCAGCGGCGCGAGCGACAGCAGGACGAAGCCCCCTTCCGCCACGAGCCCCGCCCACTTCGCGGGCAGCACCGCCACCCACGGACGGGCCAGCCACAGCACCGGGTCGAAGTGGTCCGCGAACACATGGACCTGCCGGACGCTGAGCCAGGGGTTCGGGTCGTGGAAGGACAGCCGCGCCAGGGCCTGGGTGTAGATGCCCAGGTCGTAGCTCGCGAAGCAAAGGCGCGCGGCCTGGAGCCACACCGGCACCACGACGAGCCCGAGCCAGAGCAGCACCAGGCCCGGCAGCACGAGCAGGCCCCACCCACGCTGTCGGACCGGAGCGTTCATCGCGGACGCGCGGCTTCTAGCGCGCATCCGCCGGGGACGCGATGACTGTCAGTCAGCTCGGCGACGGGATGGGGGCGCGGCCGGGCTCCACGACCTGCGGTCCCCGCCCGGGCAGCTGGACGTCGGACTCGGCGTCGGCCTCACGCTGCTGACGCTTCGCCAGCATCTGCGCCTGCGAACGGGTGCGGTGCAGACTTTCGCCCAGCCATTCATAGGCCCGGTGAAGGTAGAAGGACGCGCCGCTCAGGGCGAAGATGGAGGCCACGAAGCGCGTCTCCCGGGGACGCAGCGTGGCGGAGATGAGGAAGGACGCGGCCACCCAGGGGCTCAGGCAGAAGGGGCAGTCCACGAGCTCGCCCATCACGCGACGGAACCCCGTGCCACGCGCCTGCTCACTCACCTCGCCCGCGCTGGCGTTGCCCTTGAACCGCGTGAACGGGGCGCGCACCACCGCCGTGACCTTGTCCGCCGCCACCACCCGGGTGACGACGTGCGTGGCGGCGCCAAGCAGCGCGAGGTCGGGGCCACTGAACCGCTCGGGGAGGCTCCGTCCCGACGCCCCCATCCAGCCCAGGAAGCCCAGCACCGTCGTGCTGAAGGTCCCCAGCAAGATGGCGTACGAGCCCAGCGGATGGGTCTTCTCCGAGTCATACCCTTCGAACGGTCCCGTCTCCTGAAGCGCTTTCATGAGATGCACAGCCTCCGTGCCGCGAAAGCTGTGCATTCCCCCTGGCCTCAAGCATCCAGGCGGACAGGCGCGCGGGCACTCGCCCCAGCGCGGCCCTACCCCACCGCCGTCATGTCCAGGACCGCGGCCCCGCGCACACGTCCTTCGCGCAGGGCCTGGAGCGCCTCGTTCGCGGCGGACAGGGGAAACGCCTGGACCTCCGTCCGCACGGGCACGCGCGGCGCCAGCGCCAGGAAGTCCATCGCGTCCTGGCGCGTGAGGTTCGCCACCGAGCGCACCTGCCGCTCCTCCCACAACACCGAATAGGGGAAGGACGGGATGTCACTCATGTGGATGCCGCCGCACACCACCACGCCGCCCTTGTCCACGGCCCTGAGCGCGGCGGGGACCAGCGCGCCCACGGGCGCGAAGAGGATGGCCGCGTCCAGCGGCTCCGGCGGTGGCGTGTCCGAGCCTCCCGCCCACTGCGCGCCCAGCTCGCGCGCGAACGCCTGGCCCTTCGCGTCGCCCTCGCGCGTGAAGGCATACACGCGGCGCCCCTGGTGCCGGGCCACCTGGATGAGGATGTGCGCGGCGGCGCCAAAGCCATACAGCCCCAGCCGCTGGCCCTCTCCCGCCATGCGCAGCGCGCGGAAGCCAATGAGCCCCGCGCACATCAGCGGCGCGGCCTCCACGTCGCGACAGGCCGCCGGCAGCGGGAAGCAGAAGCGCGCATCCGCGACGGTGTACTCCGCGAAGCCGCCGTCCAGGTCGTAGCCGGTGAAGCGCGCCGTGTCGCAGAGGTTCTCCCGGCCGGAGCGGCAGAAGCGGCACTGCCCGCAGCTCCACCCCAGCCACGGCACGCCCACGCGCTTTCCTGGAGCGAAGCCCTCCACCCGCGCGCCCGTCCCCACCACCGTGGCCACGATTTCGTGGCCCGGCACCAGCGGCAGCTTCGGGCGCGTCAGCTCTCCATCCACCACGTGCAGGTCGGTGCGGCACACCGCGCAGGCATGCACCTTCAACAGCACCTGCTCCGGCCCGGGCTCCGGGATGGGCCGCGTCTCCATCCTCAAGGGCTGTCCGGGTGCGTGGAGCACCATCGCCCGTTGGGTCCCCGCCATGGCCTGCCTCCCCACCCGCGTTGTCCGCGGGTGACGAGGACAATCTGGTCAGTGCCAGTTGACCCGGCCGCTGCCGTTGACCCGCACCTGGGTCGACTGCGCGTGGCCGTACAGGTCCACGTTCCCTGACGAGTCGAGCGTGATGGCCGCTCCGCCCCCATCCACGTACGCGGCCATGGTGCCCGAGCCCCGCGACGTGAGGTTCACGTCCACGGCCCGGAGGCCCGGGGCCCCGATGCCACCGCTGCCGTCCAGCCAGGCCTCGAGCCGGTTGGTGACTCCCGTGAGCGTCATGAAGCCGGAGCCATCCGTGCGGGCGCGCACCTGCTTCGCGGCCCCTGCCCACTTCAGATCACCGGAGCCGGTCTGGGACAGGTCCACCCACTCGGCCAGGCCTTCGCCCGCCGTGCACAGCTCCATGTCTCCGGAGCCGCTGAGCTTCGCATCCAGGGTGCGCACGCCGCCGCAGAAGCTCAGCGAGCCGGAGCCCTTCGCCACGAGCCGCACGTCCTCCTTCACGTGCTCGAAGCCCTCCACGCGCAGGGAACCGGAGCCGTCCTGCGTCGCGCCCACCATGCGCGGCACCAGGACCTCCACCCGCGCCGGGCCCCGCGGCGCGAACGAACCGTCCGTCTCGATGATGAGCGTGTTGCCCGGGGACACGAAGGTGCGCACGCGGTGCTGGAGGTTCTCATCCAGCGTGACCTTCACGTCCGGCACCTCGCCCTCGCGAATCACCACCTCCATCGAGCCCCGGTTCTCCACGGTGAGGAAGTCCGCCGCCGCGCGCGCTTCCGTGACGGTGTTGCCGTCGCCCTGCAGCTCATCGGTGAAGTAGCAGCCGGACATCAGCCCCGCGCCCAGCACGGCCCACCCCAAACGGTTCCACATGATTCCCTCCCGGACTTCGAATCGAATGCCTCGTTAGAGCTGCACGCCCAGCAGGACGCCCGGCCACACGCGCACGGTGGTGCGGCCCCCGTCGGAGACGCTGCGCCACTCCGGCCCGATGCCCAGCTCTTCCCATCGGTCCCCGTTGTCCCAGGTCACGAGCGTGTTGCCGGTGACGCCGCCGATGAGCGCGAACCGCTTCGCCACCTGCCAGCCCGCCACCAGCCGCAACTGTCCCAGCACATTCAGGCCGTCGCCATCGCGGAAGAGGTTGTCGGCGTGGACGCTGCTGCCAATGACGTCCAGGTCGAAGAACAATGGCCCCGTGGGGATGTGCGCACCGAAGCCCATGCCGGCCACGTAGCGGCGGCGGTGTGTGTCCGTGCCCGGGTTGAAGCCCAGCGTCAGCAGCGTGTGGAAGTGCCGGCCGCCGAACTTCACCGCGACGTTGGTGTACGCGAGGTCGCTGGCCCACACCTGCACGTTGGCCTGACCGTTGCCAATGAAGCTGAGCAGGCCCAGCGCCTCGCCCTGGGATTCGCGCGCGACGTTGATCAACCCCAGCTGGAGGCCGTCCGCCTTCCCCGCGATGTTGACCAGCCCCACCTGCGCGCCGGACACGTCTCCGCCCACGTTGAGCAGCGACAGCTGCGCACCCTCCATCCGGCCCGCGTAGTTGAAGCCCGCGGACGCCTGGAGGCCCGACATGGACGGGGCGAGGTTGGCGCCGGCCGCGGCCTGCACGCCCTTGAGCGGCGCGGTCGCGATGTTCGCGCCCACCGTGAACTGGCCGCCCACGCCGCCCGAGCCCGCGATGTTCGCGCCCACGGAGAACTGTCCACCGGACAGCGCGCCGCCCACCACGTTGCCGCCCACGGCGAACTGGCCCGCCGCCGCCGTGCCCTTCACCACGTTGAGGCCCACCGCGGACTGGAGGCCCTCCAGGTCCCCCGTGACGACGTTGCCACCCACGGCGAACTGCGCGCCGGACGCGGGGCCGCGCACCACGTTGGCTCCGAGCGTGAGCTGCGCGCCGGACAGCTCGCCCACCCAGTTCGCGCCCAGCGACAGCGCGATGCCGTCCACCCGCTTCGCATGCGTGCCCAGCGCACCGAGCGCGAACGTGGTCACCACCCGCTCCGTGGCCGTGCCCGCGGTGCTCACGTGCGGCATGGCCATCAGCACCACCGGGACACGAATCTCCTCCGTGTCCGTGCGCTGGGCCACGGTGGCGGCCCGAGCGGGCTCACCGCCCGTCGCGGCCTCCACGAGGGGCGCGGGGGACAGCGCCGGGAGTGGAACCGCGACGGCCCCCGGAGGCGGTGCTTCCTGCACGGGAGCCGGATGCGGCTCCGAAACGGCGGTGCCTTCCGTCCGCTCCTCGGCTCCGGCCGCTCCCGCCGCCACCGCGACCATCACCCCGACACACACCGCGACGTTGCGCTTCATCGCCTGGACCTTCCTCAAAAGGGATTCGGCGAAGGGAACACCGGTGCCTTCCAGAACTGTCACCTGCCCGTCTTCGCCCCTTCCGAAACCCGGTGCCCGGCGCCCCCGGCCGCTACGCTTCCCCCATGCGCCCGTCCCGTC
>NZ_RAWK01000216.1 GCF_003612165.1 Corallococcus aberystwythensis | reverse complement strand
CCCCGCGCCCCACCCCCTCCTCATCCTCGGGGCTTCTCGCGTCCGCGACAGGGGGCCGTCCGATCCGATGGCGCTCGCCCTGGAGCAGCTCCAGAAGGGCCAGACCCGGGTGACGGAGCTCACCTTGCTCCCGCTGTCGCGCGAGGACTGCGCGCGGCTCATGGGAGACACGCTCGGCGCTGATCCACGGACCCTCGCTCCGCTGGCGGCGTTGGTCTGTGAGAAGACCCACGGCAACCCCTTCTTCACCCTCCAGCTGCTCTCCGCGCTTCATCGCGAAGGCCTGCTCACCTTCGACCGGGGGCGGAGCGCCTGGCACTGGAGCGCCTACCGCATCCGCGCACTGGAGTTGGGCGAAGGCGTCATCGAGCTGATGCTCGGCAAGCTGCGACGCCTCCCCGCCCTCACGCAGGAAGCGCTCAAGCTCGCGGCCTGCCTGGGCGCGACCGTCGAGCTCCCATCCCTCATCGTGGCGGGTGGCTTCGCGGAGGACGCCCTGCGCATCGCGCTGGACGTGGCGGTGCGCGAGGGACTGCTGCTCCCGCACCTCGAAGGCACCTATCGCTTCTCGCACGACCGCGTGCAGCAGGCCGCCTACGCGCTCCTTGAACCCGAGGTGCGCGCCGCCACGCACCTGCGCATCGGCCGCCAGCTGCTCGCGCACACCTCACCGCGGCTGCTGCCCGAGCGCGTGTTCACCCTGGTGGCCCAGCTCGACCAAGGCATCGAGCTCATCGAAACGCGGGAGGAGCGCACCGCGGTCGCCCGGCTCAACCTGCTCGCCGCCAAACGGGCCAGGGCCGCCTCCGCCCATGGCGCGGCGATCCGCTACCTCCAGGCGGGCCAGGCGCTGCTCGCTCCCGATCCATGGACCGTGGATCATGACCTCGCCCAGAGCCTTCACCTGGAAGAGGCCGAGAGCGAGCTGTCCGCCGGCAGGCTGGACACGGCGGAGCGCCTCCTGGCCGTCCTGCTGGCCCATGCGCGGACTCCCAACCAGCGCGCCAGCGTCTACCGGGCGTGGATTGACCTTCACACCACCCGGGGCGCCCTGGGCCCCGCCATCGACAGCGCCAGTGCCTGCCTCCATCAGTACGGCATCGCGCTGAGCCCCCAGCCCACGCCGGAGCAGCTCGAGGAAGCAGACCGTACCGTGGAGCAGCTCCTCGGAGAGCACGCCATCGAAGCGCTGCTCAGCCTGGCACCCATGCGGGATCCGGACATGGAGGCCGCCATGAGCGTGCTGGCCTCCTTCCTGCCGACGGCCTACTTCTGCAACCCGCAGCTGCACCACCTGGTGGCGTGCCAGATGGTGCTCCTCACGCTCCGGCATGGACTGACCTCTGCCTCCACGGTGGGGCTCACCGCCTACGGCTTCGAACTGGTCATCACCCACAAGCAGTACGCCAGGGCGGCCAGCATCGCCCGCGTGGCGCTCGCATTGGTGGAGCGGCACGGCTTCCTCTCCGATGAGGCGAAGGTGTGCCTGGTCGCGGGCGTCGCGATCCTCGCCTGGGTCGAGCCGCCGCGCTCCCTCTACACCTACCTCGAGCGGGTCCTGCGCGCGGGAAGGCGAGCAGGAGACGTGGTCTTCGTCTGCCTCGGGCTCACCCACCGCTGCATGCTGGCGCTGGCCGCGGGCGACCGGCTCGAAGAGGTCGACCGCGCGGCGCGGGCCGCCGCCGACTTCAACCGCGGCATCGGGAACGAGCCGCTGCTCATCTGTGTCGAGGTCGTCCAGCGCCTCACCCAGGCGCTGCGCGGCCGCCCCCCGGCGCTCCCCCACGAAGGGCTCGAGGAGGCGGCCTTCGCCGAGCGGGTGAGCCGCCAGCCGCCGTTCGCCAGCTTCTGGTACCGCGTCCGCCGCCTCGAGCTCCACCTCGTCCTGGGCAACCGCGCCGCCGCGCTCGCTGAAGCGCGACAGCTCTCCGGTCTCATCGTCGCCCAACGGGGCCAGTACGGTGAGGCCCATGCCGTCTTCATGGTCGCCCTGACGCTGGCGGCCCATGGGGAGGAGGCACCGGCGGAGGAGCAGGCGAAGTGGCGGGACGAGTTCGAGGGCCATCACGCCTTCCTCAGGAACCTGGCGGCTTTCTGTCCCGCCAACTTTCTCGCCTTCGAGGCGTTGGTGACGGCGGAGGTCGCGCGGCGGCACGGACGGAGCGAAGAGGCCTCGGAGCACTACGAGCGGGCGCTCCGGGCCGCGCGCGAGAGCGGCCTCGTCCAATATGCGGCGCTGGCGGGTGAGCTGGCCGCGCGCTTCTACCGTTCCCGCGGCCTGCGCACCGCCGCCGACGCCTACCTCGAGGAGGCCTGGCGCGCGTACCAGGAGTGGGGGGCCGAGACCAAGCTGCGCCAGCTGGAGCAGCTGTATCCGCGCATGAAGGAGCGGCTGTCGCGTGTGCTCCCGCATCACCTGTACGCGGAACCCGCGCAGCTCGACGCGCGCGCGATGGTGCATGCGTCACAGGTCCTCTCCCAGGAGATCGTCCTGCCGCGGCTGCTGGAGAAGCTCTTGCGGAGCGCGCTCGAGCAGGCGGGCGCGGAGCGTGGCTACCTGATGACGCTCGAAGGAGGGCATCCCCTCGTGCGGGTGGCGGCCCAGCTGACGGAGTCCGGGATCCAGGTTTCTGTCCTCGGCGAGCCCGTCGCGCCCGGTGCCGAGCTTCCGGGCTCGCTCCTGACGCACGTGCAGCGGATGCGGCAGCCGGTCCTGCTCGACGACGCATCCCAGCCGAGCCCCTTCTCTTCGGATCCGTACTTCGCCTCGCTGCGCGTGCACTCGGTGCTGTGCATTCCGCTCGTCCGGCAGGCGGACCTCGCCGGCATGCTCTACCTGGAGAACAACCAGCTGGCGGGGGCGTTCACGTCCGAGCGGATCCTCACCCTGGAGGTGCTGGCCGCGCAGGCCGTCATCTCCCTGGAGAACGCCCGCCTCTACCAGGCGGCCCAGGAGGCAGTCCGTGTGCGCGACGACTTCCTGGCGATCGCCTCCCACGAGCTCAAGACCCCCATCACCGCCATGAAGCTCCAGGTGCAAGCCATCCGGAAGGGGATGGGCACGCGGGCGCCTGAAGCGCCCACCGAGGGCCGGCTCGTGACCCTGCTCGGGAACTTCGAGCGTCAGGTCAGCCGCCTCGCCTATCTGGCCGACGAGATGCTCGAGGTGTCCCGGCTCAAGGCGGGAGCGCTGGCATTGGCGCTGGACGAGTTCGACCTGTCCACCCTGGTGCGGGAGCAGGTGGACGCCCTGGCCGAGCGGCTGAAAGCCACGGACTGTTCCGTGGAGCTCGACTTCGAGGAGACGGTGGTGGGGCGATGGGACCGCGCCCGCCTGGGGCGGCTCATCACCAGCCTGCTCCTCAATGCCATGAAGTTCGGCGCGGGCCATCCCATCACGGTGCGTGCTCGGGTGACGGGCGACTTCGCGCGTCTCGAGGTACAGGATCGCGGAAGCGGAGTGGATCGCGCGGATCAGGCGCGCATCTTCGAGCGGTTCGAGCAGGCCGCGCCCGCGTACAACTATGGCGGGCTGGGTCTGGGGCTCTACCTCGCGCGTGAGACGGTCCGCGCGCACGGCGGCACCATCACCGTGGAGAGTGCGCTCGGCGCCGGTGCCACGTTCATGGTGGATCTGCCCCTGCGGCGGCAGGGCCCGGCCGACCGTGGCCCCGCTGCTTGAGGTGAAGCTTCAGCCAATCTCATCCAAGGCGCCTGGGTGACGCGCTTCGTGGCCTGGTACAACACCACGCACCTCAATCAACGCCGCATGTTTCACGGGTGGGGGTTTCGGACGTTTCGCGGCCCCGCGGGGCAGCAACCGCTTTGAGTCAGAAAGCGTTACTCCATTGGGACGGCCACGCCAGCGTTGCTTTCCCGGCTTCCGGCCGAAACTGGAAGTGCCACCCCCGGGGGAACCCATGTCGCTGAAGCTCCTGTCGCGGACGGTCGCGTCCGCCTGCGTGCTGTTCCTGCTGTCGGCGTGCCGGAGCGCGGGCAATCCCATACCGCCCCCCGGTGACACACCCTGCCGTGGCACCGCGTCCGTACAAACACCCGTGCGCGAGAAGTTCCTCACGGTCGCGAAGCCGGTCCCCGGCGAGTACGTCGTCGTGCTCAAGGAGCCCCGGGAAGGGGACGCCGCGCTGACGCCGGAGGTGGTCGCGCGGAGCCTCACCGAGCGCTTCGGCGGAAAGGCCTTCCACGTGTACGCGCACGCGCTGCGGGGCTTTGCCGCGCGCATGAGCGAGAAGCAGGCCCGTGCCATGTCCACCGCGCCCGAGGTGGAGTACGTGCAACAGAATGGCGTGGTGACGCTTGCCGGGAGCCAGCCCGATGCGACGTGGGGGATTGACCGCATCGACCAGCGCGACCTGCCGCTCAATCAGCTCTACCTGTACCAGACGCAGGGCCGGGGCGTGCATGTGTACGTCCTCGACACGGGCCTGCGCCCCACGCACCAGGAGTTCGCCGGGCGGGCGGACATCGTCTTCGATGCCGTCGGCGACGGCCGCAACGGCGCGGACTGCAACGGCCATGGCACCCACGTGGCCGCCACGGTGGGCGGCAACGTGTATGGCATCGCCAAGAGCGCGTCGCTGCACGCCGTGCGCGTGCTGGACTGCGAGGGCTCTGGGACGACGGCGGGCGCGGTGGCGGGCGTGGACTGGGTGACCCAGCACCACCAGTCCCCGGCGGTGGCCAACATGAGCCTGGGCGGCGGGGAGGACGCGGCGCTCGACGATGCCGTGCGCCGCTCCATCGCGTTGGGTGTGACGTATGTGCTGGCGGCGGGCAACGAGAACCAGGACGCGTGCAGGCGCTCTCCCGCGCGCACCGCCGAGGCCATTACCGTGGGTGCCACCACCAGCGTGGACCGGCGGGCGCCCTTCTCCAACCATGGCGACTGCGTGGACGTCTTCGCGCCCGGCGACGGCATCCTCTCGGCCTGGTTCAGCGATGACACGGCGACCCGAACGATGAGCGGCACGTCCATGGCCACCCCGCATGTCACCGGCATCGTCGCGCTCTTCCTGGAGGCCCATCCCGCCTCCGCGCCGCAGGAGGTCAGCACCGCCATGACGGGCAACGCCACGCCGGACAAGGTGGCCAACCCCGGGCGCTGCTCACCGAATCGGATGGCCTACTCGGGCTTCATCGCACCCCTGCGGGCCCCCACCGTCCGGAACGGCGGGGAGTAGGCTCGTTTGACCGAGCCCCGGGGCGCGCTGATGCTCTTCGTGGGAGGTCGCCGCCGGGAGGGCCCCCTGCTCGCCAGGGGCCGCTGCGGCGGGAAGGGGGCCCCTTGCGTGGGTGGGTTGCCGGGTGCGGCCTCGCGAGGGTCGCTACTTTGAGGGCGGGAGGTCGCGCTCCTGCCCCGCGACACGCCTGCTCATGGACCTCTACAGCGCCGCCAGGCGGATGGCCCGCCCCTTCCGGTTCACCAACCCGGCGTCCTACCGGGAGGTCCCCCTCGCGGGCCGCGGGGTGATTGGCGATGGAAGCTCCTGCGCGCTCGTCCGGCCGGATGGCGTCATCGACTGGCTCTGCTTCCCCCGCTTCGACAGCCCGAGCGTCTTCGCGGGCATCCTCGATGACGAGAGGGGTGGCATCACCGGCATCACCCCCGTCGTGTGGCCCTTCGAGAGCCTGCAGCGCTACGACCCGGACACCAACGTCCTGGAGACGCTGTTCCGCTTCGAGCGCAAGGGGGCCATCCGCATCATCGACTACATGCCGTGGACCAACGACCCGCGCTCCACCGTCCATGAGGTGCACCGGCGCATCGAGTGCCTGGAAGGCCCGGTGGAGCTGAACATCGTCTTCGACCCGCGCTTCGGTTACGGGGCGTCGCGGACGCGGGTGGAGCGGGAGGAGCACGGCCTGGTCGCCCGCGGGTCGGGAGGGGAGCGGCTGGTCGCCGTGCTCAGCGGGGAGGCGGAGTGGCGCCCCTGCGAGGCGCTGCGCGGCCAACCCTGCCGGGGAGACTCGGGCCTCCAGACGCGCATCCGGATGGGGCCGGGCGAGCGGCGCTGGATGATCCTCGCGTGGGATGCCGACCGGCCGGAGCCGCTTGCCACGTACCGGCCCTTCGACCACCTGCGCGATACGCGCCAGGCCTGGCGCGAGTGGGCGCAACAGCTCCACTACGAAGGGCCGTGGCGGCACCACGTGCTGCGCTCCGCGCTGGCGCTGAAGCTGCTGATGTACGGCCCCACGGGCGCGATGGTGGCCGCGCCCACCACCTCCCTCCCCGAGTGGATTGGAGGGCCTCGCAACTGGGACTACCGCTTCAGCTGGATCCGCGACTCCGCGATGGCGGTGCGCGCCACCAACCTCCTCGGCTTCCAGAGTGAGTCGCGCGAGTTCTTCTACTTCGTGCGCGACACCTTGCAGCGCGGTGACGCGCTTCAGGTGATGTACACGCTGGACGGGGCCGCCGTGCCGCCGGAGCGGGAGCTGGACCACCTGGCCGGCTTCCAGGGCTCGCGGCCGGTGCGGCTGGGGAACGATGCGAGGGACCAGTTCCAGTTCGACACCGCGGGCGCGCTGCTCGACGCGGCGTACCTCTACGAGCGCTCCGGCGGGCGGCTGCCGCTGCGCACCTGGAGACTGCTCCGTTCAGTCATCCAGACCACCGCCCGCCGCTGGAGCGAACCCGACCACGGCATCTGGGAGCCGCGCAGGGAGATGCGGCACAACGTCCACTCGAAGCTCATGGGGTGGCTGGCCCTGCGCCGGGGGCAGCACCTGGCACGGCTCTTCGGGGAGACGGCGCTGGAGCAGTCCAGTGCCGCCCTGGCGGACGTCATCCGGGCGGACATCCTGCGCAACGGCGTGGATCCGGCGCGCAAGCACTTCGTCGGAGTCTACGGAGGGAACGAACCGGACGCCGCGCTGCTGCTCTTGCCCATCGTGGGCTGCTTCCGGGGGACGGATCCGTTCATCCTGAGGACGCTCGACTGGCTGCGCGCGGAGCTGGGCGCGGGCCCGTTCTTGCGCCGGTACCGGATGGATGACGGCGTAGGCGGACCGGAGGGAGGCTTCATCCTCTGCGGCTTCTGGCTGGCGGAGGCGCTGGCGCTGGCCAATCGCATCCCAGAGGCCGAGGACGTCTTCGTCGCGCACGCGGAGGCGTCGAACCACCTGGGACTGCTGGCGGAGGAGATCCACCCGCTGACGCGCGAGCAGTTGGGAAACTTCCCACAGGCCTTCAGCCACCTCGGCCTCATCAGCGCCGCCGCGCGCATCGACCGCGCGCTCAGGCTCCGGGACGAAGGGCAGTCGGAGCCCCCTCACCTCCTGGAGCCCGAGCCGCCCTCCATTGAGTGACCCCGTTCTTCCTCACAGCTCGTTGAAGACGAGCAGTCCCCGCGACGAGTCCACGACGTACACGTGACCGTCGCCAGGGACACGGACGCCATAGACGCCCTCGAAGATGCTGTCGCCCCGGTAGGGGTCGCTCTCGCGGAAGGTGTTGTAATGCGCCACCTGCGTGGGCCGCGTGGGATTGGACACGTCCACCACCCGCAGGCCCTCGTGGTACCAGGCCACGTAGAGCCGGGTGCCGCGCAGGATGAGGTTGTGGATGGACGTGACGGGCCGCATCCGGAACTCGCCCAGCTTCACGATGCGGGCCGGGTCGGTGACGTCGAGCACGCGCAGGTGGGAGCTGTGGAACTCTCCCCCTTCGAAGGCGAGGGTGCGGCCGGCGAAGGTCCCCACCGCGCTGTGGTGCGCGAAGCCGAAGTCCAGGCGCGGATACAGGCCCAGGTAGCGCACGTCATCCAGGTCGGTGACATCCATCACGCCGTAGCCGCCGAAGGCGTTGCTGATGTACAGGCGGTTCTCATACACGAACGCGTCATGCGGCCCCCCGGAGTCGAAGTCCCCGGGGATGGTGATGCGGGTTCGCAGCACGGGAGCCAGCGGCTGGGACACGTCGTAGACGTAGGTGCCAGTGTTGGGGACCATGGCGTAGAGCCGCCCGCTGTCAACGAGCACCGTGTGGGCGCCAAAGCTCCCCGTCGGCAGGTTTCGCACGAAGACAGGCAGCGCGGGATTGGAGAGGTCGTAGACAAGGACGCCCCTGCTGCTGCTGGCCACGTAGAGGGCATTTCCCCAGGCCCAGACCCCATTCCAGAAGTTGTCCCCAGGAAGGCTGATGGTGGCCGTGAGGATGGGATTCTTCGGGTCGCGCACGTCGAAGACGGTGAGCCCTCCCTCACGGCCCTGGTAGGGCAGTGAGACGACGTAGGCGTGGTCCAGGGTGACATAGACATCCACGGGCTGCCCCTGCGCGACATGACGTTCTGACAGCAGCGTCAGCCCTCCGGAGGACTCGGGCTCGCCCGCCCAGCTGGCAACGCGCTGGGCCTCGAAGGTGCCATGCTGCGACAACTTCCCCCGGCGACAGGAGGCGAAGCAGCCGGTGAGGCGGTCCGGCGCGGGCCGCTGACAGCCCACCAGGGTCATGGTGAGGCTCGTGCGCGTGTTGGTCCCGATGAGGGAGAAGCGCCCGTCCTGCGTGTCCCGGAAGCGGAGCGGCTCGTCGAACAACGTGCTCGTGCCTCCGTCACTCCGGAGCTGGAAGCCGACAGGGCCGGTGCTGATGAGGGTGCCCCCGTCCTCCAGGCGTCGCTCATCCCGGGTGTTGGCCAGATAGATGCCCTCCTGGGGAAGCATGGCGAGCGCCGCCGGGTCGCAACTGGAGACATCGAAGCGGGACAGCTCCTCGCAGGCGCTGCTGGACGCGTCCCGGGAATCGAAGCCGCAAGGCGCGAAGGGGCCCCGGTCCACCCAGTCTCCGTGCTCCTCCAGTTCGGTGTACGCGCCGTCCCAGACAAAGGGGCCGGCGTCCGGGGTCCCCGCGTCGAAGGAGGGGCCTGGGGGCGTGTCCTCGCAGCCGGGAAGGAGCTGGAGCACCAGGATGGCCAACAGCGTCCGGAGCGGGATTGTCATGGGAGACCTCGCAAGAGAACGGTATCCCCCCAACGTTCCCACGCCGTCCGTTTCCTCACCTCTCAGTCTGATTTGAGGAATACCGGGCCGTGCTCACCCTCCAGCATCCACCGCACCAAGGAGGGGAAGCATGAAGCCATTCCAACGGTATCTCATGGGAAGTGTCCTCACGGCCGGTCTCCTGGGGCTTGCGCACGAAGCCTCTGGCGCGGCTCCCGAGGAGGACCCTTCCGTGCACTCCCAATGCAAGCCGCGCATGCTGAAGGGCAGCTACGTCTACGCGAACAGTGGGTTCTTCGTGACGGGAACCGACCGGATCCCCTTCGCGCAGGCGGGGCGTGATGTCTTCAACGGGGACGGAACCCTCACGGGCTCGGCGACGGTCAATACCAATGGGGTGAGTTCGCGCATCGCCTACTCTGGCACCTACACCCTCGACTCCCACTGCCGCGGCACCGCGACCCTTACCGACAACACGGGCGTCACGGATCATTTCGACTTCTTCGTCACGAAGAATGGGGAAACCATGACCTACGTCCAGACCGACCCTGGCTACGTCACCGCCACCTTCGAGGTTCGACGGGGCGACTGACGTTGGAGGAGGCACCAGGAGATGTTGGCTCGTCCGTGACACGGCCGCCGGGCCCCCCGTGAAGGAGGACCCGGCGGTGGAATGCGACTTCCAGGCAGGTGGGATGGTGACTACGGACGAGGAACGCTTCCCCCTGGCACCTCGACTTCCCATTCTTCACGCAGGGCGCCCAGAGCCCCCAGCTGTAAGGCAGGGCCGCGCGCCGCGAAGCGCGAGGAGGGCTTCCTGATGAAGGACGCCAAGGCGGCCCAGGCTCCGGCCGTGGACTTCTCCCGGGAGCCCTCCGAAGCCCTGGGCCGCTACGTCGTGGAGGCCGCCGCTCCGGGGAGTGTGAAGAGGAAGGTGCTGCCCTGGCCGGGCTGGCTCTCCGCCCAGATGCGCCCGCCGTGCGCCTCCACGATGCCCCGGGAGATGTAGAGCCCCAGCCCCAGCCCCCGCCGGTCCTCGCTGCGGGCCTGCCAGAACCGGTTGAACACCACCTCCAACTGATGGCTCGGAACTCCGGGGCCGGTGTCCGTCACGGAGAAGCGGACATACTGATCCACCGGCTCCACCCGGAGGAGGATCCTGCCGCCGCCAGGCGTGAACTTGATGGCGTTGGACAGGAGGTTCGCGAGCACCTGGAGGATCCGCTCATGGTCGAACTTCGCCATCAGCGTGTTCCCGTGCAGCTCCACGTCGAGCGTGAGGCCCTGGGCGGAGGCCAGCGGCTGGAACGCCTCGAGGGAGTCCTTCACCAGCGTGGTCGCGTCCTGCAGCGCGGGGGCGACGCGGATATGCCCCGCCTCGATGCTGGCCACGTCCACCAGGTCGCCAATCAGCCGGTTCATCCGCGCGGTGAAGCGTTGGATCTTGTCCGCGGCCTGGGTCGCCTTCCGGCCCGCCTCGTCCTCGCCGGCGCCCCGCTTGAGCAGGGCCGCCTGCAACGCGATGCCCCCGAGCAGCGTGCGCAGGTCGTGGCTGACCATGCCCATGAAGTGGTCCCGCGTCGCGAGCGCCTCGTCGGAGTGCGCGCGCTCCCCGGACAGCCGCAGGTCGGTCTCCGCCCGCTCCAGGTGGAGGAGTGCCGCCAGGGCGAGCATCCGCTCCTCGCGCTCCCCCCGCAGCTCCGCGTCCGCGGTGTCCCGCTCTCCCTGCAGCATCGCATCCTCGGATGCCCGCTCCTGGGTAAGGGTTTCCTGCCCCACGGGCGCCGCGTTCCGCGCCCGCCTCGCGTCCACGATGTCGCGGGCCGCCTGGAGGGCCTCGTCCGCCTGCTCCCGGGCCTTGTCGATGGCGGCGTCCGAGCCCTCTTCAATCGATTTCTGCCGGCCGGCGTACTCCCGGTCCGACCTCTCCCGCTCCACGCGGAGGCCTTCGTCCGTTTGGGCCCGTGGGAGCTTCGGGTCTGCGTCGTGGGTCGCCATGGAGAAACCTCTTATGAAATGCCAACCGCGAGGCAGCGTAGTCCCAATCCGCCCCGCCCGGTCCCCCCAAAGGGCCCCAGGGTGTTGACCAGCGCTGATCAGGCCGGCCGCTCGAAGTGCCCCCCTGAAGTCAGTCGTCCTGGACTTGCGGCCTCTTCGCGGAGGGACCGATGGTCGCGGCCATAAGGAATCAGGTGCTGATGCTGGGCCTGCTGCTGCTCGTCGGTGGCAACGCGCTCGGGCTGAAGACAGACGGACGCACGGGGGTCTTTCCAGCTCCGCGTGAACTCCGCCCGGACCTTCGGCATCCAGGCGAAGCGCATGCGGCTCAAGGCCCTGCTCGCGAAGCTTCGCGCCAACAAGCAGTACGAGGCCGAGGAGAACCCCACGTGGGTGACGTCAGAGGTGCTCGCGGATGGCCTGGTACCAGCGCTCCGCCATCTTCTCCTCACCCATGAGATTCGGATGGACCCCGTCATACGTGTCCGTGGAGGGGTTGAAGTCAGTCCACTGGTCCACCACGTAGACAGGCGAGTCCTCCGTGCTCTTGGCCGCGGCCAGCCCTGGCATGCGCTGGTTGAGGGATTGGAGTTTCAGCGCCAAGGCGGCACCCGCGGTCGGGATGATCTGGGCCATGAACACCTTCACCCGGGGGTTCACCACGCGCAGCCGGTCGATGATCTGCTCCAACTCCAACACGGTGCTGTCCTCTGTCTGTTGATGGTACGTGTCGTTGGTGCCCAGGTGGATGAGCACCAGGTCGGGACGCGTGCTCGCGGCCCAGTTGGAGATGTTCGCGAGCACCTGATCCGCCCGATAACTCCAGTGGCCCTCATGGTCGCGATCGAACCAGACCGTGGAGCAGGTGTTCTCCCCCAGGTAGCCCGTCGACAGGGTGCCCACGAAGTCCGCCCTGTAGCCCTTCTTGGTCAGCTTCCGCCAGAGCTGGCACCGGTAGCTGGCGCGCCCTGCCGCCCCCTGGGTGATGGAGTCACCCAGCGCCATCACCTTCTTCGGCAACAGCGCGGAGACCCCCGCTTTCGCCGTGCCCAACTCCTCAGCCGTGCCCAACTCCTCCAACGATTCGCCTTCCAGCGGACCGCAGCCGAGCATTGCCAGCAGCGCCACGCCCAGCGCGCCCCACACCTGATTCATCATCCACTGCATCAGAGGCCCCCTCCAGGAAGTCCTACTCATGAATCCCGTCAAATCCACAATCGCAATGAATCCCGTTTCAATGGAAGACCGCCGCTCCGCAATTCCGGCAGGGATGTAGAATTGAAGCCACTTCGTACGCCTCTGCTTCTCGCGGCGTCAGTCCTGGGCATTGCTCTCGCATTGCGGTGCACGTATTCCCATACGCGGTGTGAAGCCGGAGGGCCGTCTCCCCAGGGGTTCAGGAATGGCTCGCGCATTCCCTACCCAGAGAAGGTCCATCACCAAACATAGACATTGCCTGTCAGACCCCTTGCCCAGGATGCACGCGCAACCTTGAAACGGAGCCGTGCATGTCATCCCAAGCTTCCGAAGCCACGCTTCAGCAGGAAGAAAAGTCAGGCACCGCGGAGGCCCCCCAGGCCCTTCGTCCTGTTCCGCACCCGGGCCCCGAACGCGCCGATGACGCCCTGAAGGTCCGGGTGGATGCCGCCACCTTCCAGCGCGGCGTCCCCCTCCCCGACCACCCCAACAACGGCGATGAGGCGCGCTACGTCAGTCGCTTCGCCAACTATTCCAAAGGCCTGCGGCACGACGCCTACGGGGACGTCCTCCCGGCCGACTACAGCCAGTTGGCGGGTAGCGTCGTCAGCGGCGTCCCTGACTTCTTCGAGGCCGTCCCCCTGGGCGGCAGCCGCAAGTTCGTCAACCCGCAGGCAGCGCAGGCCTATCAACTGGAGGGCGCGGACTCGCACGCGCTCGCCATCGCTCCCGCCCCCACCTTCGCGGGACTGGAAGTCTCCGGGGAGATGGAGGAGCTGTACTGGATGGCACTGGCCCGCGACGTGTCCTTCCAGGACTACACCAGCGCCTCCGCCCCCGCCGTCATCACCGAAGCCCTCCAGGGCCTCAACCAGCTCGGCGTCTACCGGGGCCCGCGGGTGGACGGGCAGGTGACGGCGGACACGCTCTTCCGGGACTCCCTGCCCGGTAGCACGGTGGGGCCCTTCGTCTCGCAGTTCCTGCTCCAGGACGTGCCCTACGGCGCGCAGACCGTGTCCCAGCGCATCCGCACCCGGGTGCCCGGGGACGACCGCGTCTCCACCTTCGCCGAGTGGCTGCGCATCCAGAACGGCCAGCTCCCCTCCCAACCGGAGACGCTGGACCCGACGCCGCGCTACCTCCGCAACGGACGGGACCTGGCCGAGTTCGTCCACCACGACTTCCCGCTGCAAGCCAGCCTCAATGCCCTGCTCATCCTGACGGTGCGCAACGACACGGACACGGACGGCAAGTCCTCGCCGCCGGTGCACGACGAGAACAATCCCTACCGCCAGTACCAAAAGCAGGATGCGTTCGCGACCTTCGGCAACGCGGATGGGCAGGACCTCCTGGGCCGCGTCATGAAGCTGGCCCTGCTGGGCATCTGGTTCCAGAAGTGGCAGGTGCACCGCCGCCAGCGGCCGGAGGAGTTCGCCGGCCGCGTCCACAACACGAAGTCCGGCACGCGCACCTACCCCATCCATCCGGAGCTGCTCGACTCGCCGGTGCTGCCCAGGGTGCTTGAGCGCAACAACACGCTCAACGGCGGCGGCGGTGGCACGTACCTGCTGCCCATGGCCTTCCCCGAGGGTTCACCCCTCCACCCGGCCTACGGCTCCGGCCACTCCACCTACGTGGGGGCGGGCGTGACGATGCTCAAGGCCTTCTTCAAGACGGACCTGCCGGTGCAGAACCCGGTGGTGCCTGGCGCGGACGGGCTGTCATTGGAGCCCTACACCGGGCCGGCCCTGACCATCGAGAACGAGTTGGACAAGCTGGCCATGAACATCGGCGTCGGGCGGCTGTTCTCGGGCGTCCACTGGCGCTCCGACCACGAGCACGCGGTGCGGCTGGGCGAGCTCATCGCACTCCGGGTGCTTCAGGACCACGCACGCACCTACAACGAGCACTTCACGGGCTTCCGGGTGCGGACCTTCGGCGGCAATACGCTGACCGTCACCTCCATCGCGCCCGTGCTTCCCAACCACGTCAGCGCCGTCACGGGCTTCTCCATCGTCGACGCCAACGGCCTGCCTGTGCCCGGCTACGAATCACTGCGCAACGACATGACCCTGCGGACGGGTGACCTGCCTTCGGGCTGGAAGCTCCAGGTGAACACCTTCCCGGCCACCGTGGGCAGCGTGAGGGTCGTCTGCGACGGCATCACCACGCACGACGATGCCGCGCCCTACACGGTGGAGGCGACAGCGCTGGCGGGGCCAGGCGTCCACACGCTCATGGCCACGCCCTACAGCGGCACGAGCGGAAGCGGCCTGGGCGGCGTGCCCCTGGGGCTCCGGCTCAAGACAGACATCCATTGGAAGGTGACGGGCCTGCTGAACGAGGGCCGCATGAACCACGACATGGTCGTGCTGCCCGACGGGAAGGTGCTGATGGGCCCCACCTACAACGCCAACACCACGGAGCTGTACGACCCGGCCACGGGGCTTTGGAGCCAAACCGGCGTCGCGAAGCATTCCCGCGTCCATTACACGCTGACGCTGCTCGACAACGGCAAGGTCCTGCTCGTGGGCGGCACCAAGGGCTCCGTCTACTTCGCGGAGACGGAGCTGTATGACCCGGCCACCGGCACCTGGACGGTGAGCGGCTCCCTGGCCCAGCCCCGCTTCGAGCATACGGCGACGCTGCTCGCGGATGGGCGGGTGCTCGTGGCCGGCGGTTATGCCGACCCCAGCAGCACCGGGTCTGGCAGGTTGGCGGAGGTGTACGACCCGGCGAGCAACGCATGGACCTCCGTGTCGGCGCCGCCCTGGGGGCAGGCACAGCACACGGCCACGCGGCTCGATGACGGCCGGGTGCTGGTGGTGGGAGGTAACTGGAATACCCCGCTGGCCGCACTCTTCGACCCCACGGCGGGCACCTGGGCCGAGCTCACCCCCCCAGGGGATCCGTTCATCAACCACACGGCGACGCTGTTGCAGGACGGCCGGGTGCTGGTGGCGGGCCTCGCGCGCTCGTGGATCTACTCGCCCACCGGCGGGAGCTGGACCCGTGCCGGAGACCCTTCCGTGTCCCGAAACGGGCCCACGGCGACACGTCTGCCTGATGGCAGGGTCCTCCTCACCGGAGGCGAAGGGTCGAACAGGCTGATCCGGGAAGCGGAGCTGTTCGACCCGGTCACGGGAGTCTGGACGCCGACGACGCCGATGATCCGCGCGCGCAGGGGTCACACGGCGACGCTGCTGTCCAACGGCAAGGTGCTGGTCGCCGGGAGCGACGATTACAACGCCCCCGTCCAGGTGTGCGAGCTGTACACCCCTTAGCGCCGGGACGTGAGGAAGTCCGGGGCCCCAGCGCCCCGGGCCTCCGCGCGCCACACGCTCGCGGCCGGGGCAGACCGGGTCCGGCCCACACCCGGCAAGCACGGACGCCGGTATCGAGTTCCGGCGCCGGGGGGCCGGAGACACGACCGCCGGGCCCCCGTGAAGAAGGACCCGGCGGCGGAATGCGAAGGTTCAGCCGGGGCGACAGGGACTACCGGGCGTCGCGCACGTCCACGGTGAGGCAGGGCTCCATCTTCTCCGGGGCAACGAGGAACAGGTCCTCGCGGCCCAGGTCCTGGGTGAGGCCCGACGTGGCGAAGCCAATCTGCCCGCCGCCGTCATACGCGAGCGCCGTCCAGTCGTTCTGAGACGCGGGGAAGATGTTGTTGGGGCTGCCGGAGCGGTTGAAGTCCCGGGCGTAGCTCGCGGCCTGGATGCTGTTGTTGGCATTGAAGTCCAGGTTGGTACTTGCGTTGCCCGTGACCTGGATGTCGTTGAAGCGAAGCCCGCTGATCTTCGCGAGGTCCGCTTCGGTGGTGGGGGCGACGGGCGCGAAGGCGGAGACCTCGTTGACGCTCTGCTCGCTGAAGGAGGCCACCTGCACACGGGAGTAGTCGAGCACGTTGTTCAAGCCGCCAATGCCGAAGCCATAGAACTGGTACTCGTAGTTCATGATGCTCAGGTAGTTGGGCTTGTAGTTGGAGTCGTCGTTGCCACCGTGGCGCAGGCCGATGTTGTGCCCCAATTCGTGCATCAGGGTTCCGGCCAGTTGCAGCTCCGTGATGCCGGCGGCGAAGCCCAGCGTCACCACGAAGTCATGCGCGGGGATGCCGCGTGAGATACCGCTGGAGTTCCCGCCTCCGTACCGGTTCGCGAACAGCATGTAGTGGAAGTAGGGCGCGCGGTTCGCGGCGAAGTACTTGCCCTTGATGACGTCGAAGTCCGTCCACACGGGGTTCAAGTCCAGGTCCACGTCCACCGCGGCGATCTGCTGGTCCACCACCACGTGCAGCGTGATGCCCGTGGAGCCATCCGGGTTCGACACCGGCGCCTTGGCGAAGGCCGAGATGACACGGTTCAGCATCGCCTGCGTCGGCTGCTGCCCCGGGTAGTAGTCCGCCTCGATGAAGATGTCCTTCTTGCGCGCGTTCGCGCCGAGGGCCGTCAGGTCCAGGCCGCCGCCGAAGCCGAACGACTCCGCGTAGTCGTTGAGCCGGTCCCCATCCGTGTCGGGGTTGTTGGGGTTGGTGCCCAGCAGCAGCTCCACCAGGTCGCAGACGGCGTCGCCATCCGTGTCCAGCGCGCCCGCGCAGGCGGGGATCGGCAGCGGGATGGCCAACTCCATGCCCTGCGCGGTGCTGGCCAGCTCCGGCTCCGGGAGCTCAGCCCCGCCACAACCGTTCAACCCCAGGAGCGCGACAGAAGCGGTCAACAGCATTTGATGAAGCTTGGACATGGAACTCCCTTTGTTCGCAAACGATTGGCTTCGCGCCAACCGCTCTCTGCTTGCCATCTACAGGTTTATTTTTGCTATTTGTTGGGGTCGCGGGGCTCGTCCACGAGGTAGTTGTTGCTCCAGGAGTCGAGGTCGGCCGGCTCCACTCGGCGCAGTAGTTCATGGTCGAGAGAGGGTCGTACGCGGTGATGACCTCTCCATTGGGTTGCTGAACAATGGTGTTGTCGCAGTAGCCCGGCGTGTTGGGTTGATTGCCCGGAGAGTCCTGCTCGTGCCAGAACCCCAGGGCGTGGCCGAACTCGTGCAAGGCGACGCCGCGGATGCAATATTCGCGGTCATCTCCCGGCTGGCGAAGTTGAAGTTGGAGACGTCGGTGAAGCCTGAAGCGTTCGTGGGCCAGTAACCGGCGGGATTGCCATAGAGCTCGTCCTGCCGTGAGTTCGCGGCCACGACCTCCATGTCCGGGAAGGGCCCGGCCTCGGGATTGCAAGCCACGAGGAGCGAGGAGAGCAAACCAAGGACCTGGGTCGCTCCAATGACACGCAAACTGCTCTTCATGACTCCCCCGGTGAAGCCTTTCCTCACTGCGAGTCATCAACTAACACAAAACAAAAGCCAGACCAAGCGAAGATGGGTGTCATCCAGCAATAGAGGATTTTGACTGGAATATTCCACCGAGCCAGACGGACGGCACGCCGATACTCCAGAGTTCAAAACACCTGCATGGATCCACAACGCAGCGCGTCCCGGGTTACGTCTCCGCGCAAAGAAAGCTCATGCGCATGAGGGGAAATCCATACGCATCAGAGGGCTGGTGCGACTGTGAGGGTGGCGGGAGGGTGAAGAGGGGCCAGGGAGGGGCG
>NZ_RAWK01000215.1 GCF_003612165.1 Corallococcus aberystwythensis | reverse complement strand
GGCTGGTGGCGGGCGAGAGCGGCGGGGGCAAGTCGCGTCTGCTGGCTGAGTTCCGCGTCCGGGCGATGGCGCAGGGCTTCCCCGTGCTGTGCGGGCAGGCCGTCCGCGCGGGCGGTCAGCCCTACCACGCATGGCACGAGGTGCTTCGTGCGCTGATGTGCCTCACCGAGCTGGGGGACTGGGAGGCCTCGGTCTTCAAGCCCCTCGTGCCGGACATCGAGGAGGTGCTGCGCCGCCCCGTGGCGGACGCCGAGCCCCTGGCCACGGAGGCGGCGGACCAACGCCTCCTCCTCGCGGTGGAGGACATCTTCAACCGGCTGCCCCAGACCACGGTGGTCCTGCTGGAGGACCTCCAGTGGGCGGACTGTTCGACGCTGGCGCTGCTGAAGCGGCTGGCGAGGCAGGCCTCGGGGATGCGGCTGCTGCTCCTGGTCAGCTACCGGGATGATGAGCGCCCCAAGCTGCCGGAGGAGCTGCCGGGCATTCCGGTGCTGACGCTGCCCCGGCTGTCCTCCGCGGAGATCGCCCAGCTCAGCGAGTCGATGATGGGCTCGCCCGGGCGCGAGCCGCGCGTGCTGTCGCTGCTGGAGCGGGAGACGGAGGGCAACCCCTTCTTCCTCATCGAGGTCATCCGCTCGCTGGCGGAGGAGTGCGGACGGTTGGACCACATTGGCCACGTGCCCCTGCCGGCCACGGCCTTCGTCGGAGGCATCCGTGCCATCGTCGAGCGGCGGCTGGGCATGGTGCCCCCGAGGGCGCACGGGCCGCTGCGGATGGCGGCCATCCTTGGCCGGGACATCCACGAGGAGCTGCTGAATGAGGCCCACCCCGAGCTGGACGTGGCGGGCTGGCTCGTCGAGTGCGCGGACGCGGCGGTGCTGGAGGTGACGGGGAAGCGCTGGCGCTTCGCCCACGACAAGCTGCGGGAGGGGCTGCTGGACAGCCTCCCCCCCGAGGACGCACGGGCACTGCACCGCGAGGCGGCGAGGGCCATCGAGTCGGCTCACACGGATGAGGCGGGGTGGATGGCGGCGCTCGCCCACCACTGGGGCGAGGCCGGCGATGGGGCCCGCGAGGCGCGCTACTCCGAGCGGGCCGGCGAGCACGCCGTGTCCGTCAACGCCTGCTGCGAGGCCGTTCCGTACTTCGAGCGGGCCCTGGCCTTCGCCGAGACCTGTCCGGACGGTGCCCGCTGGATCACCCACCTCGAGGGCCGGTTGGCCGAGGCGCACTATCTCATGGGGGATCTGGAGCGCTGCCGCACCTATCTTGAGCGGGCGCTGGATCGCCTCGGCTGTCCCATGATGCGGCTGCTGAAGGGCTCGAAGCTGGGCGTCGTGCAGCAGGTGCTGGGAACGCTGCTCCAGTCCGCGGCGCCCTGGGCCTTCCACCTGAGGCCCTCCGAGCGTCGGCAGTCGCGCCTCGAGGAAGGGCAACTGCTGAGGATGTTGAGCGATATCCTCTTCTACGCCCAGGACGCCCCCCGGCTCCTGTGGACGGTATTCCGGCTGCTCAACGTGCTGACGCCCGCCGGGCCATCGCTGGACCTGGCCCGTGGCCGCATCATCATGGCCACGGTGCTGGGCAGCCTTCCCCCCTTGCGCCCACTGGCCGAGGGGTGGCAGGCGCGCGGCCTGGAAACCGTCGAGCGCCTGGGCGCCTCTCCCGATGTCGCCTACGCCCTGGTGCACCGCACGGTCTGCAGCATCGGATACGCCCAATGGAAGAAGGCAGAGGAGTGGGGAGAGCGGGCCAAGCAGCTCTCCGATGCCGCCCGGGACTACCGGCGCTCGGAGGAGAGCCGCATCGTGCTGCTGCTGCCCTGTTTCTACCGTGGGCAGTTCCGGCGGAGCATCGAGCTCTCCCGTGAGCTGGAGGACTCCGCGCGGCGCCGGGGCTCCGTCCAGACCCAGCATTGGGGCCCGAGCGCCCGGGGCGCGCCCCTGGTGCGCATGGGCCGGGCCAGCGAGGCCCTGCACGAACTGGAGCAGGAGCTGCCCTGGTTCGAGGCCCACGCCGGTGCATCGGAGAAGGTCGTCGTCCAGGGCGCGCTCGCGCTCGCGCTGCTGCGGCAGCACCAGGAGGCGCGGGCGCTGGAGATCGCGGACCGCGGGCTGGCGCTGCTGCGGGGGATGACGCCCGTGGCCTACTGGATCTTCGGGGGCGTCAGCTGCGTCTGCGAGGTGTACCTCCGGCTGTGGGAGCAGCGCGGCGGGGAGAAGCTTCCGGATGAGGATTCGCTGGTGCGTTCGGCGCACGAGGCCTGCAAGGCCCTGAGGAGATTCGCCAGAGCCTTCGTCCTCGGCAAGCCGTTCGCCCTGCTCTGCAATGGGCAGGAGGCCGCGCTCTCCGGGCACCCGCGCCGCGCGCTCCGGCAGTGGCGGCGCTGTGTCGGGAGTGCCCGGGCCCTGGCGATGCCCTACGAGGAAGGGCGCGCCTGGTTCGAGTTGGCGCGCCATGGGGCCGAGGAGGAGGCGGCCCGGCAGGAGTCCCTGTTGCGCGCGACGGACCTCTTCACGCGGCTCGAAGCGCTCGATGACCTGGCGCAAGTCGAGACGGCGATGGCGCAGGGCGGAGTGATGTGACCCTGCCTCACGCTCCGGATGCTGGCGGCCCGCCCTGCTCGTTCAGGACGAGGTCGAGCAGGCGCAGCGTCATTCCTCCGGTGAAGTCGATGGTCGCTCCGTTGAACCACTCCGCCTCTTCGCCCAGGAGCGAGGGGACGATGCGGGCCACCTCCTCCAGGGTACACATCCGCCCGGCGGGGTTGATGCGGCGGTGGGCCTCCTCCAGCTGTGCCAGCACCTCCGGGGTGTAGACGTGGCGGATGGCGGGGGTCATCACCGTGCCGAACTTGAGCAGGTTCACCCGGTGCCCCAGGGGGCCAAGCTCCAGCGCCAGGTGGCGCACGTAGATTTCGAGCGCCGCCTTGGCCGCGGTGATGGCGCCGCAGTTGTGGAGGAGCGACTCGGTGAGCGGGTTGGTGAGGCCCAGCAGGCGGGCCGAGGGGGTGAGCAGGTCCCTCTCCATCAGGGCCTGGGCCCAGTAGACGAAGGAGTGGGCCATGGCCTCGAAGGTCCGCGCGAGCTGGCGGGGATGAAGGGGTGGCTTGTCGCCCGTGATGAACCGCCCCACCGAAGCGCTGGCGAGCGCATGGACGAAGAGCTTGACGGAGCGGGGGCCCGCGGTGGCGAGGAGGGCGTCGGCGCCCCGCGCCACGCCCTCCGGGGTGCCGGCATCTCCCCGCATCATCACCATGCGGCGGCCCGTGGCGAGCACCTGTTGCTCCACCTCCGCGGCCTGTTCCAGGTAGCGCCCCCGGTGCATCCCGAAGACGTGGAGGCCCGGCTGGCGCGCCACCTGGACCGCGATGGCGGCACCCGATCCCGAGGACGCTCCCACGATGAGGGCCCACGGCCCCGCGCTCATGGGGCTTCTCCGCGCCGTGTCAGTGATTGGAGCCATTCCCGCGCAATGCGTGTCACGACCGATCCTCCCTGGGCCTCAGGACAGGACATCCACCGGCCCCGGGAATATTAGGGAGCGGGTGCCCTGCCGAGCTGTCCCAGGACGTCGCGGCGGTCGAGATAGAGGTGATAGTCGACGATGGCGCCGTCCTGGACTCGCCAGAGAATCGCCAGATGTCGACCGCCGGGACGTCAAGGCTCCTGCCAGTCGCGGGAACCAAAGGCGTGCAGCTCTCTCCCTCCACGGCCGCCAGGCCGCGCTCCCCGATGGGCATGGCGGATGTTCAGCGGGCCAGGACCGAATGAATTGCGCGCGTGGGTCCCCTCTGGGAAGTTCCCGGGCCCACTCGGAGCGTGAACATGAAATGCCCCACTTTCGCAGCCGTGGCCGCCCTCTGGGGTGCACTCATTCTGGGCAGCCTCGCGCACGCGTCCGAGCAGGGCACGGCGAAGCGTGCCGATGAATTCGTCGGGTGCCCGGACGCGAAGACGGATGCCGCCCTCGCCGGTTCCCACTGCGCTCGCTTCAGCGCACCGCTGGACTACGCGGACCCGGGCCGTGAGCGGATCGAGCTCTTCGTCCGCAAGTTCCCGGCCCCGGGGAAGTCGGCCGGGCAGGTCTGGCTCGTGGCGGGTGGGCCCGGCGAGTCAGGGGCTTCGTTCTACCCGCTGCTGAAGACCCTGCGGGCCGCCTTCCCGGGACATGACCTGCTGGTCCCTGATCATCGCGGGACGGGCTTCTCCAGCCGGCTCTGCCAGAAGGAGGAGGCCGCCGACAGTGCGGGGGGCGCCGCGCTCGAAGGCGCCGAGTGGGCGACCTGCTTCGAGGCGCTGGAGTCCGACTCCAAGCGCACGCGCGCCTTCACCATCACCCACTCCGCCCGCGATCTGCACGCGCTGATGGAGCGCTACTCCGCCGGCCGGAAGACGTGGCTCTATGGAGTCTCCTACGGCACGCAGCTGGTGTTGCGCATGATGACGGTCGCTCCGCCGCGGCGCCTGGATGGGATCGTCCTCGACTCCCTCGTCCCTCCGGAGACGAGCGAGCAGTGGGACCTCAGTCATCGCTCGGCCGTCGTCGATGAGGTGGGCCGCGCGGTGCTCGCGCAATGCGACGCGGACCCGGGCTGCCGTGCGCGGCTCGAGGGCTCGGCGGTCGCCGCCATGCAGGCGCTCGTGGACGATCCGAAGGTGTCCTCGGCGGTCCCCGGGGGGCGTCCGAAGCTGTTCTTCGGAGCCCTGCTGGACAGCCCGGCGCTGCGGGCGCGGATTCCCCTCGTCCTCTCGGGCCTCAGGGGCGGGGACCTCGAGCCGTTGCGGAAGGTTGAACAGGACCTGGAGGCACTGGGCGGCCAGTTCGACCGTTTCCCGCAGTCCTCGGTTTCCATCCCGCTCGTCGCCGTGATCAGCGCCTCCGAGAACAACGCCCGGCCCGGCCTCACCCAGGCGCAGGTGGAGTCCGAAGCCGCCGGGCTCCTGTTCGTCAGCAGCCTGCCGGGTCAGCTCGTCGGGCGAACGTCGCTGGCCTATCCGCGCGACGAGTGGTTCGGCCGGTCTCCCACCGCGCTTCCGCCGGTGCTGATTCTCCAGGGCGACATGGACCCCAAGACGCCCCTTGCCGGCGCCCAGGCCCATCTGCGCCTCCTGCCCGAAGCTGGCGTCAACCTGTTCACCGTCAAGGGTGGGCCGCACTTCCTGCTCTTCACGGCGCCAGGGTGCTTCAAGTCCGCGGTGAGCACCTTCGTCCAGAAGCGGCGTGCTCCTCGCGCGGCTTGTTCGCTTTGACCCCGGGCTCCACCGCCCAGGCGTGCCGGTGACGTCCGGAGAAAGGGCCTACGGCGTCACGTCCGGGGGCCCTGACAGGGGAAGCTCGACGAAGAAGCGGGCGCCGTCGCCCACCGCGCTCCGCACGTGGATGCGGCCGCCGTGCGCCTCGACGATGTGCCGGACGATGTGGAGGCCCAGGCCCAGGCCGCTCACCTCGCTCGCGGTGACGAGCCGCTCGAAGCGCTCGAAGATGCGGTGTTGATGCTCCGGGGCGATGCCAGGCCCGCGGTCCTCCACCTCCAGCACGGCGTGGTCGTCCCGGGCATGGAGGCTGACGGTGAGCGGCGTGCCGGGCGCGTACTTGAGCGCGTTGGTCAGCAGGTTCGCGAGCACCTGCTCCAGCCGGACCCGGTCCCAGCGGCCCACCAGCCCCGGCACGAGCCGCAGCGTGAGCGTGTGGCCTGCCTCGGTGAGCTGCTGCTCGAAGCGCTCCACCACCTCGCGCGCGACGTCGCCCAGGTCCACCCGCTCCAGGTGCAGTTGCAGCCGGCCCGCGGCGATGCGGGAGATGTCCAGCATGTCATCCACCAGCCGGCCGAGCCGGTCGATGGAGCGCTCCGTCTGCTCCACCATGCGGGTGACACGCTCGGGGGTGAACGCCGCCGGGTCCTGGGCCTCGATGCGCTTGCGCATGTGCTGCGACAGCAGCTTCATGGAGGTGATGGGCGTGCGCAGCTCGTGCGAGGCGATGGACAGGAAGGTGTCACGCGACGTGACGGCCTCCTGCACCCGCTGGAAGAGCCGGGCGTTGTCCATGGCCACGGCGACCTGCGCCGCCAGTCCCGCCACCAGCCGCTCCTCGCGCGCGGTGAAGACGCCGGGCGTCGGGTGGCCGAAGAACAGCCCGCCAATCACCTCGCCCGAGCGCGAGGTCACGGGCACCGCCAGATAGCTGCGCACCGGCAGGTGCCCTTCAGGCATCCCCCGGCGAGGGGCGTTGTGGCCGTAGCGCGGGTCCTTCGTGATGTCGTCGCTGCGGATGATGCCCTCGCCCTTGAAGGTGGGCTCGAAGACGCGGGTCGCGCGCGGCATGGGGAACTTCGAGAAGGACTCCCGGGGCACGCCGCTGAGCGTGTAGAGCATGTACGCCTGCCCCCGCTCATCCAGCACGTTGTAGAAGAACGCGCCGAACGCGGCCCGGGTGAGCTGGGTGGCGGCATCCGTCACGCCCTGCACCAGTTTCTCCAGTTGCAGCTCCGCGCCCAGTGCCTGGCCCGTGCTGTTGATGATCTCCAGGTTCTGGAGTGAGTCGTTCTTCTCGATGAGCGTCTGGCGCAGGGACTCCTCGAGCTGCCGCTCGGCGGTGATGTCCTGGGAGATGCCCTCGAAGTGCCGCACGCGCCCCTCGGCGTCGTGGAAGATGGAGCCCGTGAGGTGCACCCACTTGATGGGGGCTCCCTCGCCCGGGTCGATGCGGAAGCGCAGCGTGAAGGGGGCCCGCTGCTTCAGGGCGCGCAGCGCCGCGTCCCACACCCGCTCCCGGTCCTCCAGGTGGATGCGCTCCCACAGGTGGGCGGGGGTCACCGCTCCGTCCGCGGGCAGGGCGCAGTGCACGCGGGAGATGGCATCGCAGACGATGGTGTCCCGGGTCAGGTCGCGGGACCAGCGTCCGATTCCCGCCGCGGCGAGCACCTTCTCGGAGCGCTCCTGCTCCTCCTGCCGCCGCGGCGCATGCTGGCGCTCGGGCGTGCTCCAATCCCAGCACACCACGGCCCAGGTGTCCGTGGCGTCCTCGTAGGTGTGGAGGGTGCGGAAGCCCACCCGCTCATGCGCGTGCATCGAGCGGCGGTTGTGCACGGAGACCTCCGTGACGACGCAGTCGAAGCGGCCCCGGAGCTGCTCGCGGTGCTGCTGGTAGAGCGCGTCGAACAGCCCCTGGCCCCGGTGGGCCTTGTCGATGCAGATCTGCCCCATCACGTAGAAGCGCTGGTCCCTGAGCGGGCGGCCTCTGTCTTCGAGCTGTTCGATGAGCGCGAACATCGGCTCCAGCACGGGGACCAGCTCCCGGCACTCGCGGGGCATCACCAGGGCGTACGCCACGAGCTCGGAGCCGTGGAGGGCGATGATGCTGGGGGCCACCGCGTGCATGCGCTCCAGCGTGGCCAGGTCATGCGCCACGGTCACGAAGCCCTGCGTGCGCCGCTCGTCCTCGGACAGCGTCTGCTTCAGGTTCCGGCGTTGCAGGGCCAGGACCTGTTCGAGCTCCGCGCGGGATTGGACGGCCCTGATGACGTAGGGACTGGGCATGGCCCGGGAGCATAGGGCTCCCGCGCCAGGAAATAAGCGTCTACGGCAGGATGCCTGCGTGGCCGGTCCTCAGGGAGCGCAGCCTGGATCGGCTGGACTCCAGGTGTATTGGGAGTCCAGCGTCAGCTTCTGTTCCACCACGGCGCCGCTCATTCCGCGCGCGGTCAGGCGGAAGGTCTGCTCGGGCGCCGTGCCCGAAACCTCGGCGCGGTAGATGAAGTGACAGCCCGCCGTCCACGTGGCATCGGGGACCGGCGCGCGGGAGCCGTCGAGGCAGGGCTCCGGAAGGAAGCCCACCTGGGGAGCGCTCTCCGAGTAGCGGTCCTTCTCCTGGAAGTACGCCTTCTGCGCCGTGAAGAGCGACTTCAGGTTGAAGGCCCCTTCGCACAGGGGGGCTGGCAGGGGTGTCCCCTCCGGCCGGCGCACGCCATGGCACTCCTCAAGGACGAGCGACGGGGGCCACACGCGCACGGGCTGCCCGTCCGCGTTCCCATCTGTCATTGCGTAGGTGAGCCCCTCGGCGAGGCCGCCCACGCCCACCGCTCGCACGCTGTAGGTGGTGTCATTGGGCGTCGAGCCGGCCACCGAGACCGCATAACGGAAGTGGCAACCCGCGAGCCACGCCTCATCCGGCGGCGTGGGCACCCGGCTGCCATCCGCGCACGGCGCCAAGGGGGTGAGCCTGCTGACATCCGCCGTCCATGCGTCCTTCTCCCCAAAGTACGCATGTTGCGCCACCATCAGCTCCCTGAAGCCGAGGAGCGCTTCGCACCGCAGCCGCTCGCGCAATTCCGACTCGGTGCTGCTCGGCAAGGACGTGACCGGCGCGGGCGCGCTGGCCTTGACCGGAGCGGGCGCCGGCCGTGAGGGCGCGGGCGGGAGAGGTTTCTCCGGACGCTCACAACCGCCGAGCACTGCAAGCGCCGAGACGAGAGGGAACACTCGGAATGAGAGGCTTCGCACGCGGGACTCCTCGGGGTCGCATTTCCAGACATCCATCATGGCGGTTCTTGGGCTCTCATTGCCAGGATGGACTCACGGCCCCGGAGCGGCCTCGGTGATTCGAGGCCGACCCGGCTTCGTGCGGGCCTACTGGTCCTTCAGGTTCCAGCCAATCTGGACGAGCCCGGTCGTCCTGCACTTCACCGTGTGGTCCTCGAGCGACGTGCTCGCGATGGAGAGCGTGACGGCCTCACCGCTCGACATGGTGAAGGTGAAGTCGGAGCGGTGGCCCATGCCGGACGGGCCGCAACCGGTGACGACGATCTTGGCGGTGTAGACGTCGCCCTCGTAGCTCTCGATGGAGATCTTCTGCACGTACGAGCCGCCGTCGCCCTTGATGCACTGCGAGAGGTCCGTGCTGCCGTTGATCGACACCAGGGCGGAGCCGGGGAGCATCGGGCCGCCGGTGGCCGTGCCGATGGAAGCGCCGCAGTTGGTGGAGGTGAAGGTATTGATGCTGGCCATGGTGGGTCGCTCCTGGATTGCGATGAGGTGGTGGGCCCGAGCGGCTTCGTGCCGCTCGCGACGAACCCGCTCAGTACACGCGGCGTGCCAGCGTGCAGACGCCGTGATCCGCGCGCTCCAGGCCCGCTGCCGGCCCTTTCGACGCGTCGAAGCCCCATGTTCCACACCGTTCGACGTGTCGAAGCGTGTCGAAGCGTGTCGAAGCCGGGGGCCGCCTACGCCTGGCTTTGGGTGAGTTGGCGGAGTGCTTCTCGCTCTGACGCCAGAAGGGGAAGGGTGCCGGCCTCCCGCGCGAGCTCCAGGGCTCGGGGCGTGTCCCCCAGGGCCATGGCCAGCTCCGCCCGGGCCACGAGTGCCTTTGCCCGCTCCACCGTCGTCCCGGCGCCGTCCTTCTTCAGCGCGACGTCCAGGACCTTCGCGGCGGCGGCGTCATCGCCCTTGAAGTCGCGCAGGCGCCGGGCGGTCTTGAGGGCATTGCCGAGGAGGGACGTTGGAGCGTCCGCATCGTCTCCGTAGCCCGCCGGTTCGTCCCTCCGGATGAACATGAGGGAGTTGCCGGAGGGGTCGACGACGGTGAAGCGCGTCTGTCCCTTCTTCATGCGAGTCATTCGCGGGAGGCCCCGGAGGGGAAGCCGGCCATAGGCCTTTCGCAGCGAGGCCAGGAAGCGCGCGTGCAGCGCCTCCACCTCGTCCACGATGATCAGACAGCTGCTGAAGGCCTTCTGTGGATCCAGCCCCTTCAGGCCGAAGAAGTGGAGCTGGGCGCCACCCCGGCGCGTCGCCGCGTAGGGGTTCGGAGCCCTCTGCTGGTACGTCACCTCGAAGCCCAGCAGGGCGTAGAACTCGAGCGTCGGCGCGATCTCCACGCAGGGGAGCAGGGGAATGCAGGCGTCACCCTTCATGGGAGCGCCCCTCCACGGCCAGGTCCTTCTCCAGACGCAGGCGGGCCTCACGGACGCCCTCGACCGCCGCGGCCAGGAGCTTCGGGGGGAGACTCGAGCCCAGCCGGTCCGCCCACTCGGCATGCGCCTGTTCGACCTTGCGCAAGGCCCGGCGCCCGGCGGCGGTGAGCGAGACGCACTTCGCTCGCTGGTGATGCGGGTTCTCGACGTACTCCACGAACCCGTCGCTCGCGAGCGCGTCCGCCGTCTGCTGCACGCTCTGCCGCGCCAGCCCCATCGTGCGCGCCACCGCCGCCACCGTGGCGGGGCCATGGTCGATGACACCCAGCACCTGCCAGCGGGCGCTCGTCAATCCCGCTGGAGCGCTCAGCCGGTCCCCGGCCTGGAGCAGCAGCCCGTTCAACTGGAACACCTCCAGCACCAGGGCGCTGAAGGTCTCTGCTTTCTGCGTCAGTGGCGGCATGGACAGGAACCTGTCAAGACGACAGGGGACTGTCAATATGCGCCTGCGCAGGGGAGGGGTCCTCATGGAGGAGGGCGTCCCCGTGAGTCCGACGTGTTTGTATTCCCGGAGGACCCGTCAGCTGTCCTGCTCGGTGCGTAGCGCCTCTCGCAACCCCGACAACTTCTCCTCCACCTCGGCACGGTCTTCGGCATCGGGCTGGAGCCGCAGATAGGTGGAGAGGTCCGCGATGGCCTCGGCTCGCCGGCCCAGGTCAGAGAGGACGACGGAGCGGTTCTGGTGGAACTCGGGGGTGTCGGGTGCCAGCGACACGGCGCGGTCCAGGTCGGCCAGGGAAGCCTGCAAGCGGCCCGCCTCGTAATGCAGGACGGCCCTGCTGGCCAGGACGGGCGCGTCGTCGGGCGTCAGCTGGAGCGCGGCATCGTAATCCGCGAGGGCTTGTTCCACTCGACCCAGAAGCTCATGGGCCTGAGCCCGTCCCACCAGCGTCAGCACGTTCTCGGACTCGAGGGCGAGGGCGGAAGAATACGCCCGGATGGCGTCCTCCGCCCGCTCCATGGCGCGGTAGCACTGACCGAGGTTCACCCATATCGCCGCGGAGGGTGGCCCCAGCGTGAGGGCCTTCTGGAAGTCCGCCTCCGCTTCCAGGAGGCGACCGGCCTTGAAGGCCGCCACCCCGCGCATGCCGTAATAGTCCGCCTGGCTCGGGTCGATGGCGATCGCCGCCGAGTAGTGGGTGAGCGCCTCGTCATGAGCGCCCATGACGAGGAACAACTCCGCGAGCCGGAGCATGAGCGCCGCTCGCTGCAAGGGCCGTTCGTCCGGGCCGTAGTGCGCGTCGAGGAGCGCCAACGAGGCCTGGCAGATGCGCAGCGCCTCCTCCGGCTTTCCCTCCTGCAGCCGCACCAGTGCGAGCGCATTGTTGATGAGGAGGGTCATCGTCCGGGCCTCGTTCGTGGCGGGTTCGAGCCGTGACACCTCCTCGGTGGCCTTTTGCACGCACTGCTCCGCTGTCCGCAGGTCGCGCGTGGGCAGGTAGCGCGCGTGGTAGACGGCCAGGGTGTAGTAGGCACGTGCGAGCAGCGCGGGTGCGTCGCTCTTCGCGAGGACTTCTTCCTCCAGGAGACGCGCTGCCTGCGCTGCCCTTCCGGTCGCGGCGAGACAGGCAGAGAGCTTGCCCAGGATGTCCCAGCGCGCTTTCGGATCGCCGCTGGACAGGGCATCCAGCGCGTGAAGGAGCGGCTCGCCGTACCGGAGCGCGTCCTCGTAATAGCCCTGGCGGACGCACAGTCGCAGCCCCTCGGTCCGCCACCGCAGCGCGTTCTCGGGCTCCGCACTCTGCTCCCAGAGCTTGATGAGGCGCGGAAGGCTGGCCTCCACGGCTTCCGGTTCGCCCTGGACCCTGTGCTCCAGTTCGCGCGCGGCCTGGGCATGGGCATGCTGGACCTCCGCAGCCACCGGAGCTGGGTCCTGGGGCTCGGGCGCAAGGCGAAGGCGCGCCCTGGAGACCCGGCAAGCACGGGACAGCTCCGTGCAGGTCGCATCGCCCTCTCCGGGGTCGACGACGACCAGGAGTGTCAGGTCCAGGTGGGTGCCCTGGCGGCGCACGAGCTCGCGAAAGAACCGGCGCGACAGGGCTCCCGCGCGTCCGAAATGTTCGCAGACGAGGAGCCATGGACCTCGCGCGGTGTCGGCGGAATGGAATCCGGCCAGCAACGCGATGGCCCCATGCAGGAGCCGGTCCGCTCGCTCCAGCGCATGAATCTGAAACCGTTCCTCGTCCGAGGCGAGATCGACGAGGGACTGGTGGCGAGGCCGAATCGTCTCCCGGAGCTGGGGCAGGATCGCCACGAGTTCGGTGTCGTGCGAGACCAGGAGGGAAGGTGCCACGGCCCGGATGCGCGGGAGCAGCGCGCCGAGCAGTTCAGCGACTCCGGCCCAGACGCCTCCTCGCGAAAAGTCGCAGTCGAGCACCTGGCTGAAGAGGGTCTTTCCTGCTCGGGCCCTCGCGAGCCACCCGGCGAGGACCTCGCGGCGCTCCGGTCCAGGCTCCGCTTCCAGGACGAGTACCCGCTCCCCTGCGGACAGGGGAGGGGACTGCAAGTCGTTCTGCCAGTTCATGGGCACGGATTCTATCCGTGGCCCGGGCAGGTCAGAACTGGGTGGGGAAGATTGCCCACACGAAAGTGGCAGTCTTTACGGTCTCGGTGGTGCGAATGGTGCGCTTCTTCATGGCATTGCCCCCTTGAGTGAATCCCTGGCGATGACGGGAAATCCGCTCTCGCTGAAGTCATGCTAGGGAGGCCGTTCATTGACTGTCAACAGCTTGGGGCCTCGAATGCCAGACAGTGCGCATGGAACTCGAGCATCGGCGCGAACGTCACGCATCGGCCCTACGCCTCCGCGGCTGGTTCGGTCGCCGGGCCGGAGATGCCGATGGCGCCCGCGTTGTCGCGCATGAAGGCGTCCAGCTCCTCGGCGGTGACCTCGATGGGCGTCCGGCAGTCGGAGGCTGGATCGCACACGATGAAGTTGCCCTCCGGCGTCACGCCCACCACCGCGACCAGGTGCTCCTTGGCACCACCGCCCCGGGCCCAGGTGTCACCCTTGGTGTCCTGGACGACGATGGGGAGGCCATCCTTGCCCGTGGCCGCGACGCCCGGCGTGTCGCTCTCCTTGTAGAGGACGTTGTTGGGGCCCACCAGCCCTGCGGGGGTGCCCGGGGGGGCCTGCGCGGGCGGCTCGACGAAGGTCCCGGAGATGACCACCGACATGCCGCCGGGATCGATGGCCTTCCGGATGCTCTCCGAGTCCGCGGCCACGTCCTCGCAGGTCCCGCCCGCGGCCTCCACCGCGTTCTTCACGTCCGGGAAGCCGGTGTACTGGGAGTTTTCGCTCTTCAGCGAGTACACCGTCTCATTCGCGTCGGTGGTCATCACGCCGTCGCTGTCTGTATCGCTCTCGTGATTGCCCCAGTAGCGCACGGCCTGCACATCCGCGCCGGCGGTGCCGTTGTGCTCGATGCCGGGGATGGAGGGGATGTCGAGCCCCTCGTTCTGCATCGCCATCAGCGTGGACGTGGGGCCGCAGTTGGCATTGGAGCCGTCGCCTCCCACCTGCTTCTCCGCGTCGAACTGATTGACGTAGATGTCCTGGAACTTGTCCGCGGCGTCCGTCTGGTTGCGCCCGGCCCGATACGTCTTGGTATCGGCAGCGGTCATCTCCTTGGTGAGGCTCATGCGGACCCAGCCCTGCTGCTGCCTGTTGGCATCCTGGACGTAGACGAAGTCGCCCCGGACCGCGGGACCGTTGTCCGGCGGCGCGGCGACTTGCAGCTTCGTTCCCTTGTAGAAGAGGACACCCTGTCCGGATTCCGCGCTCGGCCCCGGACGCTGGTAGACGTTCTCTGGGGTGGAGACGATCAGCCACTCCCCCGGGGTCATGTTCGTATCTCCCTGCACGTTCGGCGTCAGGGCGACGGGCGGCGGGTTCAGCGCGACCAGCGGCGAGGTGCCGCGCTCGAACGAGGACACGGCGAAGTTCGTGACGGCCTTGGCGGCGGGCTGGAGCGGCGGTGCGACCGTCTTCTCGACAGCGGCGTTCGCGACAGTGCGCAGCACGGGCCCCAGGGCACGGCGGATTCCATCCGAAAACATGTGTCACTTCCCCCTCTACACGGCGAAAAACCGCCGTGCGGATGAGGAGATGAAAGCGTTTGCCGCGTCGGCAGGCGAATTAAAGCGGATTAATTCTCCCGCCCGGCCGCCTCACCGCGCCCGCTGCAGGTGGATCATGGCCTCATCCAGCAGCGCGGCCACGCCCCGGCGCACCACGTGCACGACCTTGCGGTGATGTGACGAAGCCAGGTGCGTGTAGTGGGTGGACACCTTGTGGTGCAGCTCCGTGGCGCCCCACACCAGCACCAGGTCCGCCCACTCCAGGTCGCTCTTCGCGCGGTCCGCCGTGCGGCGCTCCGTGCCGTCCACCATGCGCAGGGAGATGTGGCCGCCCAGCTTCGTCTCCAGCTCCTCGCGCACCGCGGGCGAACCGCCCACCACCACCACGCGCTGCACGCCGCGCTGGTGGCACATCTCCAGAAAGGCCACCTCCGCGCGCCGGTTGGCGGAACCGCCGCACCGCGCGCAGTGGCTCCGGGGCTCCACGCGCAGGGGCTCCCGGCCGCTCGCCGTCGCTACCTGGAGGCAGGCCGCGTCCGCGCACACCTGGAAGAAGCGCTCGGTCAGCACCTCGGCCGCACGCAGGAGCTTGGGCTCGCTCATCCGCGACTTGCCGGGCCGCGTGAGGCCGGCCTCCTCCAGCACGCCCCGGGCCCGCACACGCGCGTCCATCAGCGTGACGCCCCGCTCCGCCAACCACCCGTCGATGTCCCGGTCCGCGCTCATCGCTTCGCCATTGGGACAGGAGTAGCGGCGAACAGCTCCGACTGCATCGGAACGGGCCCGGAGGGCTGCGCCAGTCCGAGCGCCTCGCGCACCGGGCCGAAGCTCCGGCGGTGGATGGGCAGCACGCCCAGGGCCTGGATGGCCTGCACATGCTGCGCGGTGGGGTAGCCCTTGTGCGCCGCCAGCCCATAGCCGGGGTAGCGCGCGTCCAGCTCCGCCATCAGCCGGTCGCGCGTCGTCTTTGCCAGCACGGACGCCGCCGCGATGCTCAACGACAGCGAGTCCCCCTTGATGATCCCCCGCTGCGGCGAGGGGCACTGGGGAATCGTGCGCGCGTCCACCAGCACGTAGTCCGGCGTCAGCCCCAATCCCTCCACCGCGCGCCGCATGGCCAGCAGGCCCGCGTGGTAGATGTTGAGCTGATCAATCTCCTCCACCTCCGCCCGGCCCACCGCCCACGCCACCACGTCGCGCTTGAGGGCTTCCGCCAGCGCCTCGCGCTTGTCCGGGTCCAATATCTTCTTCGAGTCGTCCAGCCCCTTGAGCTTGTAGCCCCGGGGCAGGATGGCCGCGGCCGCGACGACGGGGCCCGCGAGCGGCGCCATGCCCGCCTCGTCCACGCCCGCCACCTTCAGCAGGCCCTGCTCCCACAATTCCGTCTCGAACTTCAGCAGGTGCCGCAGCCGCTGCCCCTCCGCCCGGTTCTTCTCCTGACGCGAGCGCAGCTTTCGCGCGAGCGCCTGCGCGCCCTGACGGGGATCGGCTTCCAGCGCTTCCAGCAGACCCTGGGGAACGGGCTGCGCCTGGGTGACGTACCGCCCGGTCAGCTCGGAGACCGAGCATTCGAGCAGCGCCTGCACACTCTCTGCGGACATGGGGGACCTTCGGGATTGCCTACCCGGCGGGTAGCGCGGTTGCACGGCTTACTGGGGTGGGGGAACACCAGTGCCGCGACAACACGTCCGCACGCACGCCGTCAGGCCAGACGGGCGGGCGGCGAGGCTGGAGGAGAGCCGGACCGACGCGGAGGCGCGCATGCGGGCTTGACGCATGGCGTAAGTGGTACCGCGCGCGGCCGGGTGTGCACAACCGCCGGACAGTCTGGAGCGGCGGATTTTCCGCGCGCTCCCGTCCTCACTGGCAGGTCTTCCCGCTCAATCCTGGAGCTTGAGCGTCACCGTGTCCGGAACAGGCGTGCAGTGACAGGCGTCGCACGTCCATTCCACGCGCTCCGCGAGCGTCACGTGCGAGCCCGCGGTGGCCACCACGCGGATGGGGCTGGGCGCGAGCGTTTCGTTGATGGCCGTGGTGAGGCCCCGGTCATCCGTCACGCCGGTGATGCTGACGTTGCTCTCCAGGTTGGTGGCCGTCACGGAGGCGCCCTGGATGTACGCGCCGTCCGACGACATCACCACCACGCGCAGCGACATCGGCTCCGCGCAGGTGTCCTCGTGGCGATTCGCGCTGGGGGCATCATCACAGCCCGTCACCAGCACGCTCGCGAGGAGCCCCAACCAACCATACCGCTTCAACTGCTTCCCCATCCCCACGCCCCCAACCCGTCCCATGCACTGAATCTGGTACCGGAGGACGGGTGCTGCAATGCGTGTGTCAGGCGGCGGGCGTCAGCCGCGCATGGGCAAAACGTGCGGCCTCCGTGTCCGGATAGCGATGCAGGATGTACCGGTAGATTTCCTCCGCGCGCACCGTGTTTCCCAACTTCTCCCCCTGCACGCGCGCCAGCAGCACCAGCGCACGGGGCGCGGTGGGCTCTTCGGGCGCCGTGTCCGCCGCGGCTTCCAACGCTTTGACCGACAGTGGGAAATCTCCTTCCACCGCCGCGGCCTGTCCAATGAACAGATGGTGTGACGGCGAAAGCTTCAGGCGGGGCAGAACGTGGAGCGCGCCATACAGCGCCAGTGCCTTCGCCACGTCGCGCGCGCCCACGGCCTCGCCCAGCTCCGCCACCTGCCGGGCCTGGGCCGCCGCGAGCCCGGCTTCGTCGGGCGCGGGGACCTCGGGCACCGGGGACTCGCGCAGGGACACGGGCGCGTGCTGGGGCAGGGTGTCACCCAGCGCGGGCTCCAGGAACTCGCGCGCGGGCAGGTAGCCCAGCGCGTCCCCGTGCACGTACAGCACGAGCCCCAGCAGGTTCGCGGCGGCGAAGGGCACCAGGCACGTGAGCACCTCCGCGACCCATCCGGAGACGAGGAGCAGCAGCGACAGGCCGGACACCCACTCCGCGGTCCCGTGCAGCGCGACGTGGACGCAGGCCAGCAGCACGAACACCCCCGTCACCAGCCCCGCGTCCCGCCCCACCGCCCGGAAGCACCGGAGCGTGCGCAGGGGGTTCAGCGCGGCGAACACCGACTGCGACGTGGCGGCCAGGAGCAGCGCCCACGGCAGCCACAGGAGCCCCAGGCCGGCGAGCCCCCAGAAGAGCGGGTCCTCCAGCACGACGGGCTGCCCCAGGGCCTGCAGCGGGAGCATGAGCCGCCCGACGATGTCGAAGCCGGACGCAGGGGGCAGCAGGTGCCAGGCGCGCGCGAACGCGGGCACGAAGACCCCCGCGGTGACGCCCAGGCCGCGCAGGCCCGGGAGGAGGTTGTCCTGGAGGAGGGTGGTGAAGCCGGGGCCCTCCGGATCCGCGTCGCCCCGGGCCGCGCTGCGCACGAGCGCGAAGAAGGCGGACCAGAAGACGCCCAGCGCGAGCACCATGGGCAGCACCACCAGGATGCGCACGCCCATCCCGAGCAGGCGCAGCACGGCCAGCATCGCGCTGACGGCCAGGAGCGTCTGCAGGCCCGGTCCGGTGAAGGGAAAGCGCAGGGCGTCCGGCAGGCGGCTCCGCAAGGCGCGCTGGGAGCGGTGGCGCAGCAGCACGTTCGCCGTGCCCGCGCACCGCACGCAGACGGTGTACTCCACCGGGCCCATGCGGCGGGTCTCCACGCACGCGGGACACAGGAAGGTCTCGCAGCTTTCACAACGCCAGCCGGCGGCGGCCGCCGGGTGGGCCGAGCAGGAGGTGGGGCTGT
>NZ_RAWK01000214.1 GCF_003612165.1 Corallococcus aberystwythensis | reverse complement strand
ACCATCCGCTTCACCATCTGAGACTTGAATGCATCCGTGTACGGCACTGCGTCCTGCCTGCTCTCGCCCCCAAGGCGTGGTCATCCCGGCTATTCAGCCGAGGCGACAACTTCCCTGACACAGGGGGAAGTCGGACTGGGCCAAGGTCGCGAAGTTCCTTTCCAAATTCAGCCGCGAATCCTTCAACGCCACGACGCTCATCACCGACGCGGAGAACAGCCGCTACCGCCAGGGAATGATCGACAAGCTCTCCGCCGCCCTGAAGTCACCCGGCGAGCATGAAGGCTTCCTCAAGTGGCTCACCGAGGACATCTACAAGGGCAAGCGGACGACCGCCGTGATGGAACGCCTCGCGGAGGTCGCGAAGGAGGCCATCGAGCCCACCCTCCTCCGCGTCATGGGCGATGACTTCCTCGACAAGCTCAAGGAGCGCATCCAGCGCTTGAATGAAGGCGCGGAACCGTCCACCTCCAAGGATGGCCCCAACGTCGTGAAGACCGACAGCGCGAAACCCTTTGAACCAGAGCCCCGCGCCACGGGCGATGACAAGGGCCGCGCCACCATGGAAACCACCGAAGAGGAGCTGGCCTTCTTCGGCGTCATTCGCGACATCTGCACCAAGAATGGTCACGCGGCGGAGGACGTCCTCTACCGGGACACCTCGAATTACTTCAACGTGTCCTTCAAGAAGCCCACGAAGTGGTTCGTGCGGTTCTTCGGCAATGGCAAGCGCAAGAGCCTTGCCACCTGGGTTCCCGTTGACGAAGCCAAGACCCTCGCCGCGGGGTTCGAGGTCGAAGCGTCCCCCTCGGCTTTCGGTGTGAGCCGGATCTACATCCAGACGATTCCCGAGGTATGGGCGCTCAAGGCACTGGTCGCCCGCAGCCTGGAACTGTCCCTTACTGCCAAGGAGGAGACGCCCGCGGAGCCCACGCTCAAGGTGGTCGCCAGCCAGTAGCGGCCACCCAGGTGACTCGGTTCAAACCGCCGGCAGCGGCTTCACCGTGAGGCCCTTCGACGCGAGGAACTCCGGGTTGAAGACCTTGGAGGCGTAGCGGCTGCCGTGATCGCACAGGAACGTGACGATGCGCAGGCCCTGGCCCTGGTGCTTGCGCGCCACCTCCCACGCGGCCCGCACGTTCAGGGCCGCGGAGGTGCCCACCACCAGCGCGTCCTCCCTGGCCAGGTGGTAGAGCATCTCCAGCATGTCCTGGTCCTCCAGGCGCATCGCCTCGTCCACGCGCGCCTGCCGGAAGTTCTCCGTCAGCCGCATGATGCCAATGCCTTCCGTGATGGAGCTTCCCGCTGTCTCCATCTTCCCCGTGCGCACCTGGCAGAAGAGCCCCGACCCCGGCGGATCCACCAACACCACCCGCAACGCCGGGTTCTTCTCCTTCAGGTAACGGCTCGTCCCGGACAGCGTGCCGCCGCTGCCCACCGCCGCCACCAGCACGTCCACCCTGCCCTCCGCCTGCTCCCAGATCTCCGGCCCCGTCGTCTCGTAGTGGAAGTCGCCGTTCGCCGTGTTCTCGAACTGGTTCATCCACGCCCAGCCGTTCGCCTCCGCCAAGACCCTCGCCTGGTGGAAGAAATGTGAGGGATTGGAGAACGGCACCGCCGGCACCCGCCGCACCTCCACGCCCATGGCATCCAGGAGCTCGTACTTCTCTCGCGCCTGGTTGTCCGGCATCGTCACCACCACGCGGTAGCCCCGCTCGCGCCCCAGCAAGCCCAGGCCGATGCCCGTGTTGCCCGCGGTGCCTTCCACAATCGTGCCGCCCGGCTTCAGCTGCCCCGTTCCTTCCGCGCGGTGGATCATCCCCTTCGCGGCCCGGTCCTTGATGCTGCCTCCCGGGTTCATGAACTCCGCCTTGGCGACGATGTCACAGCCCGTCTGCCGGCTCAGTGACCCAATGCGCAACAGCGGCGTGTTCCCCACCGCGTCCCAGAGCGAACCCATTCGTGGCGCCATGACCGTCCTCCCTCACCTACAGCTTGCGCATCCGCACACGGCGGACCTTGTGGTCGCTGCCCTTCACCAGGATGAGCCGCGCCCGTGAACGCGTGGGCGCGATGTTCTCCGCCAGGTTCGGCCCGTTGATCTCCGCCCACACCGACGCGGCCCGGGCAATGGCCTGCTCGCGCGTCAATTCGGAGAAGCGCCGGAAGAAGGACCGCTCGTCGCGGAACGCCGTCTCCCACAGGCGCAGGAAGCGCTCCACGTACCAGTGGCGGATGTCCGTCTCGCTCGCGTCCACGTAGATGGAGAAGTCGAAGAAGTCCGACAGGAACGTCTGCGGCAGCCGCCCGCCCTCCACCGGCCCCGTCTGCAGGACGTTCAGCCCCTCCAGGATGAGGATGTCCGGCTGCCGGATGGACTGCGCCTCCTCCGGCACGATGTCGTAGACGAGGTGCGAGTACACCGGCGCCGTCACCTCCGCGCGCCCCGCCTTCAGCTCCGCCAGGAAGCGCACCAGCGCGCGCCGGTCGTAGCTCTCCGGGAAGCCCTTGCGGTTCATGATGCCCCGCTCGGCGAGCACCCGGTTGGGATGCAGGAAGCCGTCCGTCGTCACCAGCGCCACGCGCGGATGATCCGGCCAGCGCGCCAGCAGCGCCTGGAGGATGCGCGCCGTGGTGCTCTTGCCCACCGCCACGCTGCCCGCGATGGCGATGATGAACGGCACCTTGCGCACCGAGTACCCCAGGAACGCCTGCTGCGCCGCCCACAGCGACTGCGCCGACGCCACCTGCAGGTGCAAGAGGCGCGACAGCGGCAGGTAGACGTCCTCCACCTCGTGGATGTCCAGCTGTTCCCCCAGGCCCCGCAGCTTCTCCACCTCCTCCGCCGTCAACGTCAGCGGCGTGGAGGCCCGGAGCTCGCGCCACGCGTCGCGGTCCAGGTCGACGTACATCGATGCGGCGCGGGGCTTGGTCACGGACATGCCGCCCAGCATGGACCAGACCTCCCCGGATCCGGCAAGTGAAGGTGACAACAGGTCTTCCCTGCGATTCTTGACAGCAAGACTTTCCCGTCACCAACGTGCCCGGCCGCCTCCCGGTCGCGTCCTCCTGGCGCGGGGCACTGCCGCACCCGGAGCGCGTCCCCAGTCCCCACGAGGTTTTCGCGTGTCCCCCTCCGCTCCCGCCGCCCTGCTCGCAGCCACGGGCCTGCTGCTCGCTGCACCCCACGCGCGCGCCCAGGCCTCCGAGCCCCCGCAGGCCGCGGAGCCACCGGTCATCCAGGCGTCGGAGGAGGGCTTCTCGCTGTCGTCCGCGGACAAGGCCTTCGTGCTCAAGCTGCGCGGGCAGCTCCAGGGAGACGGACGCTTCTTCCTGGAGGACACGGACCGCACCGGCACCAACACGTTCATCGTGCGGCGCATGCGCCCCATCTTGGATGGGACGCTCTTCGGCTTCATCGACTTCCGCTTCATGCCGGACTTCGGCAACGGGCAGTCCATCATCCAGGACGCGTACCTCGACTTCCGTCCGGGGGAATGGGTGCGCCTGCGCACGGGCCGGTTCAAGACGCCGTTCGGACTGGAGCTGCTCCAGTCCGACATGGACAACCCCTTCATCGAACGCTCGCTCACGGTGGACCTGGTCCCCAACCGCGACGAGGGCCTGGAACTTCACGGGGAAGGCGAAGGCGGCCGGTGGCAATACTCGGTGGCGGTGGTGAATGGCGATCCAGACGGCGCCAGCACCGACGCCAACACGGATGACAGCTTCGACCTGGCCGCCCGCGTCTTCGCCCTGCCCTTCAAGGGCCGCGAGCCGTCCTTCCTCCAGGGGCTGGGACTGGGCATCGCGATGACGCGCGGCCTCCAGTTCGGCTCGGCCCCCAACACCGGCCTCGCGCCCTTTCGCAGCACGGGCCAGCAGGTCATCTTCAGCTACCTGAGCAACGCGGACACCGGGGTGACGGTCACCGCCCACGGCCAGCACCTGCGGCTGTCGCCCCAGGGGCACTTCTACTGGGGCTCGTTCGGCATCCTCGCGGAGTACGTGCGGTCGTCACAGGAGGTCCAGGCCGCGGATGCCCGCGTGAGGCTGCACCACCACGCGTGGCAGACGGCGGTGTCGTGGGTGTTTGGAGGGAAGGCCTCCTTCGAGGGCGCCCGGCCGGCGAAGGCCTTCGATCCGAAGACGCTCCGGGGCGGCGCGCTGGAGGTGGCGGCGCGCTACCACGCGCTGGACCTGGACGACGCTGCCTTCCCCCGCTTCGCCAACCCCGCGCGCTCGGTGAGCAGCGCGAAGGGCTTCGGCGTCGCCACCACCTTCGCCTTCAACCGGCGCGTGAGGTTCGCCCTGAACTTCCACCGCACGAACTTCGAGGGCGGCGCCCCGGAAGGCGATCGCGCCCCCGAGAACGCGCTCCTGTCCCGCTTCCAGCTCACGTTCTGAAGCCCCGGCCACGCGCCCTGGAATCTCCGGTGACGCCGGGTGTCACGGGGGCTTCGTCCTGGTGCGTCTTGAAGCGCGTGCATCAGGTGCACGACGCTCCCGCTGCCCGCGAAGAGGGCCCTTGCCCGGGGGCCCTCCCGCGGACTCCCGCCGAGAGGACGCATGCCCGCAACCGTGTACCCGCAGCGCCCGACGTCTGTCCGCCCCCGCTCCCTGTCGAAGGGGCTCACGCGCGCCGCGCTGCTCGCCTTGCTGGGCCTGGGCGCGCCCGTAGCCGCACAGCAGTCCCAGCCCCCCATCACGGAGGCCGTGCCGACCCCGGTGCAGCCGTCCCCGCCCGAGCGCCGCGTCTACTTCTCCACCCTCAACGTGGTTCGCTACAACCCGCTGGGGCTCGAGTCGCAGAACCGGCTCGTCTACCAGAAGCGCCTCTTCGACAGCCCCTCCCTGCTCCTGCGCGACACGTACGCCAGCGCTGGCGCGAGCCTCAAGCTGAGCCCCGCGTTCTTCAAGCTGGGGCCCGTGGTGGAGCTGCAGCCCGCGGCCATCTTCAACCTGCGCGCCGGCTACGAGTACGTGCAGTTCTTCGGCACCTTCGGCAGCGTCCAGTCGTACCCGGACTCCTTCCAGCCCTACGACGACGACCTGCGCAGCGAGACCAACGACGCCGCCTACGGCACCTCCGGGCATCACTTCTTCGTGGAGCCCATGCTCCAGGCGAAGGTGAAGTCCCTGGCGGTGCGCACGAAGCTGGCCATCGAGTACTGGAACATGTCCCTGCAGGACGGTGGGCCGCGCGGCACGTTCTACGACCCGACGCTGGACACGCTGGTGCCCGGCAAGGGCTGGGTGCTCGCCAACGACACGGACGTGCTGTGGCTGGCCGGACAGTGGACGCTGGGCGCCCGGCTCTCCGCGGTGTGGCCGCGCTACAGCGAAGACGCCAACGCGGTGGAGCCGCTGCCCGGACGAACGCTGCCCACCAACCAGCACGTCCGCGTGGGGCCGCTCGTCGCGTATGCCTTTGACACGAAGCCGGGCGGCGTCATGACCAAGCCCACCGTGCTGCTCATCGCGGGCTGGTACCTCAAACACGAGAACCGCGCGAACGCGATGCCCTACCTCCTGGGCGGCTTCTCCTTCAGCACGGAGTTGCTCTCCGGCCGCTGACGACTTTTCAAATACCAAAGCCACACTGCCCTCCGGGGCAGTGTCCTCGCGTCTGGGTCGTTCCTAACTCGCACTGTCTGTCTTTGGGGACAATGGGGGTGCGCATGGGAACGACTCGCAGGGCTATGGACTGGCGGCTTCTTTGGAGCGTCGTGGCGGCGGTGGCCCTCGGTGCGTGCGGGCCCTCGGACGCGCCAGAGGCATCCCCGCGGACGCAGGAGGCGGGGCTCGCGGGAGGCGACTTCGTCTGGGTGAAGCACCTGGGCTCTCCCCGGTTCGACCAGGCCCCCGCGGTGGCTTTCGACCGCGACGGCAACGTCCTCGCGCTCTTCCTCTATCAAGGCAGCGTGGACCTGGGCGCGGGCCCCGTCGGCTCCGGGAACGCCAACAGCTTTGGCTTCGCGGTGGCGAAGTACACGACGGCCGGCGCGCTCTTGTGGACCCGCTCTTTCGAAGGCGTGCTGCCCCCCGGGGGACAGAACTTCGTCAACGCGGTGGCGCTCACGGTGGACCGAGAGCGCAACGTCCTCATCGCGGGGAGCTCGAATGAATCCATCGACCTGGGCGGGGGGCTCCAGCCCGGAGGCGCCTTCCTGCTGAAGCTGCGCAAGACGGGCCAGTTCCAGTGGGCCCGGCACTTCACAGGCAACATCTCGCCGCAGGACCTGGTCACGGACTCGCAGGATGCCATCGCCATGACGGGTGCTGCCTTCCGTACGGTGGACTTCGGTCTGGGCCCCAACTCTTCGCAGGTGACGGATGTGCAAACGGCCTTCCTCACGAAGTTCAGCGCCGCTGGCACGGCGCAGTGGACCGTGCGGGAGCAGTGGGACCTGAGTGGAGGCTCCAGCGTCGCGGTGGACGAGGCGGATGACATCTACTTCACGGGCATCCGCTACCCCGACCCGGAGATCTGGAAGGTGGGCTCCACGGGCACGGTGGTATGGACCCGGCCGCTAACGGGCGCGTCCGGGAGTGGCATCGCCATCGCCGTGCACGGCAACCGCGTGGTGGCCGGGGGGCAGTTCAACAACGCCTTCACGTTCGCGGGCCATGAAGTCCCGAACCCCTCCGCGGGCAACGGGGGCTTCCTCATCGCGTGGACCCGGGCCGGTGAGGAGCGCTGGGCGCGCAGCTACCCGCAGCCCGTGAGCGCGGTCGCCATGGCCGAGGACGACAGCGTGGTGGTGGGCGGAGCCTCCACCGAGCCCGACACGTCCTCCGGCTACACGCTCTTCACCGCGAGGCTGGAGCGCCTCCAGGGACAGCAGCAGTGGCGGCGCACGTACTCCTCGACGGGGCGCCCGTACTTCACGGACGTGGCGGTGAACAAGCAGGGTGCATTCGTGGGGATCGGCTACTTCTCTGGCACCCTTCACCTCGGCGGGAGCCTGGTCTCGCGCGGCTTCGAGGACGACTTCCTGTTCAAGGGGTCGACGGCGCCCTGACGCTCACCCGAAGCCCTGGGCGCGCAGCACCACGCCCAGCGGCACGGAGCCCGCGCGGTACGCGTCGAACCACCGCGCGGCCTCCTCCGGCGTGGGCTGCGTCCACCGCCAGGCGCCTTGTCCTCCGCCAGTCTCGCAGCGGATCAACGACGTGCGCAGCTGCTCCGCGTTGGCGAACGTCAGGTGTTCGAACAAGAGCGGGTTCTGGCTGGTGACGAAGGATTGCCGGGCGCCCATGTCCTCCACGCACGCGCGCACCAGGTCCGGATGCAGGCCGTCCGCCAGCTCGTCCGCGATGACGAAGGACTCGTGCACATCCAGGTAGTAGAGGAAGGACAACAGCCGCTTCTGGCCGTGGCCCAGCTGCTCCTGCGTCACCGGCGTGCCGTCCGCGCGCACGAACGCGAAGCGGAAGCCACTGAAGCCCAGCCGTCCGCCCTGGGACAGGGGCGTCGTCTCCGTCACGTCCACCGTGAGCGTGCCGGAGGCGAAGCCCGCCAGCGTCACGAAGCGCGCGAGGAAGCTCTGGGGCATCGCCTCGTGGCGCAACATCAGCGATGGGGGCGCGGGCTCGCGCTCCACCTGTTCGCGCAGCCAGCCGGGCATCCACGTGGGCAGCGCCATGAGGCCCAGGGGGAACAGCTCTTCGCCACGCTGCTCCATCGCGTAGCGGATGGCGCCAATGCGCTCGAACATGCCCAGCGCTTCGTCGAAGCGCGGCGGCGCCAGCAGGAACGTCTCGCGCAAGAGGTCCTTCAGCCGGTCCTTCACGCCGCGCTCCAGGTACTGCGCCGCCATGAAGAGCAGCGTCCACACGGACCGGTCCAACACCGACCAGTGCATGCGCTTGGAGAACCCGGCCGCGCCCGCCACCTCGCACGCGAAGCCCGTGGCGCTGGCACGCATGACGAGCCGCGCGTCACCCGCCGCGTCCCACCGCACCGTCGCCACGATGGAGGGCATCAGCCCGTGCGCCAGCGCCCCCGGCGGCAGCGCCAACGCGTCACCCGGACCTGCCTTCTCGGGGCCGCCCTCCCCTGTCGTGGCGGGAAGCGCCGCGGGTGGCTCGTTGCGCACGACCACGTCCACCGTCAGCGCGTCGAAGCGCAGCGCGTAGTCCAGCGCGAACGGCTCCCGCAGGAGCCCGGAGAAGTCCGAGCACAGCACCGCGGACACCAGCTCCAGCAGCGTCGTGCGTCCGCTGCCCGTCGCCCCCACCACCGCGTTGAGCGCGGGGCCGAACGTCAGCACCGTGTCCGGCGCGAGCCCGCGATAGTGATGGATGTGCAGGCGCGTGAGCTTCATGGCATCCGGCCCTCCCCATGGACCGCCGTCAGCGTAGGCCCTTGGCCAGCTGATGCGCGAGCCGGTGCAGCAACTCCGTGTTCTCCGCCTCCGCGGCCTTCAGCTTGGGCAGCTGCGCCTTCAGCTCCGCCAGGTCCTTGCCCCGGGTGACGAGGTCCTCCTCGCCCAGCTCCAGCCAGCGCCCCAGTTCCCGCGCCGTCAGCTCCAGGTGGAACTGGAAGCCATAGGACTTCCCCAGCCGGAACGCCTGCTGCGTGTACCGGTCCGTGGACGCAAGCAGCGTCGCGCCGGGCACCGGCGTGTACGTGTCCCCATGCCAGTGGGCCACCGCCGTGCGCGGCTTCACGCCCGCCACCACCGGGTCCTCCAGCGCATCCGGCGTCCAGCGCACCGGCCCCACGCCCACCTCGAAGCCATTCTTCCCCGGGGACACCGTCGCCCCGGCGGCAGCCGCCAGCAGCTGCGCACCCAGGCACACGCCCACGCACGCGCGGTCATTCGCCAGCCGCTCTCCCAGCAATGCCAGTTCTTCATTCAGGAACGGATGGGCGTCCGCTTCGTACACGCCCATGGGTCCGCCCATCACCACCACCAACGGCGCGTCCACGTCCTCGCGCTTCACCGTCCGGAAGCGCCGCACCAGCGTGAAGCCCGCCGCCTCCAGCGCCGGCCCCAGCAGTCCCGGCCCCTCATGCTCCTCGTGCTCGAACACCACCGCGCGCATCGTCCGCCACCCCTTCCCTGTGTCTTTGTTGGTGCCACACGCAATGCGTGCCGCGTGAAGACTAACGCTCCAGGCCACGGTTGGCCGCGACGCGGCGTGAACCCGGATAGTCGGTAGGCATTTATTTCACAGTATTTCGTGCCATCATCCGCGGGCCCGGTTTCCCCTATAAGCATGCGGACCCGGGCATTCCCCCTTGGGTGTTCCGTCGCGTCGTTTCCGAAAGGAAGTTCCTCGTGAGCAAGAGCCTTCGCGGTTTCAAGTGGCTGATGGGCACGGTGGTCGGCGTTTCCCTGCTGAGTGGTTGCGGCGCTCCTCCGGCGGAGGGTGAGTCCACCCCGGCCGAGGCCACGGAGCAGGCCCAGGGCGCGCTGTCCGCGCGCGTGTCGGGGCCCAAGGCCTCCATGGCCGCCAGCGAGCGCGTGACGGTGGAGGTGACGCTGACGAACACCTCTTCCGCGCCGGTGAGCCTCTACAAGTGGGACGCCCCGGGCGAGGGGCTCAACGAGGGCCGCCTGTCGGTGTCCCGTGACGGCCAGGCCGTGGAGTACACCGGCGCGCACTTCAAGCGCGTGCTGGGCCGCTCCGAGGACCTCATCACCCTGGCCCCCGGCCAGAGCATCTCCGGCCCGGTCGTCGTGTCGGACGCGTATGACCTGTCCGTCACCGGCACCTACTCCATCCGCTACGAGCTGGAGCAGCGTGAGGGCGTGACGGCGCTGTCCTCCAACGAGGTCAGCCTCTTCATCGAAGGCCGCCGCAACAGCCGCGAGGACGCCGAGGCCATGCGCCAGGTGACGGCGCAGAGCCTGTCCTACTCCGGCGCCTGCACCAGCTCCGAGCAGAGCGCCATCGCCACCGCGTTCAGCAGCGCGCAGACCTACTCCAACAACGCGTACAGCTACCTGAACGGTACGCCGTCCGCGACCACGCGCTACACCACCTGGTTCGGCACGTACTCCAGCACCAACTGGAGCACCATCAAGACGCACTTCAACAGCATCAAGAACGCGTTCGCGTCCGCCGCCGTCGTCGTCGACTGCAGCTGCAACGAGAGCGGCACCTACGCGTACGTCTACCCGGGCTCGCCGTACAAGATCTACGTGTGCGGCGCCTTCTGGAGCGCCCCCAACACGGGCACGGACTCCCGCGCGGGCACGCTGGTCCACGAGATGAGCCACTTCACCGTCGTGGCCGGCACGGACGACTGGGCCTACGGCCAGTCGGCCGCGAAGAACCTGGCCAAGTCCAACGCGTCGCGCGCGCGTGACAACGCGGACAGCCACGAATACTTCGCGGAGAACACCCCGTCGCTGCCGTAAGGTGACGGTGGGCCGTTGACCAGGGGCGCGGGCCACGAGGCTCGCGCCCTTTTTCATTTCGCCGCACGAACACAAGGAGCGTCACGTGATGGGGCTGGGACGAAGGAACCTCGCATGGCTCGCGGTGCTGTCCGCCGCCAGTGTCACCGCCTGTACGCCGAAGCCCGCGGAAGCGCCCGCGCAACAGCAGGCCCCCGTCGCGGCGACGCCTCCTCCCGCGACGCCGCCGTGACGACCCCGAAGCTGGAATGCGTCCTCAGCGTCCACTCCAAGGCCCGCGTGGGTGAGTCCGTGGAGGTCCTCTTCAAGCTCACCAACCGCTCGGACGCGCCCGTCTGGGTGCTCAAGTGGCAGACGCCGCTGGAGGGCATCATGGGCACCGTGTTCCAGGTGACCCGCGACGGCGAGGAGGTTCCCTACCAGGGCCCCATGGTGAAGCGCGCCGCCCCGTCCGCGGACAGCTACATGGCCATCGCCCCGGGCGCGACGGTGGAGAACACCGTGGAGGTCACCCAGGCCTGGGACTTCAAGAAGCCGGGCACCTACCGCATCACCTTCCGCGACGCGCTGATGGACGTGGCCACGCGCAAGGAGGACGTGCCCCGCCCCGGCGGCGACTACAAGTCCACCCCGGTGACGTGCGCGCCGGTGGACGTGACGGTCGCCGCGCGCTGAGCGCGGCCGCGGGGTGAAGGGGGGCCTCCCGGATTTCCCCGGAAGCCGGAGGGCGGGCAGGCACGCTCCCCCTCCTCAGCCGGGCCCGGGCGCGATACACCTGGGCCCACCATGGCGGACACCTCCTCGATGAACATTCCGACGGTCGACCTGCTGGACCTGGCGTCGGGTGAACCGGCACGCCTCGAGCGCGCCGCGGCGGCCCTGCGCGAGGCCTTCGGCGTCTTCGGCCTCGTGTTCGTGAAGAACCACGGCGTGGACGCGCCCGCGCTGGAGCGCTTCTACGACGCGTTCTCCGCCTTCGTGGCCCGCCCGGACGCCGAGAAGCGCCCCTTTGGCCGCGCGGACCTCTGGTACCAGCGCGGCTGGACGCCTCCCAACACGGAGGTCGCCGTCGCCGGCAACGGGCAGCCGGACTTCAAGGAGTGCTACTTCGCGGCGCCTACGCCCACGGACCCGCAGTCCGCCATGGAGTTCCCGGAGCTGTACCCGGAGAACATCTGGCCGGACAACGCGCCGCCCTTCTTCCAGGAGGGCCTGCTCACCCTGGGAAGCGCGCTGCATGACGCGGGCCTCAAGCTCCTGCGCGGCGCGGCCCTGGCGCTGAACCTGCCGCAGGACACCTTCACCGCCGCATGCGAGCGGGCGCCCCACGTCACGCGCGCGCTCCAGTACCTGCCGCTGGGCCCCACCCAGGTGAACACCGGCATCCTCTGGGGCGAGGAGCACACGGACTTCAACCTGCTGACGCTCCTGCCCGGGGGCCGGTTCCTCAACCCGGAAGGCCGCCCCGCGGGGAAGCCGGACGACCAGAGCGGCCTGTACCTGCGCACGCGCGCGACGCCGGACGCGCCGCAGGGGGAGATGGTGCGCGGCACCGCGCCCGCGGGCTGCATCGTGGCGCAGGTGGGCCAGCAGCTCGAAATCCTGACGGGCGGCACGTTCCTCGCCACGCCGCACGTCATCACCGCGCCGGGCGTGCCCGGGTGGCAGCGCCAGTCCGCCGCGCACTTCATGCACGTGCACACCAGCCAGGTGCTCTTCCCGCTGCCCGGCTTCCGCACGCCGGAGGCGGTGGCCAACTACGCGCCGCCGGTGCTCGCGGGCACGTACGACATCAAGACGCTGGTGGACATCGGCCTGGCGCCGCCCGCCGCGCTCGACAAGCTGGGCTACCGCCACTACGACCGGCTCAACCGGATGCGCGCGACCTCATAAGGCGTGCCCGGGGCGTGCGCCCCTTGTCGCTGGCGGAGGGAAACGGGCTGCGTTACAGCGCGGGCACCCCCATGGCCCTCTCCTCCGCCCTCGCCTCTTCCGTCTTCCGTTACCGCGACTTCCGGCTGTATCAAGTCGCCCGTCTGTGCGCGGTGCTCGCGGCGCAGATCGAGTCGGTGGCCATCGGGTGGCAGGTCTATGAGCTCACCGGGAGCGCGCTCGCGCTGGGCTACACGGGCCTGGCGCAGTTCGTCCCCTTCCTCATCTTCAGCCTGCCAGGCGGACAGGTGGCGGACCGCTTCGACCGCCGCCGCATCCTGGCCATCTGCCAGGGCGTGATGCTGGTGTGCAGCCTGCTGCTCCTGCTCTTCACGCTGGGCCACGTCACGGACGTGCGGTTCGTCTACGGCGTGCTGGTGCTGTTCGGCACCGCGAGGGCCTTCTACGCGCCCGCGGGCTCCGCGCTCACGCCCTATCTGGTGCCGCCGGAGGAACTGACGCGCGCGGTGGCGGTGAACTCCATCACGTGGCAGGTGGCCACCATCACCGGCCCCGCCCTGGGCGGACTGCTCTACGGCTGGCTGGGCGGCAAGGGCGTCTACATCACGTCCGCGTCGCTGTGCGCGCTCACCATCGTGTGGATCCTCTCGCTCAAGGTGCGCACCGGCAGCGCGTCGCGCGAGCCCATCTCCCTGGCCACGCTCGTCGCGGGCCTGCGCTTCGTGCGCCAGAAGCGGATGCTACTGGGCAGCCTCACCCTGGACCTCTTCGCGGTGCTGCTGGGCGGCGCGGTGGCGCTGTTGCCCATCTACGCGCGGGACGTGCTGCACACCGGCCCCTGGGGCCTGGGCCTGTTGCGCAGCGCTCCGGCCGCGGGCGCCGCGGTGGTGGCGGTGCTGCTCGCGTTCCGTCCGCTGGGCAGCCACGCCGGGTGGAAGATGTTCATCGCGGTGGCGGTGTTCGGCGCGGCCACGCTGGTGTTCGGCCTGAGCACGTCCCTGCCCCTGTCGCTGGCGGCGCTCGCCATTGGCGGAGCGGCGGACATGGTGAGCGTGGTGGTGCGGCACACGCTGGAACTGGTCTCCACGCCGGACGACATGCGCGGCCGCGTGGGCGCGGTGAACATGATGTGCATCGGCGCCTCCAACGAGCTGGGCGAGTTTCGCGCGGGCTCGCTCGCGGAGGCCCTGGGCGCCGTGCACGCGGTGGTGATTGGCGCCGTGGGCACGCTCGTCGTCGTGGGCCTCTGGGCCTGGCTCTTCCCGGAGCTGCGCAACGTGGACCGCCTGGAGTCCGCCGCGCACCGCCCGCCCCGCCCGGAACAGGACCCCACCGAGTCCGCGCCCTCCGTCTGAGGCGTCACGGGCTCCGGGTGAAAACCATCGCATCCGAAGGGTTCAACCCCGGGTGAGGGCGCTGTTGCCTGGGGGGCCACCCGGGGACAGCCCTTGTAGCCAGAAAGGACACAGCCGGGGTTCGCCGGCCCCCACCCTTCGAGGAGGGCTCCCGCTGGTATGGTCCGTGCTTGGACCTGCGTCCCATGGCGTACTACTTCAACGTGGTGGCACTCTGTGTAGGGGCCGCACTCTGCTTCGTGCTGGGCCGGGCCCTCTTCGAGGAGCTTGAGCCCGCTCCCGCCCCGTCCCGTGTCACCGCCCAGGGGGACTCCAGCCCGCCCCGCCTCGTCCGGGTGGATGCCGGCCACCACCCTCGCAAGTAGGGTCCCACGCGAAGGGGCTCCCGCGCGATGATGCGCGCCGTTCCGTGAGCGTGACCGGCTCCTTCCTCCTCTTCCTGCTGCTCTGGGCGGTGCTCCTCGTGGGGGTGCTGTCCATCGTCGTGTCCACGCTGCGCACCGGCACGCCGCCCATGCCCAGCTCGCCCCGGGTGCGGCGGGCGCTGCTCGCCCTGCTGCCGGGGGACACCCGGGGCACCGTGCTGGACCTGGGCTCGGGCTGGGGGGACGTGGCCTTCGCGCTGGCGGACCACTGCCCCCAGGCGCGCATCGTCGCGTACGAGCTGTCCTGGCTGCCCTGGCTCTTCAGCCGGCTGCGCCAGCGCCTCTTCCCGCGCCCCAACCTCACGCTGTCGCGCGGAGACTTCTTCGCTGCGTCCTTCCAGGACGCGACCTGCGTCGTCTGCTACCTGTCCCCGGGCCTCATGACGCGCCTGGCGCCCCGCTTGGCCGCCGAGCTCCCGGAAGGCGCGCGCATCCTCAGTCACACCTTCGGACTCCGGGGGTGGAACCCGGTGCGCTTCGTGCGGCTCCAGGACCTGTACCGCACGCCTGTCTACCTCTACGAAGTGCCGCCCCGCGCGCCGCCCGGTGAGTAGAGTCCCCCGCCGTCCACCCCTTCTTGAAGAGACCGCCCGCGATGAGTGACTTCCAGTTCCAGGACATGCTGCCGCTTGGCAAGGACGAGACGCCCTACCGCCTCCTCACGAAGGACGGCGTCTCCACGTTCGAGGCTGGCGGCCGCATCTTCCTCCAGGTGGAGCCGGAGGCGCTCACCCTGCTCACCCGCGAGGCCATGCGGGACATCTCGCACCTCCTGCGGCCCGGCCACCTCCAGCAGCTCTCCAACATCCTCAAGGACCCGGAGGCGTCGTCCAACGACAAGTTCGTGGCGGTGGAGCTGCTCAAGAACGCGAACATCGCCGCGGGCGGCGTGCTGCCCTCCTGCCAGGACACCGGCACCGCCATCGTGATGGGCAAGAAGGGCCAGTACGTCCTCACCCAGGGCGGTGACGAGGCGGCCATCTCCAAGGGCGTGTTCGACACGTACCTCACGTCCAACCTGCGCTACTCGCAGATGGCGCCGCTGGACATGTACAAGGAGGTCAACACGGGCAACAACCTGCCCGCGCAGATCGAGCTCTACGCGACCGACGGCGACGCCTACAAGTTCCTCTTCATGGCCAAGGGCGGCGGCTCCGCGAACAAGAGCTACCTCTTCCAGGAGACGAAGGCCGTCCTCAACCCGCAGAGCCTGCTCGCGTTCCTGGAGCAGAAGATCCGCTCGCTGGGCACCGCCGCGTGCCCGCCGTACCACCTGGCCATCGTGGTGGGCGGCACCTCCGCGGAGTTCGCGCTGAAGACGGCGAAGTACGCCTCCGCCCGCTACCTGGACACCCTGCCCACCAGCGGCAACGCGCTGGGCCGGGGCTTCCGCGACGTGGAGCTGGAGCAGGAGGTGCTCAAGCTCACGCAGCGCACGGGCATTGGCGCGCAGTTCGGCGGCAAGTACTTCTGCCACGACGTGCGCGTCATCCGCCTGCCGCGCCACGGCGCGTCCTGCCCGGTGGCCATCGCCGTGTCGTGCTCCGCGGACCGGCAGGCGCTGGGGAAAATTACCCGCGACGGCGTCTTCCTGGAGGCGCTGGAGACGGACCCCGCGAAGTACCTGCCGGAGACGGCGGAGACGGACCTGTCCGGCGACGTGGTGAAGCTGGACTTGAACCGCCCCATGAGCGACCTGCGCGCGGAGCTGTCGCGCTACCCCATCAAGACGCGCCTGTCGTTGTCCGGCTCGCTGGTGGTGGCGCGCGACATCGCGCACGCGAAGATCAAAGAGCGCCTGGACCGGGGCGAGGGCATGCCCCAGTACCTCAAGGACCACATGGTCTACTACGCGGGCCCGGCGAAGACGCCGGAGGGCTACGCGTCCGGCTCCTTCGGCCCCACCACCGCGGGCCGCATGGACGCGTACGTGGATCAGTTCCAGGCGGAGGGCGGCAGCTTCGTGATGCTCGCCAAGGGCAACCGCTCCCCGGCCGTCACGGAGGCCTGCAAGAAGCACGGCGGCTTCTACCTGGGCTCCATCGGCGGTCCGGCGGCGCGGCTGGCCCAGGACTGCATCAAGAAGGTGGAGGTGCTGGAGTACGCCGAGCTGGGCATGGAGGCCGTGTGGAAGATCGACGTGGTCGACTTCCCGGCCTTCATCGTCGTGGACGACAAGGGCAACGACTTCTTCGCGAACATCAACAAGCCGTCCGCGAAGAAGTAGGCCGCTGGTCCACCTTCCGGCGCGTGCTCAGTCGAACTCGAGCGCGCGCTGGAAGTCCGCCGGGTTGGAGGCCGCGCTCTGCGCCGTCTCCAGCGTGATGTCCCCATTGCGGTACAGCTGCGTCAGGTGCTGGTCGAAGGACTGCATGCCGAACATGTCGCGGCCCTTCTCGATGACGTCCTTCAGCTCCGCGGCGCGGTCGTCCCGGATGTACTGCTCCACCGTCTTCGTCTGCACCATGATCTCCAGCGCCACCGTGCGGCCCTTGCCGGTGGCGCGCGGAAGCAGGCGCTGGGAGATGGTCGCCTTGAGGCAGTCCGCCAGGCGCATGCGCACCATGGTCTGCTCTTCCGCCGGGAACACCGACACCAGCCGGTTGATGGTGCGCGACGCGTCCGTGGTGTGCACCGTGGACAGCACCAGGTGGCCCGTCTCCGACGCCTTCAGCGCGATGTCGATGGTCTCCGTGTCGCGCATCTCGCCCACCAGGATGACGTCCGGGTCCTGACGCAGCGCCGCACGCAGCGCGATGGCGAAGTTCTGCGTGTCCGGTCCAATCTCACGTTGGGAGATGGAGGACTTCACGTTCTTGTAGATGAACTCGATGGGGTCCTCGATGGTGAGGATGTGCAGGCTCTCCGTGTGGTTGATGTGGTTGATCATCGACGCCAGCGTGGAGCTCTTGCCGGACCCCGTCGCGCCCGTCACCAGCACCAGCCCGCGCTCGTTGCCGGCAATCGTCTTCAGCACCTGCGGCAGGCCCATGCCGTCGATGCTGGGAATCTCATCCGGGATGATGCGCAGGATGCACGCCAGCGAGCCGCGCTGCCGGTAGATGTTCACCCGGAAACGCGCCACGCCCGGAAGGCTGTAGGACGAGTCGCATTCCTGCACGCTGTCCACCTGCGCCTTCATCAGCGGATCATTCATCACGTGCATCGCCACCTGCTTCGTGTGATCCGCCTGGAGCTTTTCCATCTTCAGCGGCCGCAGCACGCCGTTCACCCGGTAGATGGGTGGATCCCCCGGCCGGAAGTGGATGTCCGAAGCCCCGTTCTGGACGCCGACGGTGAGCAGCTTGTTCAAGGTGTTCAGGTCCAGGAAATCCCTCTCACGTCACGCATGGAGCGGAGGATTCTAGGAGAAGGCCACCCAATCCCTCCATGGTTGCAGTGTGGAAAGCATTTCACCAGCCTCACTGTACTGAGTTTTCCCGCAAATCAGGAAATGCGAGTACCCCGGGGGATGAAGGAACTGTCCTCGACTGCTCACCAGTGGCCTTCTTCCTGCCCAAGCGGCCCGGATGCCCTGCCCGGAATCCATGGCGAACATCCGGGCATGAACGCACAAACCGAGCAGGCCCCCCACTACGAAGAGCTGTCTTCCGCTGACTACGCCGCCCTGGAGGTGTGGGATCCCACCCAGGTGGTGATTACGCCGCGCATGGCGGCCCGGCTGTGGTTGCAGACCAGCCTGCGGCTGACCCGCGCACAGAAGGAGCTGCACGACGCCATCTTCGCCAACGACGCCAGTGAAGCGGCGAAGGACCGCTACGCGGAGGCCCGCGCGGAGCTGGACTCCGCGGAGGCCTGGGCCCTGCACGTGGCCCGCAACATCCCGCGGCACCGGTAGTCAGACTCCCCACTCCATCCCCCCCGGACGTGGTGCTCGGGCTGTCTCTTATAC
>NZ_RAWK01000213.1 GCF_003612165.1 Corallococcus aberystwythensis | reverse complement strand
TTCTTCTCCCGGGCGTGGCGCTGGATGCGCTGGATTTCGGCGTAGAGGGTGTCGAGCACCTCCGCCATCCGCTGGTGCATGTCCTTCGGGTCGTCGCCCTCCAGGACGTAGGGCTTGTAGCCGTAGCCCTTGAAGAGAGACTCCAGCTCGTCGGGGTCGATGCGCGCGAGCACCGTGGGGTTGGCGATCTTGTACCCGTTGAGGTGCAGGATGGGCAGCACGGCGCCGTCGGTGATGGGGTTGATGAACTTGTTGGAGTGCCAGCTCGCGGCGAGCGCGCCGGTCTCCGCCTCGCCGTCGCCGACGACGCACGGGACGATGAGGTCCGGGTTGTCCAGCACGGCGCCGTACGCGTGCAGCAGCGAGTAGCCCAGCTCGCCGCCCTCGCTGATGGAGCCGGGGACCTCCGGCGCGTCGTGGCTGGGGACGCCGTAGGGCCAGGAGAACTGGCGGAACAGGCGCTTCATGCCGTCGCGGTTGCGCTCGATGTTGGGGTACAGCTCCGTGTAGGAGCCTTCGAGGAACGTGTTGGCGATGATGCCGGGCGCGCCGTGGCCGGGGCCAATGAGATACATCATGTTGGCCCGGTGGTTCCGGATGATGCGGTTCAGGTGCACGTAGATGAAGTTGAGGCCGGGCGTGGTGCCGAAGTGCCCCAGCAGGCGCGGCTTGATGTCCTCGCGGGTGAGGGGCCGCTCCAGGAGCGGGTTGTCCTTGAGGTAGATCTGCCCGACGGACAGGTAGTTCGCCGCGCGCCAGTAGGCATCGATCTTTCCAAGCTCCTCGCCACTCAGCGGACCCGCCATCTTTCATCTCCTGAAGGAGCGCCGTGCATCCCCCGGCAGCCATGGGACTCCAGCTGGCCCGCGCCATGCAATGTCTGTGATGGGAAAAGTCGGGCGCGTCGGTTTCCCGACAGCGCATCGGCCTTTGCGCAACCGTTGTGTTTACCTCAGGCTCCAGCCCTTCCAGGCCACGTTGGCAGGCATCGACACGCGTCCCACCGTCCCTTGCTTTCGTCTGACAAGGAGTTGGGAAATGCGTATGCGATTCGGGTGGGTCCTGGCGGGGTTGTCGTTCGTGGGCTGTGGTGGAGCGCAGGACCTGGAGCCGCCAGCGGCCCAGGAGCAGCAGGTCCAGGCGCGGGCGTGCACACCCGCCATGGCGGCCACCAAGGTGAAGGACCTCGTTGCTCCGGGGGATCCCTTGCCGTCGCCGTTCCGGCCGATCCCCGCGGAGCTGACGAACGTGCAGGGCACGCTCTACTTCACCGTGGACCCCTACCGGAGCACGGGTGGGCTGTGGCGCAGTGATGGCACCTCGGTGGGTACCGTGCCGGTGAGGGAGTTTCCGTTCGTGGGCCTGGACTACCGGAACTTCGCGTCCCTCACGGCCGTGGGCTCGCGGGTCTTCTTCACGATGGACGACCCGGCGGTGGGCTCCGAGCCGTGGGTGAGTGATGGCACCGCGGCGGGGACCCGGCTCGTCAAGGACATCACGCCGGGCGCTTCGGGCTCCTCCCTGTCGGACCTCACCTCGCTGGGCGGCGCGCTGACCTTCTTCCGGAACGTGGGGGGCGCGGTCGAGCTGTGGCGCTCGGACGGCACGGCGGCGGGGACGTTCCGGGTGATGGACTTCGGCTCGGCGTCGACCCGGGCCTATCCCACGCTGCGCACGGGGGGCGCGCTGCTGTTCTTCCTCCAGGACGCGACCCAGGGCACGCGCCTGTGGCGGACGGACGGCACGGTGGCGGGCACCCAACTGGTCAAGCGCGTGGACGCGGGGATCCCCTTCGTGACGGCGACGCGCGTCACCGCGAGCGGCACCGGGTTGTTCACGCTGGAGGACTCCTCCGGGACGGAGGTGTGGCGGACGGATGGTACGGCGGCGGGCACGGTGCGCCTGGACACCTTCGGCAAGCAGGCGCGGCTGCTGGGGACGCTGGGCTCCTACGTCTACCTGTCCACGCTCACCGATGATGGCGAGCGGTTGAAGCTCAATCGCCTGTCTCTCTCCGGAGGTGGGAAGGCCACGGTGACGACGCTGCCCAATGCCTTTCCTGGACAGCCGGACAACACGCCCTACGTGCAGACCTCGGCGGAGTCGGGGGGCAAGCTCTACCTGTCCATGGCGATCAGCTCGCCGGGCCCCGCGCCTCGCCAGGTCGGGCTGTGGGTGACGGACGGCACGGCGGGAGGGACGCGGCAGCTCAGCCAGAGGCTCACCACGGCCGACGAGTACAGCTCGCCCCTCTTCGACACGGGCTCCGGCACGCTGCTCTTCAGCTCCGGGGACGGCGACCTGGGGCTCATGCCGCAGGTGACGAATGGCACGCCAGCGGGCACGGGGCGCGTCACCACGTCCAGCCCAGGAGGCGAAAGGCCCGAGGAGTTCACGCGCGTGGGCAGCAAGATCTACTTCCGGGCGTACTCCGGCGTCTGGGGTAACGCGCTGTGGTCCGTGCCCGCCAACGTGACCTGCACGCCGCTGAGCGCCAGCGCGGAGTAGCACCTGGCGCGCGGCTTCGCGGACCGGGGCAGGGTCCGCGAAGCATCGCACGCAGTCCCGAGGTCAGTGGGAGGCGGGCACGTCGGACATGTTCACCGGCGTGGAGATGCGCTTCAGCTTGGGGAAGAACAGGCCCGCGATGAACGCGGCGATCATCGCCGAGCACATGATCCAGAAGTTGATGGACAGGCCCGTGTTCAGCGCGCTGCCGAGCGTCTCCAGGATGGCGGGAGCCAGCCCGCGTCCATGCTCGGGACCGAGCAGCTCCGTGGCCGCGCTGACGGGGACGCTCGGGTCCTTCATGAGCTGCGACACCAGCACGCCGCCCATCACGCCCACGCCCAGCGACCCGCCGATGGTGCGGAAGAACATGCTGCTGGCCGTGGCCACGCCGCGAAGCTCCCAGCCCACGGTGGTCTGGACCGCGACCATCGTGGCCATGGCGGCGAAGCCCAGGCCCACGCCAAACAGCCCCATGGCGATCTGCGGCACGAGCATGGAGGCCCCCGGCTTGAGCAGCAGCGCCATCAGCACGGTGCCAATGGAAGCCAGACCCAGCCCGCCGACGATGAGCGGCCGGAACCCGGTGCGGACCATGAGCCTGCCGCCAATGAGGCTCGCCAGCGGCCAGCCGACGATCATCGGAGTGATCATCCCGCCCGCCATCGTGGCGGAACCGCCGAGGACGCCCTGCACGTACAGGGGCACGTAGGTGGTCGCGCCGAACTGGGCGGCGGAGAAGAGGGCACCGGCCAGGTTGGAGATGGCGATGGTGGGAATCTTGAAGATGCCCATCGGGATGATGGGCTCGGCGGCGCGAAGCTCCACGAACACGAACGCGGTGAGGAGCAGGGCGGCGACGGGCAGGGCGAGCAGTGTCCGCCCCGAACCCTGCACGCCGAACAGCAGCGCCACCACGCCCGAGGCCAGCAGCGCCGCGCCGGCGTAGTCGAGCCGGGCCCGCGCCTTGGGCTTGAGCTGCTCGTGGAAGAACGCGACGAGCAGCACCATGGACGCGATGCCGATGGGGATGTTGATGAAGAAGATCCAGTGCCACGTGAGGTACTTCACGATGAGGCCACCGGTGAGCGGCCCCGCGAGGCCGGCGAGACCCCACACCGCGCTGAACGCGCCCTGGACCTTCCCGCGCTGCTCCAGCGTGTAGATGTCCCCGATGATGGTGATGGCGATGGGCTGCATGGCACCGGCGCCCAGGCCCTGAAGGACGCGGAAGGCGATGAGCATGTTCATCGACGTGGAGAGGCCGCACGCGATGGAGGACGCGAGGAACAGGGTGCTGCCGAAGAGGATGATGGGCTTGCGGCCGTAGAGATCGGCGAGCTTCCCGTAGATGGGGACGGTGATGGTGGACGACAGCATGTACGCGGTGAAGACCCACGCGTAGTGCTGGATGCCGCCCAGGTCGCTGACCACCGTGGGCATGGCGGTGGAGACGACGGTCATCTCCAGCGCGGCCACGAAGAGGGACAGCGCCAGAGCCAGGGTGGTGAACGGTCGATGGGTGGTGCGCATGGCGGAAGGGGGGACCCGGGAAAGGCCCCTGGGTAACGCGTGCCCGTCCGGACCGCCAACGTCAAGCGCGTGAAAAGTGGCGATGGGCGCCAGTGCCGGGGATTCCAGGTCCAGTCCGCAAGGGCAGGGGAGCACGAGGTGGGATAGGGTCCGGCCGCCTCGCGAGTTCGAGGCGCACGGCATGGTCACGGACACGAACACGGTCAAGGCAGGGCGCTGGAGGACGGCGGTCGCCGCGGTGTTGGGGCTCTACGCGGTGGGGCTGGTGCTGGCGGAGGCGGTGCTCCAGGCCGGAGCCATCCTGGCCACGGCGCTGGCCCTGGCGCTGGCGGTGACGAAGCGCCTGCGGCTGGAGAAGGACGTCAGGGCGTTCGTGCTGGCGAGCGTCGCCCTGTGTGTCTGGCAACTCCTCTCCCCAGCGGTGGCGCTGATGACGGGAGCCGCGACGAAGTGGCCCCGGGGCGCGAGGTACGGCCAGGCGCTGGACACGGTGGCGGCGGCGGCAGTCGCCTGCATCGGGACGCTGGGAGTGCCGTGGCTGATGCTGGGAGGCCTCATCGCGGGAGGCTGGCTGGCAGCGGCGGCGCTGGGCTTCTTCCAGCACCGCGTGCCCTGGCCCTGGGAGCCCCCGAAGTTCACGAAGCTGAACCTGTCGCGCCTGCACGAGAACTTCGGAACGGAGGAGAACCCGAGGTACGCGGCGGGAGGCTTCTTCTTCCACCGGCTGCGGTTCGCGCACGGGGCCATTGCCGTGTTGGGCCCGGCGCTGGCGGTGATCGGCCGGTCGAAGGTGACGAGGCGGCGGGTGCTGGCCGGGGTGATGGTGCTGGGGCTGCTGCTGTCCATCTACGGAGCGTTCGCGCGAGCAGCGTTGGGAGCGGCGCTGGGCGTGTGCGTGCTGGCGCTGCTGCTGTTGCTACGGGGGACGGCAAGGAAGGCCGGGCTCGGAGTGGCGGTGGCGCTGGTGATCCTGGTGCTGCTGACGCCCGCGTGGAGGGAGCGGTTCGGCAAGGCGGTAGACAACCTCTTCGGCAGCGGAGAGCGCTCGCTGGCAATGTCCGTGGGCTGGCGCCTGGTGCGTGAGCACCCCTGGGTGGGCGTGGGTTTCGGCAATCACAAACCCGCGGCCCTGGCGACGCAGGCGGAGACAGGCATCACGGACCTGCTGGCCACGGACTCGCACAACATCTGGCTGACGGCCTGGGCGGAGACAGGGCTCGTGGGCTTGGTGTTGCTGGCGACGATGCACGGCCTGTTGGCCAGGGCGTTGATCCGAAGGCACCGGGCAGGCTCCATTCCCGCCACGGGAGCGCTGCTGTCCTTCGTGGGCTTCCACGTGCTGGCCCTGGTGCACTACCTGCCGTTCCACCCCAGCGTGCACCTGTCGTTCATGCTCATCTGGGGGCTGGGGCTATGCTGGTACGGCCAGGACAGTCAGGAATCAGTGAAACCAGGGTAGTTGGAAAGGAATGTCTTGACGGACGTGGGTGGACTGGCCAGAGAGCGGCGCCATGACCCGATTCCTTCAAGTGCTGACTCCCTTCTGTCTGGGTTCCCTCCTTGCCTGTGGCGGGACTGAGCCGCGGGCTGAGACAGAGACGCTGGCGACCACCTCGCAGTCCCTGGTGAAGGTCAACCAGACGTATTCCTATTGGGACGTGCAGAATGTGCCGGCTCAGGGGCTCTACAACTTCGACCTGACCATCTTCCCGTCGAACGACCCGGCCGCGGACGCGACCCACGTCGCCCCCTGGTACTTCTATGCCGCGCAGTTCGCCTTCAAGACGGGAGGCGACGCGGGGTACATCGGCATCCAGACGGACCCCAACGGGAAGCGCGCCGTGTTCTCCATCTGGGGAGCCAATGGCGCGACCTGCTCGAACGTGAGCGGCGCCATCTGCCAGCCGTTCTCGCACGAAGGGGTGGGGTACCAGACCCTGGTGCCGTTCAACTGGGTGGCCGGGCAGTACTACCGCGTGCGCGTCTGGCAGAACGGAGCGGACGCACAAGGGGAATGGTGGCTGGGCGTCATCATCAACGACAGCACCCAGACCGAAACCGTGGTCGGCCGGATCCGCGTACCGTGGGGCCGCAACTGGCTCAGTGGCTCCATCATCAACTGGGTGGAGTGGTATGGCCCTGGCACGGAGAACTGCCCCCAGCTCACGCCGTCCACGGTCTACTTCGCGCCGCCCAAGGGGAACGCCGGCACGCTCACTGCGCCGCCGCCCTACAACACGACGGGGCAGGGGCCGTGCGCGTCGGACATCAGCGTGTATGGTGAGTGGATGCGGCACCACAACGGCTGGTGAGCCTTCTCCCAGGCACACTCGGAGCTGAATGATGGACCTCCACACGGTCACCCGGATCGGACCGCAAGACAGGGCCTTGCAGGAGCTGTTCTGCGACTACGTGCCCCAGGTGTTCCGCCGTGCGGACTTCCGTCGCTGGCGCGAATGGGGCGAATGGAACGACGACTACCGCGCGTTCGCCCTGATCGAGTCCGGGCGTGTGGTGGCCAATGCCTCCGTGATGCAGATGCGTTTGCGGTTGGAGGGGCGCGAGGTGACGGGCTACCAGTTCGGCGCCGTGGGGTGTTTGCCGTCACATCGAGGGAGAGGCCTGTCACGGGTGGTCATGAACGCCGCGCTGGACGCATGTGGGGATGCGCCCGTGCTGCTCTTCGCCAACCCCAAGGTGCGCCAGTTCTACCCGCGCTTCGGGTTCCAGCCGCAGATGCAGACGCTGTTCGCCGCCACGTACGACGCCGTGCCGGAAGGCCCACCCGCGCCCACGCTCAATCTGGATGACGCGGAGGTGCGCGCCGGGCTCGCCGCGCTTTCCAGCGAGGGTCTCCCCTCAACCGAGCGTTTCGGCGCGCGGGGCTACGCGACGGTGGCGAGCTGGCCCGTGGCCAATGGTTTCGCGCGGCCATTGCGCCAGCTGGGAACGGAGGCCTGGGTGTTCGCGGGAGTCGAAGGTGAGACGCTGTACCTCGATGACGTCTTCGCCCGTGAACCCTTCGACCTGCGGGCCTGGATCCCCCGGTTGATTGACCAACCCATCCGGTCCATCCGGTTTGGCTTCACTCCGGAGCGCTACTGGCCGGGGGCTGCGCCGGCCGGGGAGGACACGGAGGCTGACCTCTTCGTGCGCAATCTGCCGCTCTCACAAGAGGCCAACCGTTTCCCGATCATGGCCCACACGTAACACCAGGCCCGCTGGGAGGTTCAAACCTGTCCGGCTGTCGGACAGGCTCTGAGGCTCAGGGACAGAGCCGCTCGACCGACTTGATCCGCACCGCTCCGTCGACGTTCGGGTCGTTGGTCTGGTCGCCGATGGCGATGGTGCCGGTCGCCGAGAAGTTGTTCCGCGTGAGCTTCGCGACGCCGTCGACGCTCACCGTCGCCACCTTCGCGGCATCCACCGCGAGTTCGTAGACGTGATACGCGCCATCTGTCACGGCGAACGCCGAGGACTGGGTGTCATCCGCCCAGCCAATCGCCGCGCTGTCCAGGTAGATCATCTGCGAGCGATCCGCGGAGTTACCGAAAGGCGGGGTGAAGCTCCCCATGATGGCCGCGCCGCTGTCCAGCGAGTTGTGGTTGTTCGCCGACTCGACTTGCATCGTCACGCGGATCTTGACCGGCTTCGTTGCGTCAAACGCATTCGCCCGTGTGATGAGCAACTGCCCGCTCGTTCGACCGCCGACGGTCGTCGACGTCGCGAGGCGGACGTAGCCGTCGCCGTACGTAATCTCGTTCGGCGCCTGCGCGACCGTCGCCCAGCCCTGCTCCGCGATGTCGACGCCGCCGACCAGCAGCGGAACGCTCGGACGCGGTGTCCACGTCGTCGTCGACGTCGCGGGCGTGCACACTTCGCAGGCATTCGCCGGGTTTGGCGTCCCCTCGGAGTAGACCGTGCCGTCGATGAGGCACTTCGCGCTGCACGCGTTGGCCGAGCAGATCTGTCCCGTGCCGCAGGCCGTCCCGTCCGCGAGCGGCGTCCACGTGGTCGCGGATGTCGTAGGCGTGCACTGCTCGCACGCGTTCGCAGGGTTCACCGCTCCAGACGCGACCTGCAGGTCGCCGATCCGACAGACCGCGACGCAGACGCCGGCCTCACATGCCTCGGTGGTCGTACAAGCCTGGTCGCACCCGCCACAGTGAGCCGGGTCGCTGTCGGTGCTCACACAGGTATCACCGCACTGCGTGGTGCCAGCGTCGGTGCACATTTCAGGCACCGAGGCATCCGGCACCGAGGCGTCGGGTGTCCCGCCGGGGTTGGGGGAATCGTCACTGCAAGCGGCGAAGAAGCCGAGCATGACCACACAGGAGAGAGCGATGGAACGAATGGAGATCATGAATGTAGGTGACTTTCCGCCCGCGCCACGGATCGCAGGAGGGTCCGATCCTGGTGATTCGCGAGGAGTTATCAGAGTCCAAGCTCCAGGCCGATGCCTGGGGCCACGGACCAGAGCGTCTTCCGAGTGCTGCTTCCCGGATACCACTCGCCGACCACCTGGGCGCGGAGGAACTCCAGGAACGTGATGCCCACGAGCGCCTGGACGACGGGCCGCGAGCACGCGGTCACGTGGCTGGCGCCGCCGTCCGTGCAGTGGTTCGTCCCGTAGTCGTCGTTCGCGCTGAACAACCAGCCGGCGCGAAGCGCGAGCCGGCTCTGGGAGAGGAAGGTCTGCTCCGAGCGGGGCTGGAGCTCCAGTCCGCCCGTGAGCACCACGCCGAAGGGATCACTGCTGCTGCCGGAGGAGAGGACGTCCTCGAGTCCCCGGAACCCGACCGCACCCGCGAAGCGAAGTCCGGACGACAGCGGCAACGCGGAGGCTCCGACGCTCAGGCCCACCTCGCTCTCCGTGGGCCCCATGGTGACGTGCAGCGACAGACGCTGGGGCTCATAGCTGATGCTGTCCACCGCGAGCTTGCTGGCGAAGCGGACCGTGGGCTTGTCGGAAGGGGGCTGCGCCTCCGCGAGCCGGAGGGCGGCGGCTCCGAGTGAATGGCGGATGCGCAGGACGGCGAGATCCCCCCGGCCCTTCGGCACGCCGAGGTCGCGGAAGCTGAAGCCATAGGCTCCGAGCAGTCGCATCGAATACGCCAGTTCCGATTCGTTGTCGGCCTGCTTCCATTTCGGCCATTCGTCAGGCTGGAGACCGGGGACCCTGGGCGGCGGCTGTCCCGCGAGGGCTCGGTCACAGTGCGTGTTGCGCCAGGCGCCAGCGGGGGCTGTCACCTCGGGCTTGCTACAGGCGTCGTAGAGCTGGTCCAGGGACATCTGCAGCAGCGCCCGGAAGTCCGCCAGCGCTTCGCCCTGACACAGCTGCTCCGCGCCCGGTGAGGCGTCATAGACGGCGCTCATGCAAGCGAAGGGCTGCCATCCGCCAAGGCCATCCATCGCCGTCGCGCGTGGCTTTTCGGCCTGCGTCCGTCCTTCCCGGAACGCGTCATCCATCATCCGGCGGGCGTCATACATGCCCAGGTAGAAATCAAAGACACGGAAGCTGGTTTCGAAGAAGCCCAGGAACGCGAACAGGGGCGCACCGGCAGCGGGAAAATGCCGACGGGGAAGGGTGAGGCGCTTGGCGATCTCTGGCTCCTCCTCCAGGAGCATGGCCAGTTCCTTCGACCGCGCTGTGTCCACGAAGGTGGCCAGGAGCTCCGCGAGCGTGGCGGGCAGGGAGGTGGGACCGGCGTCCGCCTGGGTACGGGGAGCAACCGGATACTCGGTGGCGTCCGGGTCGATGAAGGCGAATGCGACGCCCGGAGGCGTCGTGCGCACATCTGGCTGTGGAACCGGACGCCACTCCAGCTTGCCGTCCGCTGTTTCGCGCAGGCCGTCCCGCGCGAGCCCTACAGCCAGACGAAGAGGGGTGTTGTCGAAGACGCCGCCGTCGATGAAGAGCTCCCGCCGCGCATCGGCTGGCAGGCAGACCCCAAGCTTCGTGGAGGCAGTCGGTGCGCAGGTGCGCAGGGGCTGGGGCGGGAACGCGATGGGGAAGGACATGGACGCGAGGAGCAGCTCGCGCAGATGCGCGAAGGGGATCTCCCCCTGCTCGTCGGTCTCCAGCAGCAATTCCAGACGCCGGCCCTCGCGGGTCGTGTAGTTGGTCGCGCGAGGAGGACGTCCCGGACCGCGTCCCTGGATGCGGATGGCGAACTTCTCCTCGAGCCGCGGCAGGTCAAGCCGTCCACTCGCAGCCTTGAGGGCACGAGGCGAGAGGCGCGTCGTCGAGACACCGAGCACCACGTCGCAGGACGAATCCAGGCCACGATTCCATGCCTGTTCGATGTGGCCAGCGCGCCGTTCCAGGGCCTCGCGGGAGAAGACACCGAGTGGCGTCGTCGAGGACGGGACGAACAGGTCGTTGAACCCGATGGGAACCCAGATGTCCCAAAACAGGGATTGGCCCGGAGTGGGGGCATCCACACCACAGGTCGCCATCACCGCCAGCAGAGCGTTGAGGCTCCCAGCGGATGCACCTGTTACAAGCCGCAGGTCCACGGCGCGCTCTCCCTGCGACGACGTCCCCGAGTAATACAGAAGCCCGGCCTCATACGCCCCCAGGGACACGCCGCCACTCACGGTCAGCGACACGGCTCTCGGGGATGACGATTGGAGTGGGATGAGGCCCTGGGCCGTCGCGTTCGATGCGACGAGGAGCAGCACACAGGTGAGGCTACGGGTCAGCAGGGTGCACACTCGTGACCTCAGGAAGCGTTCGTCCGGGTGACGCGTCGGTAGACGCCCAAAGTCTGTACAGCACAGGTGTCCCAGGTGAAACGCGCGGCCCGCTCCCTGCCCAGTTCAATCAGTTCCCTGCGCTGTGTGTCGTCACGCAGGATTCGCAGCGTGGCTTCGCGCCATGCGTTGAAATCATCGGGAGCAATTCGGATCGCCGCGTTGCCCACGACCTCCGGCAGTGCCGTTGCATCCGCTGCGATGACCGGACATCCCGCCGCCATGGCTTCCAGGGCTGGCAATCCAAAGCCCTCGTATTTTGACGGCACCAGGAGCGCGGCCGCTGCACCGTAGAACAACGCCATCTCCGACTCAGGCAGTTGCTCCAGGTCGATGACGTTCTCGTGCAGACCTGTCTCATGTGCCACCGCGCCCTTGCCCGCGAGCAGCACCAGCGGCACCGGCAGGTCCTCCGCGAACTTCGCCAGCATCGCCAGGTTCTTGAAGGGTTTGGCATTGCCGACAACCGCCACGTATCGCTCCGGCAACTCATGCCGCTCGCGAAACGCCTGCGCTTCACGAGCCGTGGGCGGTTCGAACCGCGAGTCCACACCGTTGTGGATCACCTGGAACCGGTACGGTGACATCATCAAATACTTCCCCAGTTCCTCCCGGGAGAAGTCAGACACGGTGATCAACGCCGAAGCCAGCCGCGCCCGGGGCCCCACTACGGCCTTGTAATAAATGGCCTGCACCGGCGTGTACTGGTCCGCCAACGCCAGGTGGTTCGCGTCGTGCAACGTCGCCACCAACTTCCCCGGCCAGAACAGCGGCAGCGAGAACGACGTCGCGTGGAACAGGTCCGGCTTCAGCTTCGTCAGCTCGTACGCGAGCAGGGGCTGCTCCGTCGGTGACAGGTACCCCGCCCTGGACCGGTGCAGCGGAATCTTCGGCGTCAGTTCGCCCAGGTCGTCCGGTAGACCCTTCGCGGGCACCAGCGCGGAGAACTCCAGGTCCGGGGCCAGGGCGGGCAGACGGCGCGCCAGCTCCAGCGCGTACCTCGCGATGCCGTGGAGCTGACCGCGCACCATTCTCAGGTCGAGGAGGACAGAAGGCACGCTTCCTGGCCTACCACACGCGGCCTTCCCCCCGCACCGCCGCGCATCCAGTGATAGAAGGCCCACCCGTGAAGGTCGCCCTCGTCCACGACTGGCTCGTCACCCACCGCGGCGGAGAGCGCGTCCTCGACGCCCTCTGCGAACTGTTCCCCAGCGCGGACCTCTACACCCTCATCCACCAGCCGGGCAGCCAGCCCCCTCGCATCGAGAACCGGCGCATCACCACGTCGTTCCTCCAGCACATCCCCGGCATCCACTCGCGCTACCGGCACTTCCTGCCGCTGTTCCCTCGCGCCATCGAAGCCCTTCGCATCACCGGCGACTACGACCTTGTCCTGTCCTCCAGCCACTGCGTCGCCAAGGGCATCCACGCGCCTCCCGGTGTGCCCCACCTGAGCTACGTCCACGCTCCCATGCGGTACATGTGGGACCTGTTCGACGCGTACTTCGGCCCCGGCCGCACCCGCCTCCCCGTGCGCGCCGCCGCCCTCGCCGTGCGCCCCTACCTCCAGCACTGGGACCGCAGCTCCACCGATGGCGTGGACCGCATCGTCGCCAACTCGCAGCACATCGCCGGGAAGATCCGCCGCTTCTGGGGCCGCGAGGCCTCCGTCGTCCCGCCTCCCGTGGAGCTGGAGCGCTTCACCCAGATGCCCCTCGAAGGGGGAGGGCAGGGCGGCTACTTCCTGTGGCTCGGCGCCTTCGCCCCCTACAAGCGCCTGGACGTCGCCCTGGAGGCCTTCCGCACCCTGGACACCCCCCTGTGGGTCGTGGGCACGGGACAGGAGGCCTCGCGCCTCACGTCGGGTCCGCTTCCGCCCCACATCCGCTTCCTCGGCAACGTGCCCGACAGCGCGCTCCCCGCCCTCTACCGCGACGCCCGCGCGCTCCTCTTCACCCCGGAGGAGGACTTCGGCATCACTCCCCTGGAGGCCCAGGCCACCGGGCGCCCCGTCATCGCCTTCGGCAAGGGCGGCGCCCTGGAGACCGTCACCCCGAAGACGGGCCTCTTCTTCCCGGAGCAGACCCCCGCGTCGCTCGCCGCCGCCGTGCGCCAGTTCGACGCGTGGGAGTCCTCCTTCCGCCCCCAGGACGCCCGCGCCCAGGCCGAGCGCTTCAGCCGCTCCCGCTTCCAGCAGGCCATCCAGGCGGAGGTGGACTCCCTCCTGGGCCTGTCCCGCACGTCCCCAGCGGTGTGACAGCACTGTCCGCCCCGTCCCCACTTTCCCGAGGCCTGCCTGCTCGGTATGTCGGTTTGTGTCCGCTGCCCTGCGGTCCAACCGGTTGGATTCACGGGAAAACCCATGCTAGGACGCCGCTCCGGGGGAGGGGTCCGGGCGCCTGAACGCGCCTGGGGTTGAGGGTGCGTGTCTTGCATCCGACGGCCCGTCTTCGTCCCCCGACAGGAGTCATCGCGGTGTTCGGTCGCCTGCAGCGCTTCTACACGTCCATCAAGGTCGCCGCCGACGCGGGGATGCTCGGTGTGGCGTTCGTGCTCGCGTACTTCACCCGCTTCAGCGGCGTGTTCCCCATCACCGAGGGCGTCCCGCCCCCGGCCGAGACGTTCGTCTCCCTGGTGATGGTGCTCGTCATCTTCCCGATGACGTTCCAGCGGGCGCGGCTGTACGCGACCAACCGCGCGCGCTCGCACATGGGGGAGCTGTTCGAGCTCTTCAAGGCCACCATCACCGCGACGCTCGTCCTGGTGGCGGTGACGTACTTCATCCGCGAGCGCTACTCGCGCCTCACGCTGGCCATCTTCGTCATCTACGCGTTCACGCTCATTGCCGTGTCGCGCATGGCCATGCGCCACCTGCTCAGCGTGGTGCGCCGGCGCGGCTACAACCTCAAGTCCATCCTCGTCATCGGCGAGGAGGAGCTGGGGCTGCGCACCATCGAGACCGTGGAGAGCCACCGCGAGCTGGGCTTCCGCGTGACGGGCGTGCTGGCGCTGAAAGAAGAGAAGGTCGGCCAGTGGGTGGGCGGCGTGCGCGTGGTGGGCCACGTGGGCGAGGTGGAGGCCTACCTGGATGCCCACCCCGTGGATCAGGTCATCATCGCCGTGCCGCTGGAGGACCAGGCGCGCGTGAAGCCGCTGATGGAACAGCTGGCGCTGCGCACCGTGGACGTCAAGGTGGTGCCGGACCTGTACCAGTACATCACCCTGTACGGCGGCCTGGAGGAGTTCGGCGGCCTGCCCATCATCAGCCTCCAGGGCGACCCCATGGACGGCTGGAGCCGCGTGGCCAAGCGCGTGTTCGACGTGCTGTTCTCGCTGCTGGCCATCGCCGTGAGCGCGCCGATGATGGTGTTCACCGCGCTGCTCGTGCGCTTCACCAGCAAGGGCCCCATCCTCTACCGCCAGGAGCGGATGGGCATGGACGGGCGGACCTTCCACATCCTCAAGTTCCGCACCATGCGCGTGGATGCCGAAGCGAAGGGCGCCACCATGGCGAGCGCGGTGGATGCGCGCCGTACGCCGGTGGGCACGTTCCTGCGCAAGTACTCGCTGGATGAGCTGCCGCAGTTCTTCAACGTGCTCCGGGGCGACATGAGCCTCGTGGGCCCGCGTCCGGAGCGGCCCGTCTTCATCGAGGAGTTCAAGCGCCAGATTCCGCGCTACCACCTGCGCCACAAGGTGAAGGCGGGCATCACCGGCTGGGCGCAGATCAACGGCCTGCGCGGCCAGACGTCCATCCAGAAGCGCATCGAGTACGACCTGTACTACATCGAGAACTGGTCGCTCCTGATGGACCTGAAGATCCTCCTGCGCACCGCGCTGGGCGGCTTCCTGTCGAAGAACGCGTACTGAGCGGAGTAGCGGCAAGCAGGCGGGCAGGACGGGCGCGCAGGTCGTATTCTTGCGCACCCTCTCATTGGCACCGCGAAGCCGTCTAGACTGCGGGCCGACATGGCCGACAAGCTGGGATTGACGCTGGTCCGCAAGGGCCTCCTGACGCAGGCGCAGCTCGACCAGGGCATGAGCGCGCAGCTCGTGCACGGAGGCCGGTTGGGCTCCCGGCTCGTGGAGCTGGGGTTCCTGGACATCGAGACGGTGGGCATGGTGCTGGGCGAGCTGTCCCGCCTGCCTGTCGCGATGGAGGCGGACTTCGACGCCGTCACGGATGCGACGCTGAAGCTGCTCACCGCGGATCAGGCGGAGAAGCACCAGGCGTTCCCGCTGGCGGTGGAGGGCCGGCGGCTGAAGGTCGCGCTGGCCAACCCGCTGGACCTGCAGACCACGGATGCGCTCGGGTTCATCACCGGGATGCGCATCGTCCCGTACGTGGTGCCGGAGCTGCGGCTGTTCCGCTACCTGAACCTGCGCTACGGCATCGACCGGCCGACGCGCCCGCTGAAGCCGGCCGTCCCGTTGCCCGCGCGCCGCTCGCTGTCCATGTCGTCGGTGGCGCCTGCCGGTGCGGCGCCGGTGGTGGTTCCGCCGCCGGCCATGCCGCCTCCGCCCGCGCCCGTGCGCGCGGAGCCCGAGGTGTCGGGGATGTTCGGCGGGCTCGCGCCGGGACAGTTCCTCAGTGATGAGTCGGAGGATCCGGCGGCCGAAGAGGATATCGCCGACGCGGCCATTGTCGGCGAGGAGCTTCCGGACATCGTGATTGGCGAGCCGATGCGTGCTCCGCCTGTCATTGAGATGGCCCGGCCCGGTGGGAGTCCTCCCGCTGGCCCGCCCCGGTTGACCATGGCGGCACAGCCTCCGGGCCTGGTGGCCCGGCAGGGTGGGGTGCCTCCGTCTGGGATTGGGATGCCGGCGGGAGCAGTCGCGGGTGGGCCTCCGCCTGGAGCAGGGGGACCCGCGCGCGCGGCGCCTCCGCCGGTCGTCGTTCCGGGAGCGCAGCCGCCTGGGATGATTGGACGCGCTGGACCCGCGGTGCCTCCGGGGACCCGGCCTTCCGCGACAGGGATTCCCACGGTGCCGAAGACGCCGCCTCCGGGCATGCGTCCTGCCGCGCCGGGGGCTCCGCCTCCGGTGGGGCCGCGTCCGGTGGGGCCTCCGGGCGCCCCCCTGCCGCCGGGAATGGTCCGCGCCGGGCCGCCGCCGGGCATGCCTCCTGGCGCGGCGCCCCGGCCCGCCCCGGGGATGCCTCCGCCCGTGATGACGGCTCCGGTTGGCGCGGGCCCTGTTCCTCCGGGACAGCGTCCTCCGACGGGGCCTGGGGTTCCTCCAGGTGCACGTCCCATGGGGCCTCCGGGCGCCGTTCCTCCGAATGCCGCGCAGGCACGGCCTGCGCAGCCGCCTCCCGGAGCACCGCTGCGCCAGGGACCTCCGTCTGGAGCCGTGGCGCCGGTCGCCGTGGGGCCCACCGGGCCGGCCGCCGCCGCGATGCCTCCCGCCGGTGTGCCGCCGCGTCCCGGAGCGAATGCTCAAGGGCCTTCTGGTCCTCCGAATGCCACACCGGTCAGCCGGCGTCCGTCGGGCACCGTGTCTGCCCTGACGAGCCCTCCTGGAGGGAACGCTCCGGTGGCGCCGGTCCAAAGCCTGAGTCCTGTCGTTGCGCTGTCTTCGGTGGGAGCGCAGCCTCCTCCCACCGCAACGGCCTCGAGCGCACCGTCGGCTGACCTGGGTGGGGAGTGGGCGGACGCCTTCGCGGAGGTTCCTTCCACGAAGCCGCCACCCGCTGTCTCCAATCCCTCCGAGAATGCCCCGCCGGCCGCTGTTGCTTCTGTGCGCGCGCCGGAGACGCAGCCGGCCGCGAAGCCTGCTCCCGCCGCACCGCCGTCCCAGACCGCGTCGTTGTCCGAGCTGGTGCTGGACGCCGAGCTCCTCGAAGACTCCGACGTCAGCCTGAGCCCCGAGTCGTTCAACGCCGCGCCTATCGCGGCCCCTGCCGAGAAGGCGTCTGAGCCCGCCGCCGCGGTCCTGACCGGGGATGATCTCTCCGACGACGACATCCTCGAAGACGTGGACGCCGTGTCCACGGAGTCGGCCAAGGCCGCCGCCAAAGCCTCGGACGTTGTCGAAGCCATGGCCGTGATGTCCGCGGAGCCGCCCAAGGCCGCCGCCGAAGCCTCGGACGTCCTCGAAGACGTGGACGTCATGTCCGCCGAGCCGCATGAAGCTGCCAAGGCGCCCCAGCTCACGGACCTTCTTGAAGGCGCCGACGTCATGTCCGCCGAGCCGCATGCGGAAGCCAAGGCCGACGCCGAAGCCACGGATGTCCTCGAAGACGTCGACGTGATGTCCGCCAGGCCGCATGAAAAGGCTAAAGCCACCGAAGCCACGGACATCCTTGATGACCTGGATGTTCTGTCCGCCAGGCCGCATGAAGAGGCCAAGGCCACCGAAGCCACGGACATCCTTGATGACCTGGATGTTCTGTCCGCCAGGCCGCATGAAGAGGCCAAGGCCACAGAGCCCAAGGCCGTCCTCGAAGACGTGGACGCGATGGCCGCCGAGCCGCATGCGGAGGCCACGGCCGCCGAAGCCACGGACATCCTCGACGATCTGGACGTCCTGTCCGCCGAGCCGCATGAAGAGGCCAAGGACTCCAAGCCCACGGACGTCCTCAATGACTTGGACGTGATGTCCGCCAAGCCGCATGCGGAGGCCAAGGACTCCAAGCCCACGGCCGCCCTCAATGACTTGGACGTCCTGTCCTCAGAGCCGCATGAAGAGGCCAAGGACTCCAAGCCCACGGCCGCCCTCGAAGCTGTGGACGTGATGGCCGCCGAGCCGCACGAGCCTGTGTGGGACGCCGCTCCCAGCGCACCCACGTCCGCCATCGCCGTGGAATCGAAGGAGCCCGTCTCCGCCCTGGTGGAGTCGCTGAAGCCCGAGGCTGTTCCGGAAGCGCCCATCGCCGTCGAAGCCGCGAAGCCGGAGCCCCTTCCCGTCGAGGCGTCCATCTCCACGGCGCCTGCCCCTGAAACGGATCAACCGGCAGCGCCCGAGTCCGCAGATGCGCCGGCAGTGTCTGTCATTGCCACGCAGGACGCTGAAGCCGACACGCTCGAATTCAGCCTGGCCGGAGATTCGCCCAAGCCCTCCGCGACTCCTCCTGACTCCGCCGAGTCCTGGCAGGTCGCCGCCGCGCCGAAGGCCGAAGCCCCGAGCCCCGCGCCCACCGAGGATCGCCTGGCCGACATCCCGCCGGAATTCGAGGTCGCCCTCGTCTCCAGCTCCGAAC
>NZ_RAWK01000212.1 GCF_003612165.1 Corallococcus aberystwythensis | reverse complement strand
GTGCCGGACAGCGCCCTGCCCCCCCGGGGCGGCACGGGCGCCAACGCCCCGGTCCCAGGGGGGACGCCCGCCACGACCACGGGCGCAACGGCGAGGCCCGCGCCAGTGGCGTCGCGCTTCGGGCTGGCGGTCATCGCCGGGACGACGCGGGGCCAGCGCTACAAGCTGCCGGTGACGGGCTGCGTGGTGGGCCGCCAGCGCGGCGCCATCCTCTTCCCGGACGACGTCTTCGTGTCGCCGCTGCACGCGACCTTCCTGGTGAAGGACGGCGCCCTCTTCGTGCGCGACGAGTCCAGCGCGTCGGGCGTCTACGTCACCTTCGCCGGCACGGAGCCCCTGGCGCCGCGCGCCCTCTTCAGCGCCGGCCAGCGGCTGTTCCGCTTCACCGGCCGCGTGGAGGCCCCTCCTCCCGTGGCGGGCCGGCCCAACCCGTACGGCTCACCGGTGCCGCTCGGCCAGGCGCTGTACGGCGTGGAAGAGGTGCACATGGGGGGCCGGGCGGGCCGCGCGGTGGTGACGGCCGCGGCGTTGCTCACCATCGGGCAGGCGCACTGCGACTTGGCGTACCCGAACGACGAGGGGCTCGCCGGCCGGCACTGCGAGCTGAGCCCCACGGCGACGGGCGCGATGCTGCGCGACCTCTCTGGCGGCCTGGGCACCTTCGTGCGCATCCCGCCCGCGACGGAGCGGCCCCTGCGTCCGGGCGACCGCGTCCGCCTGGGTCAGCACGTCATGCAGGTGGAGACGCTGGGCTGACGGGGAGCGGCCCGGTCCCCACCGGGCCGGACGCTCAGGGGACCGAGGGACGCGCCACCGGGCTGCCCAGCCGGACCTCGATGTACGCGCGCGCACGCGAGTCGGGCATGTCGGTCAGGTGGCGCACCCACCAGCCGCGGGCCTCGTCCGTGTTGTCGCGCTGCCAGTACAGCTCGCCCAGCTTGAGGGCCAGCTCCGCTTCCGGGTTGTACTGGAAGGCTTCCTTGTAGCTGGAGGTCGCGCGGGTCAGCTCTCCGGCCAGCACGTCGCGGTCCCCGTCCAGCGTCAGCTTGCGCGCCTTGTCCACGTTGCGCGCGTTGCTGGGGATCTGCCGCAGGTACTCGGGTTGATCCGAACCCGACGTGAGCAGCCGGGGCGCGTTGGGCGGCGCCACGTACTGGTTGCCCTCGGCGCCGCTGCCCGCGCCAATGCCGAAGTAGTAGACGAAGAAGCCCACCGCCCCCAGCACCAGCACCGTGGTGAGCGCCTTGAAGAAGAGGATGATGCCTTCGCCGCCGCCAGAGGCGGGCGCGGCCACGGAGGTCCGGGTGCCCTCGGCCGCGAGCGTGGCCTCATCGGAGACCGGCGTGCGGGAATGGGACAGGCCCTGCACGGTGGCTTCCACCGTCACGTCGTTCCAGCCCGTGTTGTTCCGGGCGGAGTTCTGCGCGGCCTGCGACTTGCGCGGGATGGGGGCCAGCACGCCGGAGGCCTGGGGCCGGCGCCCACCGGTGTCACTGGCAGGGGCGCCACCGCGGCGGCGCTCCTTGTCGACCGCGAGCAGCTCCGCCTTGAAGGCCCCGGCGTCGGCCGGCCGGTCATCCGGGTCCTTGGACAGGACGCGGAGGATCAGCCGCTCCATGCCCGGGGAGATGCGCGCGTCCGGACGGCGTCGCGTGGGCGGGGGCGGCTCCTCGGTGAGGTGCTTGGTGGCGAAGCCCACCGCCGAGTCGGACTCGAAGGGGAGCAGGCCCGTCGTCAGCTGGTAGAGGATGACGCCCACCGCGTACAGGTCCGAGCGGTGATCCAACACCGCGCCCCGCGCCTGCTCGGGCGACATGTACTCGGGGGTGCCGCACACGAAGCCCGCGCGCGTGAGGGCCGGGCCCTCGTCCTGCGAGTCGGTGATCTTCGCGATGCCGAAGTCCAGCACCTTCACGAAGTCCGGCTCGTTGCGGCGCTGCTCCACCATGATGTTCTCGGGCTTCAAGTCCCGGTGGATGACGCCCGCGCCGTGCGCGTCCGACAGCGCGCTGAGGATCTGGAGGGCGATGCGCACCACGCGCGCCTCGCCCAGCGGCCACTCGCGGCTGAGGATCTGGTGCAGGTCCTGCCCGGCCACGTACTCCATCGCGATGAAGAGCGCGCCGTCGTCGGCCTGGCCGAAGTCCAGCACGCTGATGGAGTTGGGGTGGTTGAGGCGGCTGGCGGCCTTGGCCTCGCGCTGGAAGCGCGCGACGGTGCGCTCGTCCGACAGCAGCGTGTGGCGCAGCACCTTCAGCACCACCACCTTGTCGAGCGCGAGCTGACGGGCGCGGTACACCTTGCCCATGCCGCCTTCGCCGATGAGGGCCTCCACCCGGTACTTGGAGGCAATCGTCTTGCCCACATATTCGTCGCCGCCCTCCGCCGAGCGCAGGAGTGTCGCGCCGCAGGCGGGGCAGTAGCGGGAAGAGTCTTCGGCGTCAGCGCCGCAGGAAGGGCAGTACACGTCAGCGTCCAGTCAGTGGGGCCGGGACTTCACCATGCCCCTCGGGTGGGGAGCAAGCCATGCGCTTCTCGGGCCCCCAACGCGGCGCGGGCCTGCTAGAAGGGAAGCTCCCATGGACGCCGTGGAATATTGCCCCCGCTGTGACACCGAGAATTCCCGGGATGCCACTGTGTGCCGAGCTTGCGGCTCGGCACTTCGCTCCGGGACGATGGTGATGGCCGTGGCGCACGTCTCGTCGCGCCCGCAGGTGTCCATCCGCGTGGTGCGGGCGGACGGCGGCCCCGAGTCGCTCGTGCGCATGCAGCGCGACACCCTCACCTGCGGCCAGCAGGCGGACATCGCGCTCAACGACGACCCCTTCATCATGCCCGTGCAGGCGCGCTTCTTCTTCTCCGGCGCCCGGCTGGCCATCGAGGACGTGGGCGGCGCCAACGGCGTCTTCGTGCGCCTGCGCCAGGAGCGCGAGCTGCCCGCGGGCGGAGAGCTGCGGCTGGGCCGTCAGCGCATGGTGCTGGAGCCCATCTCCACCGCGGCCCTGGGCCCCGGCGGCACGCAGGTGTGGGGCTCGCCGGATCCGGGCTACCGGCTGCGGCTCATCCAGCTGTTGGAGGGCGGCCTGCGCGGCGCGGCCTTCCCGCTCAAGGACGGTGACAACCTGCTGGGTCGTGAGCAGGGCGACATCGCCTTCCCCACGGACGGCTTCGTGTCCGGGCGGCATGCGCTGCTCCAGGTCAGGGGGGACCGGCTGATGGTGCGCGACGTGGGCTCGTCCAACGGCACCTTCATCCGGCTCGCGGGGCCGACCTTCGTCGACAACGGCGATCACTTCCTCATCGGCCGTCAGCTGCTGCGGGTGGAGATCCAGCCCGCGGCGGCCTGAGGCGGCTTCGCTCCTCACTTCACGGAAGCGCTGCGTGGACCGCACGGGAGTGCCGTGCGGTCCGGAAGAAGCCACGGCCTCAGCCGTAGGACTTCTCCTTCTTCTCCTGCTCTTCCTTGCAGCGGATGCAGAGCGTCGTCACCGGACGCGCATCCAGACGCTTGGGGGAGATGTCCTCCTCACAGCGCTCGCAGATGCCGAAGGTGCCGTCCTCCACGCGCTTGAGCGCGGCATCAATCTTCTGCAGGAGGAACTTCTCACGATCCCTCAGGCGGAAGACCATGGACTGGGTGTACTCGGAGGCGGCCTGGTCGATTTCGTCAGGCAAGTCGTCCGTGTCGAAGGACGACTCCTCCACCAGGGTCTTCTTCGCGCTTTCGAGCAGGCTCGCTTTGCTGTCCTCGAGCATCTTCTTGTAACGCTTGAGATCTTTCTGGTTCACAGCCTGCGGCTCCGTTGGACGGGTAGAGGGGGCCTGACCCCGAAAAAAAGGGCCCGAAAGCTTTATTCAGGCAGTTCCCAGTGTCAAGCTGACCTGCTTTAAAACGTGGGTGCACGAGGAGCGCCTTGAGCGACAACACGAAGTTCGATCGGGAATTCTTGCGCTCGGCGCTTTCCCTGGCCGCCAAGAGTGAGGTCGACCACTTCCTCTACATCTGCGACACGCCCATCCCAGCGGAGGACCTCCGGGGTAAGCCCGCGCGCAAGAAGCTGGTGTACGCGGTGACGTTGGAGCCGCTGGCACAGGAGCACCAGCGCAAGAAGGTGCGCGCGCTCGTGATTCCCGCGTACGACTACTCGCGCACGGAGCGGGTGAAGGTGGCGCTCGTGTCCGCGCTGTCCCAGGGGGCGTTCAAGGAAGGCGACCTCGTGCTCTGCATGACGGGCAAGGTGGGCCGCGCGCCGGACACGCTGATGCAGATGCGCATCGGCGGGTCGCTGGATGACCGGCTGGCCATCGAGGGCGTGAAGCTGGGCGACGAGTTCAATTCGCAGGTCGTGGACGCGCTCATCCAGCTGGCGCTGCAGATCGGCCAGGAGGGCTTCGAGGGCCATCCCATCGGGACCATCATCACGATTGGTGACCACACGGCCGTGCTGGAGAAGAGCCGGCAGCTCACCATCAACCCGTTCCAGGGCCTGTCCGAGTCCGAGCGCAACGTGCTCGACCCGAAGATCCGCGACGCCATCAAGAACTTCTCCGTGCTGGACGGTGCGTTCGTCATCCGCGAGGACGGCGTGGTGCTGTCCGCGGGCCGCTACCTGTCCGCCAACGACGACACGGTGAAGATTCCCCTGGGGCTGGGCGCGCGCCACGCGGCCTCCGCGGGCATCACGTCAACCACGCATTGCATCGCGCTCACGGTGAGCCAGACCTCCGGCGCGGTGCGGCTCTTCAAGGGCGGCAACATCGTGCTGGAGCTGCACCAGACGGCGCGGCGGAACTAGGCGCCCTCCTACTTCACGCGCTCGGGGGCCGCGGGGGGCTGGTGCTCCTCGCGGTAGATGTCCGCCAGGGCGTGCGCCTTCTCCACCTCGTCGCGCGCGGCATCCAGCGCCATCACCCGGTCGAAGCGCTCCACCTGCTCGCGCAGCGCCTCGGTGACGACGCCGCCAGCGGCCATCCGCGCGGACGCGCTCTCCCGTTCGATGCGCAGGTCCGCCACGCGCTCGCCCAGCTCGCTGGCCGCGCCGAGCAGCAGCTCCGAGTCCCTCGCCGCGCGCCGCAGCGACTCGCGCGTGGACTCCAGCAGGCGTTCGGTCTGCACGCGGTCGCGCTCCAGCACGCCCACGCCCTTCGCGTCTCCCCGGTCATGCGCGGTCTGGCGCCGTCCGGCGATGTCGCCCAGACGGGCCGTGTAGCGCGTCACCCCGCGGGAGAGCTCGCCCTTGAGGGCCAGCAGCGTGGCGGCGGACTTGCGCACCTCGGCCGCCTGGCGCTCCAGGTCCTCGATGAGCCGGTCGAAGGTGGCCAGCGGGTCCACGGGCGCCGGAGGCGTCTTCTTGCGTTTGAGGAAGCCGAACATGGCGCGTGCCTTGAAGCCTACCCGAACGGGCGGCAGAGCAGCCGCACCCGTTCCAACGCCTCGCCCACCGGACGCCCGCCGCCGGACAGCACGGCCAGGTAGCGCGCCGGGGTGAGTCCGTAGACGGACAGCAGGTGCTGGAGCAGCACCACGCTCTCCGTCGCGCGCCGGTCCGCGGGGGCGAGCGACGCGGCCTCGCCCACCGCCTCCAGGATGTCCTTCACCCGCGCCACCAGCTCCATGCCGGGCGCCTCCGGCACGGTGGGGGCCGTGGGCGTGGAGGGAAAGAGCGCGTCGAAGGAGGCCTCCACGGCCACGCCCTTTCCGAGCGTGCGGCCGGCCGCCACCGACTCCAGCGCGTCCAGGTGTGGGGCCAGCGCCTCCAGGGCCTCCAGCGAGGCCGGCACGTCACGCGGCAGCAGCGTGCGCCAGGGCGTGTCGAACTCCGTGCGCGCCCAGCGGATCTCCTCGTCGGAGAGCGGGTGGTAGAAGGCGCGGCCTCCGGCGGCGCGCTGCTCCAGCACCAGGGACTTGAGGTCCGGGTTCTCCTCGCCCAGCGAGATGAAGCTCAGCGCGATGTCCAGGGCCCCCATGGGCGCGCGCGTGCGGCGGATGAGGTCCAGGTCCACGCGGTCCTCCCCGTCGGTGATGAGCACCACCGTGGCGCGCGCGAGGTACGGGTCGCGCCCCTGCGCGGCGCGGATGGAGTCGAACGCGGACAGCAGGGCCAGCGAGATGTCCGTCTGCCCTTCCGCGGGCGAGTCCCGGAAGAGCTTTTCAATCTGCCGCGTCGCCTCGGCGGCGGTGTCCACGCGGGCCAGCTCCGTGGGCACGTCGTTGAAGAAGCTGAAGTAGAGCGGATCGAAGTTCTCTCCGCGCCGCGCCTTCACTCGCAGGTTGTTCAGCTCCGCGATGATCAACGCGTCGCGGAAGCGGGCCCGCGCGCCGTGCATGGAGCCGGAGGCGTCACAGACATAGACGCGCACGGCGGTGCGCTTCACCTTGCGCGGCTTGGGGGGCGGCGCGTCGTCCAGGTAGGTGCGCACGAGCTGCCGGTGCGCCGCGAGGTCCTGGAGCAGGCGCCGGGGATCCGTGATGACGAAGTGGTGGATCTCGTCCAGGCTCCCCGTCGTGGCGAACGACATCGTCTGCGTCGGATAGGGGACCTGGCGCGGGACGGCCCGGGCGGCGGCGGTGTCCCTCTCGACGATCTCCTCCGACAACGCGTCCTCCACGTCGAAGTAACGCGCGCACCCCGCCGCCAGGTCGAACGTGGCCAGCTGCTCCGGCTTCAGGGAGAACGCCAGGTCCGCCAGTTGCTCGTCCGGCGCGTCCTCCGCCTCGCGTCCGGAGTCCGCCTCGGCATCCGCCTCTCCCAGCCACCGCAGCCGCGCGCCCGCCTCCGCCTCCTCCACCATCCGCGCCAGCCGGTCTTCCGGGGGAAGCAGCGGCGTCAGCGCGCGCCGCGCCGCCGAGGCCAGCTCCACGTCCCCGGCCCCGATGGCACGCTCGTAGAGCCCCTGCAACGAACGGTAGGCGCCCCGAGGATCCTTCTGGGCGGTCTCCCGCACCCCGCGCACCAGCGCCGCCAGGGAGCGCGTGGGCGGCACCTCGCGCACCCGCTCGCGGGCCTCCGCCACATCGTTGCGCAGCGCCATGCTCCGCGCACGGTCCGCGTCCGTCGTGCCCAGGCGCAGCAGCATCTCGTGGGCCAGGTCCAGATCGCGCCGCTTCTGCACCAGGTCGATGACGTTGTCCCGCGCGCGGGCGGCCAGCAGCTCCGCGACGGCCAGGCGCGCGTTGGCGGGAGGCCGCTCCCGGGCCGTCTCGCTCGGACGCTCGAAGATTTCGAACGGCGCGTCGTCGCCGCCCTGCGCTTCCAGCGGACGGCTGAAGAGGTCCGCCACCTTCACCGCGCGGGCCAGCCGCACGAAGCCGCGGTCGAGCGCGGTCAGCGCCCCCGAGGGCAGCTCCCCGGAGCGGTGCGCCCGCTCCACCAGGCGCAGGCACTCCTCGTACTCCTCCAGCGCCTGGTTCGCGCGCGCCGCCAGGCCCTGCGCGAGTGCGCCCGCCCTGCCCCGCTGGGTGCCCAGCGCGAGCAGCAGCCGTGCATCCGCGGCGGTGTGGACGCCCACGCGATCCATCTCACGGTCGAGCGCCACGAGCACCGGCAGTGACAGGTCCTCCGCCCCCTTCAACTTGCGGCCAAAGGGCCAGGACCACGCGCCTGCCCGGGCCGCCACGGGCTGGCGGAGCGCATCCAGGCGCTGCCTCAGGGGGGTGAGCCGACGCGCCAGCACGTCTCAGCGCCGCCTTCCGTGCACGGCCCCGGCGCTCACGGCGCGGTCCGCCGCTCCAGCACCTGCCGGCTGAAGCGTCCGAAGTCCTCGTCGATGCCGCGAAGCTGGGTGGACAGCTTGTGCGCGCTCTCGCCCAATTCGCCCGGGAGCGTCTCCAGCATGCCCAGGGTGGACTTGAGCCGCACCAGTTCGCCCTCCTTGAGCGCGAGCTGGGGGAAGCGGCTGCGCACCAGCCGTTCGAAGGTGCGCTCCGCGTCGGCGCGGCCGTTGAGTGCGTCCGGCGAGGGCAGCGTGGACAGCAACTGCGTCAGCCAGCTGCGCAGGTACTTGATGCGCGACTGGAGGAAGGACAGCTCCGCCTCGGCCACCGCGGCGCGCACCATGTCGGAGAGGAACGCCGACGCGGACGGGGGGCGCGCCGCCATCAACTGCCCGTCCAGGCTCACCAGCGCGGAGAGCTCGCCGTCGGGGGCCTGCGCGGACAGCTCGCCCCGGTAGTAGGTGTACGCGTCGCCGTTGAGCACTGCGTTGGGGGCCGGCGGGGGGCTGGCCACCTCGCGCGACAGCACGCGGGCGTGCTCCCGGAGGCGGTTCTCCATCAGGTCGCGGCACTCGGCGAGCACCGGCTCCGCCGTCACGCCCTCGCGCCTGAGGTTCTCCGCCACCGCCTGCACCGCGCGGCCGTACTGCTCGATGCGCTCGAACGGGGTCGCCCCCAGCACCTCGCGCGCGTACGCCACGCTCAGCGGCCGGAGCATCTCCTGCTTCAACCCGGCCTGGGAGGGGTCCAACGCCGTCAGGGCGTTCTCCAGCTGCGTGAGGCGGCGCGAGTCCGCGGACAGCGCATCCAGCGGATCCTTGCGGCCCCGGGGCGCCTGCGCGGGGAAGGCCGCCGACGCCCGGCGCCGGAGCGCGGCCACCACCCGGCGGCGCGTGTCCCGGTCCGCGTCGCGCAGCCGCTCATGGAGGGCGGGCACCGCCTCGCTGAGCATCACCGACAGCGAGCCCAGCGCGCCCAGCTCCTCCTCCAGGTTCTCCGCGAGCCCGACCAGCCACTCCAGCTTCACGCTGTCCTCGAACGCGAGCCCCTCCGCCGCGGACGCGCTCATGTCCAGCGCCTGCATCAGGAACCGCGCGGCCGTCTCGCACAGCGCGGGGTAGCCCGGCCTCAGCTCCGGCACCGCCCGGCTGAGCTCCAGGACATCGCGGATGGCGATAAGCAACGCCACGCCGCCGCGCACCTCCCCCGGCCACACCGCCATGCCCCGCGACAGCCGCTGCTCCAGGGACGTCACCACCGCGCGCGCCGCCACCAGCAGCGGGCCCCGGTTCTGGCCGTGGCTGGGCCCAGGCACCAGCTTGCCCAGCACGCCGCGCGCGGTGGTGGACACCACGCCCGCCTGCCAGTTGCGGCTCAAGCCCTCCGCCACGTTCACGTCGTCCGCGGCCGCGAGCGCCGTCGCCTCGCGCTCCACGCCGCCGCCCAGCTCCTGGCGCACCTTGCCCAGGACCTCGTCGAAGGTGCGCTGCTCCAGCCGGACGATCTCCAGCTGCGCCCGCTCGCGCGGGTCCACCGCTGCCTTGAGCAGCGCGTCCGTCTCCGCCGCGGGCGGACCGCCCAGGAGGAAGAACCAGCGCAGCGCGTCCAGGTCCTCCACCGTCGCCTCGAGCGGCCGGTCCGGACGGCGGTAGATCTGATCGCGCACCACCGCCGCCTTCAGCGTCCAGAGCGCCTTCACCACCGAGCGCTGGGAGAAGTACTTCGTGGGCACGTAGTCCGGCAGCTTCGACACCTGCGCCACGAGCGCGCGCTCCAGCGCGTCCGTCAGCATCTCCACGCCCTCCAGCACGTGGCCGGGCACCTTCACCTGGGCCACCGCGTCCTGGAGGAGGTCCAGCTGCTGGAGCGTCAGCGTGGCGCGCAGGTCCGGCCGGGTGCCGTGCACGAAGCGGTGCAGCATGGCGGCCCGGCTCTCCCGCCGGGCGAAGGCCTTGGGCACGAAGCAGATGAAGCTCAACCGGTCCGCGAACGCCAGGAGCAGCTCCGGCGAGCGCGCGAGCACCTCCGTGAGGTACCGGTTGCTCGTCATCACCACGCACTCGGTGCGGCCGGCCGTCACCTTGCGGCCGTGCTTCAGCTCCCGCTCGTACATCACGTTCAGGATGGAGCGCAGCAGCATGTCCCGGCCGTCGAAGACCTCGTCCAGGAACGCGTGCACCGCCCCCAGCATGCCCTCGTCGGTGAGGTACTCGGTGCGCCCCGTCTCCGTGAGCACCTTGAAGTCCACCGGACCGATGAGGTCCGTCTGCAGCGTCGTCTCCGCGATCTGCTTGGAGAACAGCGACGGCAGGCCGGACACCTCGTCGGTGATGCGCCCCAGGACGGCGCTGGCCACGGCGCTCTTCGCCGTCCCGGGCGGGCCCACCACCAGCACATGCTCGCGGCAGAGCAGCGCCAGCTCAATCTGCGTGAACAGCGTTTCCCGCTCCAGGTACGTCTCCCGCAGCTCCCCGAAGAAGCGGCGAAAGGACTGGGCGGCCTGCAGGTTGGGTGGAGGCGAAGTCACGAAAGGCCCAGGGGCAGCGGGGAAGGCCACATGCTACCCGCGCCCCTCCCCCTATTTGAAGTGCACCGCGCAGGCACCGTCGGGGCAGTCGCGACCCGCGATGCGGAAGCGGTAGCGGGCCACCACCCCATACACCGCGTCCGCCAGGTGCCGCAGCCCCGGCACATAGTACACATAGAGCAGCCGCCCCAACGGCCGCCGGCCCAGTGCGCGGACGATGGCCTCCGCGCCCTCCAGCACCCGGCCATCCGCCTGGATGAGCTGCATGGCCTTCTCGCAGCGCTCGTAGCTCACGCCCGGGAAGGCCTCCAGGACGCCCTCGTCGCGGAACGAGAGCAGCTGTGTGCCCTGCCCGCCCACCAGCTTGCGCATCTCCCGCGCGGCGCCGCTGCACACGCGGCAGTGGCTGTCGTAGAGGACCACGTCATGTCCCGGCGGTGTCGTCTGGAGCGTCGTCATGGGTCACCTCCCCCTCAGGCCCAGTATGTCAACGAGGCTTGAGCATCTCATGCAGTTGTCCGTGCACGCTGCGCCAGATGTCGTGTTGCCGTTCAATAGGATCCATCAGCGCCAGGCCCACCGACGTCGCCGGGGAGCTGCCCTGGAAGGCCGAGTACTGTCGGATGCGCGTGCCTCCGCTGCCGTCGTCGTCGAAGACGAACTGGTTGGTGCCGCGCAGCGGGTGTCCATCCAGGGTGGTGATGTGGACGACGCGCTCCGTCTCGTTGAGCTTCACGGTGATGGGCGCCCACACCGGCGGCGGCCCCTGCTCCTCCAGGAACAGCCGGGCGCCGTCCGTCAGCGCGCTCGCCGCGGGCCGCAGCGAGATGCCCGCCGCGCCGAAGAGCAGCTCCGGGTTGCTGACGAAGGCCTCGAAGGCGTCCTTCGCGGACACGCCAGGCAGGGTGCTCGTGTAGTCCGTGAGCGCCGTGGGCGAGCCCGCGATGGGCGGGCTCGGGTCCAGCTGTCCCAGCTGCGTGCGCGCGTAGGCATCCATCGCGGGGCCCTTGTCCAGGGTCACGCTGAAGGCCGCGGCCTGGGTCTGCTCCAGGAGCCGCGCCCCCTGCTTCATCTGCTCCATCAGTGAGCCCGTGGGCTTCGGCGGGAACGCGCCCCCCACCCCGAAGTCGAAGCCGTTGCCCTCCCGCGCCCGGGGCGCCACCTGCGGCGCCCGCGCGGGGCTCGTAGCCGGCGCGCCGGTCCCCCGAAACACCTCCACGAAATTGGCCGGAGCGGCCGGCGTCCGTGAAGGCGCCTCCGCGCGCGAGGCCAGGGGAAGGGACGCGCCCTCGGAGGCGGCGAGGTCGGGGAGGGCGTTGGACAGCAGGGAGTCGATGCGGGACATGGGCAGAACACCTTCGTGCAGGACCGCGAGGAACCCGTCCACCCCTTGCAGCGCGTCCGCCACCCGCGCCCGCGTGAAATCGCGAGGTTGGTCCCTCCCCTCGTCCCGCGTCCGGCACACCCGTCCACCGCTCCGGAAAAAGACGAAGGCCGGCGCCCCTCGCGGAGCACCGGCCCTCGGACTTCAGCCCCCGCCAGGGGGCGGGATGCTCACGGCGCTACGACTGGCGGAACTCGGCGTCCACCACGTCGTCCTTCGCGGACGGCTGGGCGCTGGAGCCCGGAGCCGCGGAGGGCTCGGCGCCCGGAGGAGGCGTGGCGCCCGGCGCGCCGCCGGTGGCGCGGTACATCTCCTCCGCCGCCTTGTAGCTGGCCTGCTGGAGCTTATCGAGGGCCGCCTTGATGGCGTCCTTGTCCTGCCCCTCGCGGACCTTGTTCAGCTCCGCGACACCGTCCTCGATGGCCTTCGCCACGTCGGGGGTGAGCTTGTCCTTGTTCTCCTTGACCATCTTCTCCGCGGCGTAGGACTGGCTCTCCGCCTGGTTCTTCACCTCGACCAGCTCGCGGCGCGCCTTGTCGGCGGATTCGTTGCTGCGCGCGTCGTCGACCATCTTGGTCACTTCGTCCTTCGACAGACCGGACGAGTGGCTGATGGTGACCTTCTGCTCCTTGCCGGTCGCCTTGTCCTTCGCGCTCACGTTGAGGATGCCGTTCGCGTCGATGTCGAACGTCACCTCAATCTGAGGCACGCCGCGCGGCGCCGGGGGCATGCCCGTCAGGTGGAAGCGGCCGAGGCTGCGGTTGTCGCCCGCCATCTCGCGCTCACCCTGCAGCACGTGGATCTCCACCTGCGTCTGGCCGTCCGCCGCCGTGGAGAAGGTCTCCGACTTGCGCGTGGGGATGGTCGTGTTGCGCTCGATGAGCTTCGTCATCACGCCGCCCAGCGTCTCCACACCCAGCGACAGCGGCGTCACGTCCAGCAGGAGGATGTCCTTCACCTCGCCGGAGAGCACGCCCGCCTGCACCGCGGCGCCCACGGCCACGACCTCGTCCGGGTTCACCGTGCGGTTCGGCTCCCTGCCGAACAGCCGCTTCACCGCCTCCTGCACCATGGGGATGCGCGTGCTGCCGCCCACGAGCACGACCTCGTTGAGGTCCTTGGGCTCCAGGCCCGCGTCCTTCAGGCACTTGCGACACGGCTCCAGCGAACGCTCCACCAGCGGGCCAATCATCTGCTCGAACTTGGCGCGCGTGAGCTTCACGTTCAGGTGCTTCGGACCGGACGCGTCCGCCGTGAGGAACGGCAGGTTGATGTCCGTCTGCATCGCGCTGGACAGCTCGATCTTGGCCTTCTCCGCCGCCTCCTTCAGGCGCTGGATGACCATCTTGTCCTTGCTGACGTCGAGCCCGGTGTCCTTCTTGAACTCGCTGATCAGCCAGTTCATGATCTCCAGGTCGATGTTGTCGCCGCCCAGGTGCGTGTCGCCGTTGGTCGCGAGGACGTCCACCACGTTCTCGCCCACCTCCAGGATGGACACGTCGAAGGTGCCGCCGCCGAAGTCATACACGGCGATCTTCTCATCCTTCTTCTTGTCCATGCCGTACGCGAGCGCCGCCGCGGTCGGCTCGTTCACGATGCGCTTCACCGTCAGACCGGCGATCTCACCGGCATCCTTGGTGGCCTGGCGCTGGGCGTCGTTGAAGTACGCCGGGACGGTGATGACCGCCTCCGTCACCTTCTCACCCAGGTAGTTCTCCGCGGCGCGCTTGAGCTTCAGCAGCACCTGCGCGCTGATCTCCGGCGCACTGAACTGCTTGCCCGAGATGTCCACGCGCGCGTCGCCGTTGGGGCCACGGGCCACCTTGTAGGGGACGAGCTTCGCTTCCTCGGTCGTCTCCTCGAACCGGCGGCCCATGAAGCGCTTCACCGAGTAGACGGTCTGCTCCGGGTTGGTGATGGCCTGGCGCTTCGCCACCTGACCGACCAGGCGCTCCCCGTCCTTCGTGAAGGCGACCACCGAAGGCGTGGTGGGGGCTCCCTCTTCGTTGACGATGACCTTGGGCTCGCGACCCTCCATGATCGCCACCACGCTGTTCGTGGTGCCCAGGTCGATTCCGATAATCTTGCCCACGGTTCCCATCCTCTGGAAATGACTGCGTTTTTCCTGCGAAATCCTGATGTATGCCCAACGTAACCACCCCCCCCGGCGTGTCAAACGCGAGGACGGTTTCCCCGGAGGCCCGGGCCTCCAGCCAAAGGTGATGACGGCCCCTGCGTAGCGCAGTGCGCAGGCCCCCAGGCCCCGGAGGAGGCGCCGCGTCACCGGAACGCCATCGGGCCGCCACGGGTGCGTAACGCGCTCTACACCGCCGTCACCCCGCGGTAGCAACCGGGCGGGCATATTGGACACCAGCGGACCGTTCAACCCCTCGAAATCACATCAGGGTGCCCGGCTAACGCCGCGCGTCAGGGGTTGGCGAGAAAAGTGCACAGTCCGAACCGCGTCATCGCTGTCATACCGCTCCCCGCCCCTCTGGAGTCGTCCATGCTGGTTCAGCCCCTCCGTTCCACGGACTTCCGCCGCTCGCCGACGGCGCAGCCGTCCGCCGAACCGAAGGTCGCGGTGCTGCTGAACGCGAACGCCCGCAAGGTGGATGCCCGGGTGGTCAAGCTGCTGTCGCACGTGGTGCCGGAAGAGGACCTGTTCCTGTCGCGCTCGCCGCTGGACGCGCGCCGCATCGCGCAGACGGTGCTGGAGCGGGGCTACCCCACCGTATTCACCGGCGGCGGCGACGGCACCTTCATGGGCTTCGTCAATGAGGTGCTGCAGCAGGTGGGCCCGCGCGGGAAGTTCGCCGGCCAGGCCGCGCCGCGCTTCGGCATCCTCAAGCTGGGCACGGGCAACGGCATCGCGGCGTTCGTCAACGCGTCCAGCACCCGGGGCGACGGCATCCTCAACGACGTGGTGCGCGCCCGCGCGGCGGAAGTCCCCGGCGTGCGCACCATGGACCTGGTGCAGGTGGACGGCCAGCGCGCGCCCTTCGCGGGCCTGGGCGTGGATGGCAAGGTGCTCAACGACTACATCTCCGTGAAGGAGTCGCTGGGCAAGGGCATGTTCAAGCGGGTCATGTCCGGCGGTGGCGGGTACTTCTCCGCGGTGGCCTTCAAGACGGTGCCGCACTACCTCACCAGCTCCGTGCTGGTGGAGTGCGAAGTCGTGAATGGCCCTTCGGAGGCCTACCGCCTGGGCGCGGAAGGCCAGACCGTGGGCGCGCCCCTGGCGCCGGGCGCGGTGCTCTTCCGGGGCAAGCTGATGATGGCCGCCGCGGGCACCATGCCCTTCTACGGCTACGGCTTCCGCATGTTCCCCCACGCGAATGATCGCCGGGGCTTCCTGCAGCTGCGCCTGGGCCAGGTGTCGCCCACGCAGGTGCTGGCCAACCTGCCCCGCCTGTGGAACGGCCGCTGGGCCCCGGAAGGCCTGCACGACTTCCACGCCCGCGAGGTCACCATCCGTTTCGCGCGCCCCATGCCCTTCCAGGTGGGCGGCGACGCGGCCGGCTACCGCGAGCAGGTCAAGCTGTCCGTGGCGCCCGAGTCCATCGAGCTGCTCGACTTCAACGGCGTGCAGTAGTCCCGGCGGTTGAAGGGCCCTGCGTCTCCGGGCCCTCCCCCATGACACCTCAAGACTTCAGCCGCGATCGCGCGACGCCGGGGGCTTCTCACCCGGCTCCTTGCGCCGGCCCACGGCGAACGCGTAGCTGACACCCGGCCGCTGGTTGTGCTCGCGGTGCAGGGCCAGCTCCTCGCGGAAGGCGGCGCTCTCCGGCGCTACGGCCTCCGGCAGGTGCGCTTCCATCTCCTTGTAGAGCGCGTCCAGCTCCGTGTCGTGCAGCGACTCCACGGACTCGGGCTCGAAGCCGGAGGTCTCCAGCGCCTGGAGCAGCTCACGCGGCAGGAGCAGCGGCGCGCCCAGGCGCTTCTCCCAGAAGTCCAGCACGGGCTTGGGCGTGAAGCGGCCCACGCGCGCCGGGAAGGTGAAGCCCACGCGGCCGCGCTTGCCCAGGAGCGGGCGGAACACGCGCAGCGACACGTCCAGCGGGTACTGCACGCGCCCCGGCACGAGGATGCCGTGGAAGGGGCCGTCCAGCATGCCCAGCGCGTCCGGCGCCACGCGGCGGACCTCGATGCGATCCGACAGGCCCTGGGAGCGCACGCGCTCGCGCACGGGGGACACCAGGGCTTCGTCCGTGTCCACGGCCACCACGGAGCACTTGAGCTCCTGGGCCAGCAGCACGGCGGCGGCGCCCTCCGGACCACAGCCGAGCACCAGCACGCGGGAGCCCTGCTCGAGCTGGGCCACCTTGGCGAAGCGGCGCGTGGCGTCGTCTGTTCCGAACGCGCGCTGCGCCCCCGGCGGGTGGTACAGCGGGAAGTGCTCTGCGGGACTCATTCCTCCCTCATATACGCACCCTGGCCGGACTTCCAGCCGCCGGAGGGCTCCGGGCCCCCCTGCGGCATCCGCCCACGCACCGCCTGCCTCACAGGTAGTAGACGATGCGCGGATCCTGGTGCAGCTCCGCATAGATGGCCCGGCGCTGCTCCTCGGACAAGAGCAGCACGGACACACTCAGGGACACGAACTTCCCCTTGCGGCTGTGCTGCACGTGGATGGAATCCGGGGACACCTCCGACCCCATCTTCCGCCGGAAGAGCGAGCGCACGTGCTCCTCGAAGCCGGGCGTCTCCTCGACCGTCGCCTTGCCCATCACCTTGTACTCATAGACGGAGGGGTACTCGACGAGGGGCTTCTTCTCCTCGCCGGGGGCGTCGGGCTTGTCGGTGCCGTCCTGGGTCATGATTCGTCTCTATCAGGCACGGGCCTGGGGCGCTCTACAGCAGGTTGGCCGCCAACTCGGCCAGCATGCTGCGCTCGCCCTTGGCCATGGTGATGTGGCCGGCGATCTTCTCGTTCTTGAAGCGGTTGACCACGTGCACCAGCCCGTTGTTCGTCGCGTCCACGTACGGGTTGTCGATCTGGAACGGGTCGCCGGTGAGGATGATCTTCGTGTTGTCGCCCACGCGGGTGAGGATGGTCTTCACCTCGTGCGGCGTGAGGTTCTGCGCCTCGTCCACGATGATGAACTGGTTGGGGATGCTGCGCCCGCGGATATACGTGAGCGGTTCAATCTCCATCAGCCCCAGGTCGATGAGCTCATGGTGGCCGCGCCCGGCCTTCTTGTCCGCGCGGCTCAGGTTCATGAGGAACTCGACGTTGTCGAAGATGGGCTGCATCCAGGGGTTGAGCTTCTCCTCGACGCTGCCCGGCAGGTAGCCGATGTCCCGGCCCAGGGGGAAGATGGGACGGCTGACCAGCAGCTTGTGGTACAGCCCCTCCTCCGTCACCTTCTGCAGGCCCGCGGCGATGGCGAGCAGCGTCTTGCCCGTGCCCGCCTTGCCCACGATGGTGACGAGCTTGATCTCGTCGTTGAGCAGCAGGTCCAGGCAGAAGGCCTGCTCCATGTTGCGCGGGCGGATGCCCCAGGTGCCTTCCTTGCTCTGACGCGCGAGCGGCACCAGCCGCGCCTTGGCGCCGTTGAAGCGGGCCATGGCGGTGTGGGACGGGTTGAGCTCGTCCTTGAGCAGCACCAACTGGTTGGGGGAGAGCCGGTCCTGGGCCGGCACCTCCACCTCGCCGCCGGGCTTGTAGAGCTGATCCACCATGTCCTGCGGCACGAGCAGCTCGGTGAAGCCCGTGTAGAGGTCGGTGATTTCGACGCGCTCGGTGTCGAAGTCCTGGGCGGACATCCCCAGGGCATCGGCGCGGATGCGCAGGTTGGTGTCCTTGGTGATGAAGACGGCCTGGGTGTCCGGCTCGGTCTCCATCAGGTCCAGGGCCACCGCGAGGATGCGGTTGTCCACCAGGTTGCTGTCCGCCATGGAGGACGGCAGCGAACGGTCGGTGAAGGCCACGCGGAGCATCCCGCCGTGCGGCAGCGGGACGCCCTCCTTCAGGGAGCCTTCAGCGCGGAAGGAGTCCAGGTAGCGCGCCACCAGTCGCGCGTTGCGCCCCAGCTCGGAGAGATCGCGCTTGAACTGATCGATCTCCTCGATGACGTAGATGGGGATGATGACGTTGTTGTCCTTGAACCCGTAGATGCTGCGGGGGTCATGGAGGAGGACGTTCGTGTCGAGGATGAAGTTCTTTCGCATCGTGGGCTTCGCGACCTGACCTGGTTCGGGTGCGATTGCTGACGGCGAGCGACGGTGGGTGACCAACAGCTCTCAATATAGCCACCGAACGAGGGGCCACCAGTCGCATTCCCGTCTGAAAGCGCGAAGCTCCGTCCGAAACAGCACGGCCCTTCCGGACGGAACAGGGCGCTACAGCGGCCCCTCAGGGCGTCGCGGACGTGCGCAGCGGAGCGGACGCGGGCTCGCCGGCGTCCTGGTACGGCGACGCGGGCGCCAGTGGATCATACCCGAGCACCTCCACCACCCTTTCGGGAGGGGGGCCGGGGGGCATGCG
>NZ_RAWK01000211.1 GCF_003612165.1 Corallococcus aberystwythensis | reverse complement strand
TTCATCTCCATCTCTTCTTTTTTTAATGACACGGCGCCCACCGAGACCTACACCTATTAAGTCGTCGGCAGCGTCAGAGGTGTATAAGAGACAGAGCCGCGCTCGCCCAACTGCCCAAGGCGAAGCCCGAGGACGTGAAGTCCCAGGACGCCATCCTCAAGGCCCTCTACGACGTCATCAGCGGACCGGCGGGGACACCTCGGGACTGGCAGCGCTTCCGCTCCCTCTTCTACCCGGGCGCCCAGCTCATCCCGCTGGTGAAGCCCCCGGGCGCGACCACCGTGGGGGCCCGCCCCATCACCCCGGACGACTACGTGACGTGGGGCCAGGAGAGCACCGCGACGCACGGCTTCTTCGAGAAGGAGATTGCCCGGCAGTCGCACGCCTTCGGCGCGCTGGTGCAGGTCATGAGCACCTACGAGGCGCGCGGCACGCAGGACGGGCCGCTCATCGCCAAGGGCGTCAACAGCATCCAGCTCTTCAACGACGGCCAGCGCTGGTGGGTCATGAACATCTTCTGGATCGACGAGAACACCGCTGGCCTCAAGGTGCCCAAGGACCTCACCCAGAAGTAATCACCGGACAAACGAAGAGGGCCGGGTCCCGGAAGGCGCATCCCGCGCGTCCCGTGCCCGGCCCTCCCGTGCTGCTGCTACCGCCGCGACTCAGCCTTCCGAGCCGGGCTCACCCTCGGAGCCAGCGGAGCCGTCCGGACCGGACTCGTCCGCCGGAGCCTCCGGGGCCTCCGACGAAGCCTCTTCCGAAGAAGCCGCCTCCGCGCCCTCGGCGCTGGCTCCCTCCACCGGCGAGGTGAGGTCGTCGGTCTCCTCCTCGGACTCCTCGCCTTCGGGCAGCTTGGAGATGGCCATCACCTTCTCCTCGCCGTTCTCCAGCGCGATGAGGCGCACGCCCTGCGTGTTGCGGCCGATGACGGAGATCTCCTTCACCTTCATGCGGATGAGCATGCCGCCGTTGGTGACGAGCATCACCTCGTCGCTGTCCTTCACCTGCACCACGCCCACCACGCGGCCGTTCCGCTCGGTGGCCTTGATGTCGATGATGCCCTTGCCGCCACGGCCCTGCTGCCGGTACTCGGCGCCCTGCGTGCGCTTGCCGTAGCCGTTCTCCGTCACGGTGAGGATGGCGCTGCCCTGCTCCGCCGGCGCCTGGCCCTCCTCCGGCTCCTTGTCCAGGAGGTCCGCGCCCACCACCTCGTCGCCGTCCTCCAGCGTGATGCCCTTCACGCCGTAGGCCTGACGGCCCATGGAGCGAACATCCTCTTCCTTGAAGCGGATGCTCATGCCCGTGGCCGTGGACAGGAGGATGTCCTTGGTGCCGTCGGTGATCATGACGCCCACCAGCTCGTCGCCCTCGTCGATGCCCAGCGCGATGATGCCGCTGGCGCGGACGCTTTCGAACGCGCTCAGGTCCGTGCGCTTCACCACGCCCTTCTTCGTGACGAAGAAGACGTAGCGGTTCTCCGGGAAGTCGCGCGTCACCAGCACCTGCGCCAGCCGCTCCCCTTCCCCGAACTGCACCAGGTTCACGATGGCCTTGCCGCGCGACGTGCGGCTGCCCTGCGGAATCTGGTGCACCTTCAGCGAGTACAGCTTGCCCTTGGTGGTGATGGGCATGAGGTACGCGTGCGTGCTGGCCACGAAGACCTTGGTGACGAAGTCGTCCTCCTTCGTCCCCGCGCCCGTCTTGCCGCGCCCGCCGCGCTTCTGCGCGCGGTACTCCGACAGGGGCGAGCGCTTCACGTAGCCCGTGTGCGACAGCGTGACCACCATCGTCTCTTCCGCGATGAGGTCCTCGCTGGTGAGGTCATCCACCGCGCCGGTGATCTCCGTGCGGCGCTTGTCGCCGTAGCGCTCGCGGATCTCCATCAGCTCCGCCTTGATGACGGAGAGCAGGCTCTTCTCGTTGGCGAGGATGTCGCGCAGGCGCGCGATGTCGCGCACCAGGCCGATGAGCTCCTTGAAGAGCTCCTCGCGCTGCAGGCCGGTGAGGCGCTGCAGGCGCATCTCCAGGATGTTCTGCGCCTGGTCCTCGCTGAAGCCCGCGCCCTCGTACTTGTGCTCGAGGCCGCCGTAGGCCGGCTCCTCGTTGCGCGCGCGGCTGACCAGCAGCTCCATCTGCGCCTTGGCCTTCGCGTAGTCGATGCGGTCCAGGTTCTGGAAGCGCTCGCGCGTGTACAGCTCCGGCGACAGGATGTTCATCAGGCCCCAGCGCGCTTCATCCGGGTCACGCGACGCGCGGATGAGGCTGACCACCAGGTCGATGAGGTCCTGCGCGACGAGCAGGCCTTCCACGATGTGCATGCGCGAGAGCGCCTTGCGCAGTTCGTAGCGCGTGCGGCGCGTCACCACGTCGCGGCGGTGCGCGATGAAGCGGTCCAGCAGCTCCTTCAGGTTGAGCGTGCGCGGCTGCCCGCCGTCGATGGCCAGCATCACCGCGCCGAACGTCGTCTCCATCTGCGTCATGGAGAAGAGGTTGTTGAGCACCACCTGGGAGATGGCGTCGCGCTTGAGCTCGATGACGATGCGCATGCCCTGACGGTCGCTCTCGTCACGGATGTCGCTGATGCCCTCCAGCTTCTTCTCGCGCACCAGCTCGGCGATCTTCTCAATCAGCCGGGCCTTGTTCACCTGGTAGGGGATCTCCGTGACGATGATGGCCTCACGGTCGCCCTTCTTGTTCGTCTCGATCTCCGTGCGCGCACGGATGGTCATGGACCCGCGGCCCGTCTCGTAGGCGCGGCGGATGCCCTCGCGGCCGGTGATGATGGCGGCGGTGGGGAAGTCCGGCCCCTCGATGAACTCCATCAAGTCCAGGACGGTGCAGCCCGGGTTGTCGATGAGGTGCAGCGTCCCGGACACGACCTCCGTCATGTTGTGCGGCGGGATGTTGGTGGTCATGCCCACCGCGATGCCGCTGCTGCCGTTGACGAGGAGGTTGGGGAACTTGGCCGGCAGGACGAGCGGCTCTTCCAGCGAGTCGTCGTAGTTGGGGCCGAACTCGACGGTCTCCTTGTCGATGTCCCCCAGGAGGTCCTCCGCCAGCCGCTCCATGCGCACTTCCGTGTAGCGCATGGCCGCCGGCGAGTCGCCGTCCACCGAGCCGAAGTTGCCCTGGCCGTCCACCAGCAGGTAGCGGAGGCTCCACTCCTGGGCCAGGCGCACCATGGCGTCGTAGACGGAAGAGTCGCCGTGCGGGTGGTACTTACCGATGACGTCACCCACCACGCGCGCGCTCTTCTTGTAGGCGCGGTTGTGGAGGTTGCCCAGGTCGTTCATCGCGAAGAGGACGCGACGGTGCACGGGCTTCAGGCCGTCGCGCACGTCTGGCAGCGCGCGGCCGATGATGACGGACATCGAGTAGTCGAGATACGAGCGGCGCATCTCGTCTTCGATGTTGATGGGAATGAGCTCTCCGGCGCCGCTCGACGGAGGAGGCGCGGGGGGCGTTGCCGGCGTGTCGGTGGTGTCGTCAGCCATGGGCTCTGGAAGGTGCGGACGGGCCCCTCACGTGGGGGGCTCCGCCCGATGGGAGAGTGTTCGTAACCCCCGGATTTCCCTCAGTCAATAAGGGAAACAGGGGGGATTCGCCACGGCTGCCCGCCCGCCCGGTTCCAGGGGTCGGAAGGGCCCTTTCCGGGGCACCCGGATGGAACATCCGGGCGGTGCGTTTTCAGCCCCACCGGAGGCCGTTTTTCGGGCCTTTTTCAGGCCCGTTTTCAGGCCTTCGGCCGGAGGCTCGCGGCCAGCCGTTCGGCCTCCGCGCCCACGCCGCCCTCGGGGTCCTTCGCCTTCGCCGTTTCGAACGCGGCGAGCGCCCCTTCGCGGTCGCCGCGCAGCTTCAGCGCCACGCCCACGTTGAGGTGCGCGCTGGCGTTGTCGCGGTCCATGGCGAGCGCCTCGCGGAACAACGTGAGCGCCTGGTCCACGTCACCCGACAGGAGCGCCTCGCGGCCCGCCAGGACGCGCTTGTCCGCGTCGTTGACCAGCTCCACCTCGAACACGCTCTTGCCCACGACGTTGGCCACGAGCACGCGCAGGATGCCGCCCCAGTAGAACGACAGGCCTTCGGCGGCGACGACGGCGGCCAGGGGCAGGTCGGGCAGCAGCTGCTTGCCCCGGAACTTGAAGCGGACCTTGGTGTAGCGGCCCTTGTTGGTCCAGTGGACCAGCTCCCCGCGGAGCTTCTTGAAGCCGGCCTCCAGCTGGGCCGGGTCGATTTCGAAGGGCAGCACCCGGCCCTGCGGCTCGCCCGCGGGCAGGCTTTTGGGAGTGGTTTCGCGAGGGTCCACCCCGGGGCTGGAGTCGAAGACGGGCTCGGCCTCCAGCACGGGGGGCTTCGGGGACGACGCGGAGGCACGGCGGGGCTCCACCTTCTCCACCTTCGCCTTCACCGGCCGGGCCGGGGCCTTCGCGGGCGCGGCCGGGCGTACGGGCTGCTTCTTCGCCTTCGCCGGGGACTTGCGGGGTGCCGTCTTTGCCATGAGGCCACTCTAAGCGACCCACTCCCCCGCCGCTCGTGAAGTCGTGCGAAGACGGCCGCGCTAGACGGGGCCCGGGCGGTGGCCCCAGACGCCCACCATGACGCTGGGCATGAGCACGCCGTTGTTGGCGCGAAGCTCGGCGGTGAGGCGGGCGGCCAGCGTGTCGATGTCCACCTCCATGGCCAGCGCCACGCCCAGCCGCTCCATGTGGGGCAGGAGCGTGCGCACGGTCTCCACCAGGGCCTGCGTGGGGTCCGCGTCCGGCGTCACGCCCAGCCGTCCCCCCACCACGCCGTCATCCACCACCAATCCGGCCCGCCGCAACGTGGACACCAGCTCCAGGCCCATATGAACCTTGATGCCCACGCGCTCGCAGGTGGGCAGCATCCAGCTCCAGATGCGGGCGAACAGCGGCAGCTTCGGATGCGACATGCCCATGGCCGCCAGCTCCAGCTCTTGCAGCGCCATCACGCCGCCAGGGCGCAGGTGCTCCGCCATGCGGCGGACGAACGACACCGGGTCGGGCTGGAACATCAGCACCAGCCGGCTGACGATGGCGTCGAAGGGGGCCTCGACGGGCAGGGACTCCAGGCTGCTCTGGTGGAAGCGCACCTGGGACAGGCCCTGCTCCCTGGCGCGGCGTTGGGCACCGGCGAGGACGCGGGCCTCGCGGTCGACGCCCACGACCTCGCCCGTGGGGCCCACCAGCTCCGCGGCGAGGAGCGACACGTCGCCCACGCCGCAGCCCACGTCCAGCACGCGCATGCCGGGCTTGATTCCGGCCCCACGCAGCACGCTCTCCGTCAGCGGGGCGTACATCTGGACCTGGAGCATCAGCCGTTGCAGCTCCCGGTCCTCATGACCCAGGACGTACTCCGCGGCAGCTTGGGTTTCTTCGACGCGCATGTGAGGCCCCCAGGGGTGGCTGGATGCAAGCGGCCCGCACGCTCGCAACTCTTCGCACCGCTGGCGCCCCGTCCCGGGTCCCAGGCGAATGACAGCCACCGTGCGGCCGCACGGACACGGGGGCAGTGCCGCGTCATGCGCCGGACGCTCTCACGCCCGGTCTCCTGGGGACGGCCCCCGGGTCACCGGCAGAACGCGACGAGGCTCGCGCGGACGCGCGCCATGGCTTCCGCACCCTCGTCCTTGAAGACTTTTTTCGCGAGGGTACCTCCCGCGTCGAAGACCTCGTGCGCCGCCTTCGATGCGGTATCCGTCAGGGCCTTGGCGGCGGGGGGCGTGACGGTGGCCTCGAACGCCGCCAGCTTCGCCCCCGCCACCATGTTCATCCCCACGCCCAGGCTCTCGACAAGGCCCTGCTTGATGTTCCCGCGCGAGAAGCTCGATTTCGCGTCCTGAATGAAGGTGTCCACCTCCCGCAGGTGCGCCGCGGACTGCGGGATGCGGCCGTCGCCGACCATCTGGAGGCTGTCCATGACGCTGCGTTGTGATGCCGGGGAGATGCCGACATTGCACGCTTGAAGGACGCCATTCGTATTCTTCACCAGGCCGCTGTAGAGGCCTGGGTTCGCCTGAGCCTGTTTGTCGATCTCCTTCCGCATCGGCTCCGACTTCTTGGGGTCCGATAGGTGAGAGAGCTTCGCCGGGGACGCCGCGCTCTTCGGCGGTGCGGATGAGGTGGCAGCGGGACGGGGACCTGGGGGACGTCCAATCGATGTCGACATGCGCCATCTCCTGAAAGGAACTCTTTAAAGCCAAGCATAGCACTTCACGGAAAACGCTTCATCGCGGACAAGTCCCACCAAAATCCACTCCAAGTGTCAGGCATTGAAGCCCGCGAAGCCTGACGACCGTGGAATGCGTTGGCCATGACGCGCCTGCGCAGGGCGGATCCGGCTTCCCCTGGCGGCCGGCCGTGGAACAATCCGCGCCCACCCCGCACCAGGAAGAGCGCATCCATGACGCGTGTCCGGCCCGTCCTCCTCTCCGCCCTGCTGTTTGCCTCCCTCGCCCACGCGGCGCCCGCCGTGCCCGCCGCGGAAGGGGCGTGGCCTCGCGTGCGCAAGGAGCGGCTGCAGAAGCTCTTGCCCCAGGCCATGGCCCGCGCGGGCGTGGACGCGTGGGTGGTGCTCTGCCGCGAGAACGACAACGACCCGCTCGCCAACCACGTGGGCGGGGAGAACGCGGGCGGCACCGCCGCGTTCCTGTTCCTGCGCGACGGCGACACGCTGCGCTCCACCGCCCTCTCCCCCGAGGGCGAGGCCACCGCGCTCCGGGACATGGGCGTGGTGGATGAAGTGGTGGCCTTCGAGCGCGGCTCGGACGTGAACGCGCTCATCGCCGCGCGGCTGTCCAAGGCGAAGCCCACGAAGGTGGCCATCAACTCGTCGGAGCGGATGTCCATCGCGGACGGGCTGTCCGCCACGCAGCGCGCGAAGCTGGAGGCGGCGCTCTCCCCCGCGCTGCGCAAGAAGCTGGTGTCCTCCGAGGACCTCGTCTCCGAGTGGCTGTCCGTGAAGCTGCCGGAGGAGGTGGACATCATGCGCAAGGCCGCGGACATCACCGCGAAGCTGGAGGAGGAGGCGTACCGCACGGTGGTGCCGGGCAAGACGCGCGACTCGGACGTGGCGCGCTTCCTCAAGAAGCGCATCGCGGAGCTGGGCGTGGGGGACGGGTGGCAGCCGGACCAGAACCCCAACGTGAACAGCGGGCCCACGCGCGGACACTCGAACGCCACCGACCGCGTCATCCAGCCGGGGGACTTCATCCAGACGGACTTCGGCATCCGCGTGGGCGGCACGTGGGTGACGGACATCCAGCGCTTCGCCTACGTGCTGGCCCCGGGTGAGAAGCAGCCTCCCGCGGAGGCGCTGGCGAAGTGGGAGAAGTCGAAGAAGGGCAGCCGCATCGCGCTCGCGGCGATGAAGCCCGGCGTGCGCGGCTACGACGTGGACAAGGCCCAGCGCGACTTCATGCGCGAAGCGGGCTCCGAGCCCGTGATGTGGGGCACCGGCCATCCCGTGGGCTACTGGGCCCATGACGCCGGCCCCGCCCTGTCCGGCGCGGCGTCAGGCAAGCCGCCCTCGGGCTCCGCGCTGCGCAAGCTCCAGCCCGGACAGGTGTTCGCCTTCGACGGCTTCTTCGCGTGGAAGGACGGCAGCAGCCCGGACGCGCTGCGCATCCTCTCCGTGGAGGAGATGGCCGTCGTCACCGACACCGGCGCCGAGTACCTCAACCCACCTCAGGAGCAGCTCATCCTCATCCCGTCTCCTGTCACGGCTCCGAAACAGTGAGGGCCCGAGCCCGCGCCCACACCCTACGACGGGGGTGGTCCCGACCCTGGAGACTCGGGGCGGTGGGGTGTGGCGCGCGGACGCGCGGGCTCGGATACACTCGGATGTATCGCCGCGCCGGACAGGCGCTGAAGGGCCGCCCATGCCAACCGTGCTGGTCATCGATGATGACCTCTTCGTGCTCGCGACCGTGGGGGACACACTGCGGAGCGCGGGCTTCACGGTGCTCACGGTGCAGTCCCCCGCCGAGGCCTTCCACCTGGACCTCTCCGGCATCGACGCCATCCTGTGCGACTACAACATGCCGGAGATGAACGGCTCCGACGTGCTCGTCGCCATCCGCGAGCTGCAGGAGTGCCGGGCGCCGTTCATCTTCCTCACCGGCCACTCGGACCTGGATGATCTGCTGCCGGTGGCCATCCGCTACGGCGCGGAGCTGCTGCCCAAGCCGGTGGACCCCGCGGAGCTGACGCGGCTGTTGCACAAGCAGATCGCCGCCTGAGCCGCCGCCGCGCGGGCGTTCAGCCCAGTTCGGAGAGCAGGGCCTCCGCGCGCTCGCGCCACTCGGGCTCCAGCGAGGGCCCGCGCAGCAGCACCGTCAGCCGGTTCCTCGCGGCGTCCCGCTCGCCCAGCCGGGCCTCCACGCGGGCCAGGGACACCACGGGTTCCGGACGGTGCGGAGCGCGGCGGTGGGCTTCCGCCAGCGACTCCCGCGCGAGCGCCGCGGCCTCTGGAGGCCCGGCTTCCTCCTGACGCAGGAGCAGCAGCCCCAGGCGCCACGCGGGCATCCAGTCGTCGGAGGACAGCATCACGGCCTCGCGCCATGCGGCCAGCGCGCGCTCCACGTCGGGCGGTTCCAGGGACTCGAAGACGAGCGCCTCCACGGAGCGACTGAGGCCGGTGGAGAGGCCTCGCGCCTCCAGCTGGTGGCACAGCTCCAGGGCCTCCAGGAAGCGCCTCTCCGTCACGCGCAGGCGGGCCAGGTGTCCCAGCGCCGCCACGCCCTCGGGCTCCACGCGCACGCGCGCCTCCGCCGCGGACACGGCGCCGCGCACGTTGCCTCGCGCGAGCCGCACGTCCGACAGCGCCTTGAGCAGGCCCACGTCGTCCGGCACCGCCTTCTGGCCCTGGCGCAGCAGGTCCTCCGCCGCCTCCAGCTCCCCGCCCGCCTCCAGGGCTCGCGCGAACACGAGGTAGCTGGGCGCGTGCCATGGGTCCAGGTGCAGGGATTGCTCCAGGTGCGCGAAGGCCTCCTCCAGCCGGTCCAGCAGGAAGAGGGCGCGCGCGAGCTGGAAGTGGTGCAGCGCCACGCGCGGCTCCCGTGACACGGCCTGGGACAGGGCCGGGTACGCGGCGGTCGCGTCACCCTGCTCCATCCACACGTAGCCCAGGCCGAAGAAGGCCTCGGTGGGGGGCTCGGGCTCCATCGTGAGGGACTGGTACAGGTCCAGGGCCTGCGGCCATTCGCCGCGCCGCGTGTGCAGCGCCGCGCTCACCAGCCGGGACTCGGGCTGCGTGGCCGCGCCGGCCCGGGTGACGCCCAGCAGCAGGGACTCCGCGAGCGCATCGTCCCCATCCACCATGGCCAACCGCGCCAGCGTGAGCATCGCGCGCCAGTCGAAGGCACTGCGCTCCTGCGCCAGCAGGGCCTCGCGACGGGCTCCGTCCAGGTCACCCGCCTTGAACAGCGTTTCGTAGCGCGGAACAGGCTTCAGGTCGGACGCTCCCCACGGAAAATGCGCATCCCGTCGGCTGATGCATGGGAGAGCCCTGCACGCCGTGCAACGCCTTTCCCCCGGGCCGACTCGTGGCCTTCAGGCTAGCAGACCGCCAGACAGCCCGCCTCCCGCGCGCCCGGGCCCCGGCCAGCCTTGTCACGTTGATAACCCCTCGACACCTCATGGGGTGTGCCCGCCGCCCGGCGAAGGGAGCCTCACGGGTCCGACTGTCGGACCAGTTCGCGCGGCGCGCCCCCGCCAGGGGCTCGGGCCTCCCTCCGAGCATGGCAGCGCAACGCGGCAACGGGCTTGCCCACGCGCGGGGCTCCGTGGTCCCACTGGGTGCGTGCGACTCAAGGTCCTCACCCTGAACGTGGCCCACGGTGCGCCGTTCGCCGTGCCCATGCCCTTCCTGCGCTCGCGGTCCGCGCTGCTGGGCACGCTGGACCGGGTGGCGGCGCTGCTCGCCCGCGAGGCCGCGGACGTGGTGGCGCTGCAGGAGGCGGATCGGTCCAGCCTCTTCAGCGGACGGGTGGATCAGGTGGCCCGCATCGCGGAGCGGGCCGGCTATCCGCACGTGCATCACGGCGTGCACTCCGGCGTTCCCGGGCTGTTCGCGCAGGGCACCGCGCTCTTGTGCCGGCATCCCCTGGAGTCGTGCGACTCGGCGCACTTCGGCCGCGACCGGCGCATGGACAAGGGCTACGTCGTCGCCACGCTCGCGGGCGAGCACGGGCTGGAGGTCGTGTCCCTGCACCTGGATCCGTTCTCCGCGGCGGTGCGGCAGCGGCAGGTGGAGCAGCTCATCCACGCCCTGCGCCAGCGGCCGGAGCGGCCTCGCGTGGTGATGGGCGACTTCAACGCGGAGGACGTGGACGGTCCCGTGGCCCGCCTGTGCGCGGAGCTGGGGCTGCACACGCCAGCTGAACGCGAGCCCACGTACCCCGTTCCGGATGCACGTCAGCGCCTGGACGGGGTGCTGATCTCCCACGCCCTGCGCTTCACCCGCTACGCGCGTCTGCCCGACGCCGTCTCCGACCACCACGCCGTGGTGGCCGAGCTGACGCTTCAGCCGAGCACGGCGACGAGCTGACGGCACTGCGCGAGCAGCGTGCCGTTCTCCGTCCAGAGGAGCTGGGTCTCCTCCGTGTAGCCATTCGCGGCGTGACGCGAGCGGCCGGTGCGCAGGTAGTGCGCGTCCGGAGCGATGCCCGTCACCGGGAACGTCTGGAAGAACTGCACGCTGAAGTCCACCGAGGCCGCGGCACGGAAGCCCTCCATGCGCGACAGCACGGACGGCGGATACGCGTCCATCAAGCCCACGCACAGCGCCGAGTCCAGCGCGGTGGGAACGCGAGGCCGCAGCCAGCCGCCCACCTCCGCCTCGGGCCCGCCCGAGTACGGCGGCGAGCCCACGCAGTAGCGGTACTCGAAGAAGCGGCAGAAGTCCGGCATGGGTGTGTCGTCGGGAACGGGCGTGAGCGTCCCGGGCGCGGGCACCTCCGGCATGACGAAGTCCATGTACTCGGGAGCCCCACCGCGAGCGGCACCGAAGGTCGCCGTGGCGACGGCCACCACGGCGCCGCCGCTCTCCACCCGCGCGGTGGCGTGGGTGACGAACTTGCCGGCGCGTTCGATGCGCGTGTGCAGGTCCGCCACGCCCTCCACCGCGGGCGAGCAGAAGTGCACGGTGAACGAGCGCACCGCCCGTGAGGCGTCATTCAGGTGGTGCTCCAGCGCGCGCAGCACCTGCCCCGCCACCACGCCGCCGTACGCGCCGCGGCCCTGATACCAGGCCGCCTCGTAGCGCGAGCGGTAGTGCCCGGGTTCCAGCGGTTCAACGACGGTGGCGGCGAGGAAGGGCGCGGTCATGATGCACCGCATCCTAGTCGCGCCAGCGGGGATGTCCTGGGGAGATCCACGCCCGGCCGGCTGGCACTACGGGACGAGTTCACGCAGCGTGGAGCGCTGCTTGACAGGCACCCAGTTGAAAGCGCCCTTGCTCAAGCGAGGGTAGGCGCTGCCAGGTGCCGCGATGAAGAGGGCGCTGAAGCCTCCCTCGCCGGGCCGCTTCTCCGTGGTGGAGACGAGCGTCTCCTGTCCCTTCCCGTCGCTGTCGGAGAAGACGACCGTGAGGTCCGCCTGGCCAGAAGGGGGTTCCAGATCGCCGGTGTCCGAGCCCGGCTGATCCGGCGCTGCGGGCACGATCCAGTTCATGGGCAGGTCCACCTCCAGGCGGTCCGGCGCGGCCCACCGCATGACGGGAAGCGGCGTGCCCTTGCGGCCGGGAGATTGGATCCAGGCAGCCACGGGTCTGCCCTCGGAGGTGCGTGCCACGCCCAGTTGCACCGACCGCGCCCTGCCCTGTTTCCATTCGAGCCACCACAGCTCCAGGTGGTCCGCGTCGAGGATGGCCTTGGCGCTGGCACCCGTGGCCTGCACCGGCTGGTCATCCAGGAGCGTCGCGAAGACCGTCACCGTGTTTCCCTTGCGCAGCCACTGCGCCTTCAAGTCCGCATCCGCGGCACCGCTCCAGTTCTTCTGGCCCCAGCTCACCCAGACCGGTGCGGGCGGCGCCGGGACCTGCGTGCCGGAGGCGAGCATCGCGGCAGACCGGCTCGGGACGGGGTCCTCCTTCGCGCCAGGGTCCTTGGCTCCGGTGTTGGAGGTTTCGTAGGACGTGAACTCCATGCGCTGCGACAGCAGGTCCATGCGCCGCGCGTAGGACCGGTCATTGAACTCGGCGCTCGTCAGGAGGGGTCCCTTCTTGTCGAACCGGAGGGACGCCCCCGCCGTGTAGCCCGTCAGGCCCCTGCCTCCGAGGGACAGAGAGGTCCCTTTCGAGGAAGGCGCCTTGGGGCACTCCAATGTCGCGGGGCCCAGCCCCTCGCCGCGCAGGGCGAAGCGCTCACCGGTGGCAAGCCCCACCAGGGTGACGGGCAGCGAGGTGCCCCCCTCCTCCGGCGTCTCGAAGACGTAGCAGACGACGTCGTCCTCCTGCCCGTCCCCATCGAGGTCGGCCTTGAAGCGTTCGCGGACCTCCGGCTTCTCCGCCTTCACGCGGGCATCGAACCAGGCCCCGAAGGACGGCGGTGCGGACACGGCCGGAGTGGCCGTGACGAGGAGCCCCAGCAGCGAAAACCCATGGAGCGTGTGCATGAAGGGAACCCGGTTCAACCCTGGTACGCCTCGTCCTGTTCGATGCGGCTGAGCACCCAGTCGAACTCGCCGGAGGTCACCCGCGCCTGGCAGTGCGTGCAGTGGCCCGCCATGTTGATGGACAGCGGGGCGCCGCACGACGGGCACTGCTTCCGCGTGGAGGGCTTGCCGTGCACGCCGCGGCCGCGGATGAGCGTCCAGTACTCGCTGTAGGCGCGCTCCCTTGAACGGCTGCCGCCCACGACCTGTCCGTCCCGGTCCCGCACCGTGTAGTCCAGGCTGGCGGCGTACACGCGCAGGGTGACGGCGTCGAAGTGCGCGTCCCGCGTCACCCGTGCGAGCACCATGTTCGTGATGTGCGCGTTCTCCGTGATGTTGCGCAGGCCCGCCGCACGGTAGGCGTTGATCCAATACAGCTGGGTCTGGAAGAGGTTGTCGCTGAGGAAGGGCCGCATGCCCTTCCACTCGCGCTGCGCCCACGCCGTCTGCATCTCGAGGAAGATGAACTCCAGGCGCTTGCGCAGGGCCAGCGGCGTCGCCTCCGGGTCGTCGTGCAAGAGCGCGTTCAACCGCTCCTGCGCGCGCGAGTCCTTGAGGGTGGGCAGCTCCGTGCCCTGCTCCTCCGTGGTGCCGGTGAGCTGGGGGCCGCGCGGCTCGCGCTCCAGCGTCGTCACCCGCGTCACCACCCAGTCGAACTCGCCGGTGTTCACCACCGTGTTGCAGTACGAACAGGTGTGGCCGTGCACGGACTCCAGCGGCGCGCCGCAGTTGGGGCACTTGAAGGCGCGAGCGTCCTCGGGCGCCCGGGACTTCACGGCCGCGTCGCGTGCCAGCTGCCACTCCTCCGCGACGTACCAGCTCTGCTCGGCGCCAGAGGAGGCCTCCGTGTAGTTGGCCTCGAAGCGCAGGGCCACGAGGACGCGCTGGCTGTTCGCGCCCACGCCCTCCACCGCCTCGTACGTCATGGCGCCCACCACCACGGCCTTCACCGCGTCCGGCGTTCCCAGCGCGCGGAGCGAGGCGAGGGCGCTGTCGGACAGCCAGCCGCCCAGCGTGTCCAGCCGGTCCCCGCCGCGCGCCTCGTGCACGCGGGCGAAGAGCGAATAGACGAAGTCCTCGAAGAGGACGATGGAGAACTCCGGGTCCAGCGGCTGCACCGACCCGTCCGAGCCCTTGGGCCCCACACGGGCCAGGCCCGCGAGCCTCGTGCGCAGCGACCCCTGACGCCGCGGGGGTGGCGGAGCGTGGGGCGCGACGGAGCTCCAGTCCTTCTGCCCCGAGGCCGACTTCACATTGACGAGCACGATGGCGACCACGCCCAGGACGACGATGAGCAGGCACAGCCCCCCGAACGCGCCCCCGCCCGAGGACGACGAACCGCCGGAGCTGTAGGACCGGCTGCCGGAGCTGTAGGAGGACCGGCTGCTCGACGAACTGCGGCTGCTCGACGAGCTGCGGCTGCTCGACGAGCTGCGGCTGCTCGACGAGCTGCGGCTGGAGCCGCGGTAGGAGCTGCCTCCGCCGGGGCGCGCCTCGGCTTCAGGGAGCGAGGCGAAGCCCAGCCCGAGGAACAGCGCGACGACGAGGAGGACGACGGACCGGGAGCGCTTCACGCCACGGCTCCGGGCATGTCCGGCAGTTCGTTCACGTCATCCTCCAGGCGAGGCAGCACTCGCGCCAGCGGTGCCTGGAGGCGGCGCAGGGCCTGGAAGAAGGGCTCGGGCGCGGTGGATGCCGTCAGCGCGGCGGACAGCTGTGTGAGCGCGTCCTGCCACTCGGGGCCCATGAGCGAGGGGTCCACGCCGTAATCGGTGACGACCTCCACGCGGCGCTCGAAGAGAGAGACGAACACCAGGAGGCCGGTGCGGCGCGACGTGTGTGACACGCCCAGCTCCGTGAAGGCGGCTCGCGCGGCGGTGCGCACGGAGGCTTCCTGGAGCTTGCGCGGGGTGAGCGCGCGGCGCAGCGACGGCAGGGCGCGGCCCAGGAACACGCCTCCGAAGAAGGACAGCAGCACCACGGGAGGGAAGGCGAAGAGGTGGACCTCCTGCGGGATGAACAGGAGGACCAGCAGCATGACGAAGGCGACGGCCGCGCCCAGCCAGGCATCGATGTGGGCGTAGTCGCCGGATGCGCGGCGCACGGCCACGACGACCTCGGCGGAGGTCTGGGACTCAATGGCCGCGACGGCTTCTGCGGCCTGGGTGCGTGCGGCGTCTTCGAGGAGGGTCGTGGCCATCGTGGGAGGGACTATAGCCAACCCTCCGGCGGCACGTTCCTACGAGGGCAGCTCCCAGTCGATGGGGTGCTGGCCGTGCTTCTTCAGCGCGGCGTTGGTGGTGCTGTACGGCTTGCTCCCGAAGAACCCCTTGCTGGCGGACAGCGGCGAGGGGTGCACGCCCTCCAGGACGACGTGGCGGTCCGCGTCGATGAGGGCCTTCTTCTTCTGCGCAGGCTTGCCCCAGAGCAGGAAGACGACGGGGTCCTCCTTGGCGCTGACGGCGCGGATGACCGCGTCGGTGAAGGGCTCCCAGCCGTGCTTCGCGTGGCTGTTGGGCGTGGCCTGGCGCACGGTGAGCACGGTGTTGAGCAGGAACACGCCCTGCTTCGCCCAAGGGATGAGTGAACCATCGCGAGGCTTCGGCGCGCCCACGTCGCTCTGGAGCTCCTTGAACATGTTCACGAGCGAGGGCGGAGGAGGCACACCGGGCTGGACGGAGAAGGCGAGGCCATGGGCCTGCTTCGGGCCGTGGTAGGGGTCCTGGCCCAGGAGCAGCACGCGCACGTCCGCGTAGGGCGTGAGGCGGAACGCGGAGAACAGGTCCTCCTCCGACGGGAACACGGTGTGTTCCTTGCGTTCCTTGCGCACGAACTGCTCCAGCTCCTTGAACGACGGAGCGTGGATGGCGTCATGCAGCACCTGCTTCCAGTCCTCGGGCAACCCATCCGCCAGGCTCATTGCATCCCTCCGTGGGGCCGCACCCTAGACCAGGGCGCGAACTCCAAGCCGCAACCGTTTGCATCCCGGTGCCCGGCGGCGAACGTTGCGCGCGGAGGCGGCCCGCTCAGGGTGCAGGGACTGGGGCAGGACTCCCTGCGTCCATCCACTGGGCTGGAAACGAGGGAAGCGGCTCTCCCCAGGAGGTATCCCCCACGGGAATGGACGGATCCGAAGGCCCGGTGGAACCGCCTGCATCGGGGTTGTCAGGGACGAGCGGTCCATCCGGTTCGCCGTCGTGGAGCCGCCGCAGGATGCGTCCGTCCGACAGTCGGACCGCATAGATGGCCCCTCCGTCCAGCGGCAACCCGCCGGGTGCACAGGCACGAGGGTCCAGGTCCATGCGGACGAAGGCGATGTCCCCTTCTCGGAGGATCCGGAAACGATGGGCTTCTCTCCGGCTCCAGCAGGACCTGCCCTCCCGCGCCCGAGGCAGGAAGTCATCGGCCGCCACGACCATGGCCCGAAGCAGGGTCCCCTCCAACGCGTACGGCTGCCCCGTTGCACTGACGGACAGCGCCTCTCGCGCGAACATCTCAGGGAAGACAATGGAGCGGTCCTCCGACGCCAGCGAGTCGGCTGGATTCGCTTCGCGCCGCAGACATCCAACGCACAAGAGCGCGCCCACGAGCAGCAGCCGCTTCATGGTCCTTCCCCTCTTGCGCAGGGACCCTGGAGTTTCTGGATCGTGAAGTCCAATGCCTCCGCATCGTGCCATGTGACGCGTCCCGTCTGCTCGCACCGCCACCCTGCGGATGCGGTGCGCGTCCACTTCAGCAACTGACCCGTGAGGGGGATGTACTGGTGGAAGCCGTCACACGACGCCGGCTCGATCGCGTTTGAGAAGAACGCGACGATGGAGAGTCTCACACGTCCGCCCTTCGTCTCGCTCTCGAAGCCGTGCACGCGGCCTTCGGAAACGATGAAGCGCAGGTCATTCGAGGACAGCGCGCTCCCGTAGGGATGGTTGTGCAGAGCGTAGATGTAGCGAAGAGAGTCAGCGGGATACCGCGCATCCATGACCCGGGAAGGCAGCAGGCAGCTCTTGCTCCGCTGTACGGGATCCACCCTCGACTGGTCAGTGAGCCGGCTGACGACGTACTGGTGCTCCGGCGTGTAGTACACCCATGCGCAGTATTCGCTGGAGACGCGCCAGTGGGTGCTGAAGCTGGGATGATCCGGGCGGCCGGCGCTGGCATGGGGCTTCGACAGGATCTTTCCGCACGCGGCCAGGAGTGCATCGGAGGACGTATCGAAGGGTCCCAGCAGGGGTCCCGGGAGTTCTTCCAGGAAGGCATCTCCAGGCCCGGGCCGCACGAGGTCCGGGTCGAGCGCGGAGGAAGACGCACAGCTCCCAAGCCAGGGCACCAGGCAGCACCACCACGAACCGCGCATGGGCTGCACCCCCTTCGTCGAAAACAGAGGGCGGATGTCCGCCCATGGCGACCATCGTGCCGGAACGCCACACCGGAAAGCGAGCAGGCAGTCAGGGCGGGAGCTTGGGGCCCGGGCCGGGGCGCGCTAGCCTCGCACCCGCCATGACGATGTACACCGAGTCACTCCGCGCCTTCCTCAAGCCCGTCCTGCCCTACCTGGACGACGAGTCGGTGTCGGAAATCATGATCAACGGCCCCACCGACGTATGGATTGAGCGCAAGGGCCGGCTGACCAAGACAGATGCCGCCTTCTCCGAAGAAGGTCTGATTGGCGCCGCGCGCAACATGGCCCAGTTCGTGGGCCGCCCCCTGTCCGAGGAGCGCCCCCGCCTGGACGCGCGCCTGCCCGACGGCAGCCGCATCCACGTGGTGATTCCGCCCATCGCGCGCAACGGCACCACCATCTCCATCCGCAAGTTCTTCAAGGACAAGCTGAGCATCGACTCGCTGTTGAAGTTCAAGTCGCTGACCAAGCCCATGGCGCGCCTCATCGAGGCCGGCATCGCCACCAAGCTCAACATGCTGGTGGCCGGCGGCACGGGCTCCGGCAAGACGACGCTGCTCAACATCGTCTCGTCCCTCATCCCGGACGAGGAGCGCATCCTCACCATCGAGGACTCCGCCGAGCTCCAGCTCAACCAGTCCCACATCGTGGCCTTCGAATCCCGCCCCGCCGACAAGTTCGGCAAGGGCGCCGTGGACATGGGAGACCTGCTGCACTCCGCGCTGCGTCTGCGCCCGGACCGCATCGTGGTGGGCGAGGTGCGCGGCGGCGAGGCCTTCCACCTCATGCAGGCCATGAACACCGGCCACGGCGGCTCGCTGGCCACCACGCACGCGAACACGCCCACGGACACGCTGCGCCGCATTGAGTCCCTGTGCCTCATGTCGTCCGTGGAGATGCCCATGGTCGCCGTGCGCGCCCAGGTGGCCAGCGCCATCAACTTCATCATCTGCTGCGAGCGCCTCCACGACGGCAGCCGCAAGACGATTGCCCTGTCGGAGGTGCTGCCCCTCACGGAGAAGGGCGAGTACCGCACCCAGGACATCTTCGTCTTCACGCCCGTCGCCAAGGACGAGCACGAGAACATCCTGGGCTACCACGCGCCCACCGGCATCATCCCCAACTTCATCCAGAAGGCGCGCGCGTACGGCTTCGACGACCTGGACGACGCCTTCTTCGACCCGGCCACCTACGGCGTGCCGCCCCCGCCCAGCTTCCACGTGGGCGAGGCGTACACCCTGCGCTGGGCGCCCTCGCTGAAGCACCGCGAGCAGGGGCTGCCGGATCCGGCGCACTTCAAGGAGGACTGGGCCCGGTTCGAAGAGGTGCTCCGCAATGCGGCCCCGGACGGTCCCGTCGGCGGCCCCAAGCCCTGTCTCTTATACCCATCT
>NZ_RAWK01000210.1 GCF_003612165.1 Corallococcus aberystwythensis | reverse complement strand
GCCCCGGGTCCCCTCCCCCGGATGCGCGGAACCTGGGATTTCCACTACGCTCCCGGGCACCGCCTCACGACCACCCCGGAGTTCCCATGATGCTCTTCGCACCGAAGGTGTTCCCGAAGCTGTCCACGCTGAGCCACGCGGGACGTTCGATGTACATCTGGGTCTACTACACAATCCCGCTCGCCTTCACGCTGCTGCTGGTGCCCGGCTTGTTCCTCCAGGTGATGGGCATTGCTCCCGGGGCGGCGGACGGGAACCTGTTCTTCATGCGGCTGGCGGGCGCGCTGCTGGTGTCCATGTCGTTCATGTCCCATCAGGCGGCCATCCTGGACATGCGCCAGTTCTTCGTCTGGGCGGTGATGGGGCGCACCTTCATCGTGATGGTGCTCATCATCTGTACGGCCATGGGGCTGTGCGATCCCATCGTCACGTTCTTCGGCTGCATCGACTTCAGCGGCGCCATGTGGACGCTCATGGGGCTGCGCCGTGACGAAGCCGAGGCGCGCGGACAGCAGGCCGTCGTCGCCCAGCCCTCGCCCTGATCCTCCGCCGATACCTCCCGGACCCGCCATGACGACCGCGACGCCGCAGCCGGCCTCCCCTCCCCTTCCGGACTGGAAGCGGGCCTTCCGCAACATCTCCCGTCAGCATGCCTTCCAGCCCCTGCGGGTGGAGGGACGGATTCCCGAGGGGCTCCGCGGGACGCTGTTCCGCGTGGGCGCGTGGACGATGGACGTGCACGGCGTCCCGCTCCAGCACTGGTTCGACGGTGACGGTGGCGTGATGGGCGTGCGCTTCGGGCCGGATGGCGTCCAGGGCGCGGCGAGGCTCGTGGACTCGCGCACCATGGTCACGGAGCGCAAGGCGGGCCGGCAGCTCTACGGCAGCTACTCCATGCCCGTGCCGCTGCGAAACAAGCTGCTCAACCCCCAGAAGAACAACGCGAACACGGCGCTGCTGCCGTGGAACGGCCGGCTGTTCGCGCTGCACGAGCCGAACCTCCCCGTGGAGCTGTCTCCGGAGGACCTGTCCACCCTGGGCGAGTCGGACCTCGACGGCGCCGTGCTGAAGTCCTTCTCCGCGCACCCCCACCGCGTCCCCTCGCGGGCGACGACGTACAACTTCGGCCAGCACCACGGCCGCGTGAACACGCTGGAGCTGTACGCCATGCCGGATGGCGGCAAGGCGCGGCACCTGGGGTCCGTACCGCTGCCCGGTGCGACCATGGTCCATGACTACATGGTCACGGACCGCCACTTCATCTTCTTCCTGCCGGCGATGCGCATCGACATCCTGAAGATGCTGCTGCGCATCGGCGCGTTCGCGCACAACGTCTCCTTCAAGCAGGGCGCGGCGGCGGAGGTGCTGGTGGTGCCCATCGACGACGTGGCGCATCCCATCCGCATCCCCGCCGACAACTTCTACAACTGGCACTTCTCCAACGCGTACGAGGACGGCGACACGCTGGTGGTGGACTACGTGCGCTACCCCGACTTCGCCTCCAACCAGTGGCTGGGAGCGCTGGTGCACGGCGTTCCGTCCACCGACGCGGACGGCATGCTCCACCGCGCGGTCATCGACCTGAAGGCCCGCACGTTCAAGAGCGAGCCGATGATGGACCTGAGTTGCGAGTTCCCCCGCATCGCCCCCAGCGTGGCGTGCCGGCCGTACCAGACGGCCTACCTGGGCGCGCACTCCACCCAGCAGGCCCAGCGTGGCCTCTGGGACGCGCTGGTGCGGCTGGACCTGGGCACCGGCCGCGTGACGAAGGCCGCGCTGGAGGCGGGCCAGTACCCCTCCGAGGCCGTCTTCGTGCCCCGCCCCGGCTCGCGGGCCGAGGACGACGGCTGGGTCCTCACCCAGGTCTTCGACGCGAAGACGGACACCACCCATGTGGCCGTGCTGGACGCCGAACGGCTGGACGCGGGGCCCGTGGCGCGCTGCCACTTCGAACACGCCCTGCCGCCCACGTTCCACGGCCAGTTCGTCCCCGCCTGAAGCCAGGGGGACCTTCATGGCCCCCTGCCCCGCTTCTCCGGCACTCCCGGGGAGGCGGGGCTTTTTCGTGTCCTGGGTTGTTACGGATTCGTTTCATCTCACACATATCAAATTATCCGCTAGACATGCAATTCAAGAACAAATGTTAATTCATGCTTTACTCCCAAATGCCAGACACTGAGAATGCGCTTGCGCATCCCGTGTGCGGCATTGCCATCACCAGGGAGTCAAACCATGCATCTCAGTGGAGTTCTCAGCGGTGAGCCTCGGCGTGGACTGGCCTTGATGGCCGGCCTCGGCTTGATGATGTTGGCGTCCCCCGCACACGCGGCGGTCAGCCATCTCTATGTGGCGACCACGGGAAATGACTCGACGGGCAATGGCTCGTCCGGCAGCCCCTACAAAACGATTCTCAGGGCGTCACAAGCCGCCACTCCCGGCGCCATCATCCATGTCGCGCCAGGGACCTACAGCGCCAGCTTCCTGACGACCAAGAGCGGAACGGCCACCGACCGCATCCGCTACGTCTCCGAGACGGACCCCGCCACCGGAGCCAGGGCCAGGATCGTTCCGCCGAACACCACGGCGACGACGGGCATCGTCTGGGAGAACCGGGGCGCCTACGTCGACATCGACGGGTTCGAGTTCGATGGCACGGGCACCAAGATGCCCAACGCCCTGCTCAACCAGGGCTCGTATGTCACGATCAGCAACAACCACGTCCATCACATCGCCAACGGTTCCAATCAGCCCTGCAATAGCGGAGGCGGCTCCGGCATCAACATCGTCGACACCGCCATTCCCGGGCTCATGACGGGCACGGTGGTCACCCGCAACAAGGTCCACGACATCGGCTACAACTGCAAATACATCCAGAACATCTACATCAGCACCCGCGCCACGGTTACGAACAACCTCTCCTACAACAACACCGCTGGAGCAGGCATCCATCTCTGGCATGACGCCCACGAGGTCGTCATCGCCAACAACACGATCTACAACACCTGGATGGGCATCATCGTGGGCGGCGGTAACTATTACGAATACAGCGGCCCCGCTGACTACGTGGACGTGTCCAACAACATCGTCGTCAACAACGACTACGGCATCTCCCTCCAGGGAGCGACCGGTTCACACAACACGTACACGAACAACCTCGTGTACCAGAACACCCACTACCACTTCAGCCCTGGCGCCAATCACACCGGAACGGTCATCGCGCCTCCGCAGTTCGTGAACGCGGCGGGAGGGGACTTCCACCTGGCACCGGGATCGCTGGCGATCAACGCGGGCTCCCCGGCCTTCGCGCCTTCCGTCGACCTGGACGGCAATCCCCGCCCCGTGGACGGCCTCCATGACATCGGAGCCTACGAATATGGCGGTTCCACGCCGGGCCAGGTGCTCACGTTCTGGGAGAAGGACAGCGTGGCGGGACCGACCTCTGGATACTGGTTCAAGCAGGCGCTGGTGAATGGCGTGGTCGTGTGGGAGAGCGACGTCACGGCGGACGGCACGGCCTGGCAGTCACACTCGGTGGCGATCAACCCCACCGGGGCGAGCTTCAACCTGCAGTTCCGGCTGATCAGCAAGGCGGGCGTGTCGAACTACCCCATCTCCGTCAACATCGATGACGTCGCGATCAACGGCGTCACCGTGACGAACGCGGGCTTCGAGACGGCGACCGGCTGGACCTACGCCGAGACCAAGACGGCCTTCACCGGCAGCTTCGACACCGGCGCATTCCATGGCGGTGCGGCGTCGTACAAGCTGTTCTACCCGGGAGCGACGCTGTCGGCCGCGGGTGACAACAGCACCGTCTCGCAGACCCTGCAGAACTAGCGCCTCGCGGTTCAGCGCTCCTCCGCCGTCCTCAATTCGGGCGGCGGAGGGGCGTACAGCCGCAGACGCTCTCCCGAAACCGGGTGCGTGAACGCGAGCGTCTCCGCGTGGAGCAGGTAGCCACCGTCTCCCGGCAGACCGGGCAGGTGCTCACGGGGCAGTCCTCCCACGGCGAAGATCGGATCGCCCGTGAGCGGGTGGCCGATGTACGCCAGGTGGATGCGGATCTGCTCGGGACGCCCCGTGTGGATGCGCACCGCGAAGAGCGTCTGCCCGGCACGCCGCTCCAGGACGACGGCGTGGCTGTGGGACGCCTTGCCCTTCGCGCTGGCGCCGTGCACCGCCTCCAGCAGCGGGTGAGGCACCAGCCCGATGGGCGCGTGGATGTCGTAGTCCTCCTGGGCCGCCACCCCGTCCGAGAGCGCGCGGTAGCACTTCTCCACGCGGCCCTCCCTCCAATCGCGGGACAGCCGCGCCGCCGCCTCGTGCGTGCGCGAGAAGAGCACCAGCCCGGAGGTCGCCCGCCCCAGGCGATGGAGCGCCGAGGCTTCCGGCCAGCGCTTCCGCACGAAGGACAGCAGCGTGTTCTTGAGGTAGCCGCCGGAGGGCAGCGTCGGCAGCCCACCAGGCTTGACGACCGCGACCACGGACGCGTCCTCGTACACCGTCTCGAAGCTGTCCGGCGTCTCCGCCTCGAACCAGGGCGGGCGGTGCCAGCACAGCTCCTGCTGGGTTCTCAGCAGCGCGTCACCGGCCACCGTGACGCCGTCCAGTTGGACCTCTCCGCGCTGGAAGCGCGCACGCCATTCGTCCTCGGTGGAGTGGCGGTACCTGTCCGTCAGGTAGGCAAGCGCGGTGCGGCCCGCGTCACCCGCACCGATGCGGTCCCGGTACACATAGCCGTCATTCAGGCCGGCGTTGGAGGCGGGCTTGGGTTGCACCCCGCCACTCTACGCCCCATCCGCCTCGTTCGTGGGATGCAGGGCGCTACGGCTTGCGCTTCGGGGGATGGGCAGCGGCGGCTGCGGCGGCTTCGCGCAGCTTGTCCTTCTTGCTCTTGCGCCGCCCCTTCACGCCGCCGTTCGGATCCAGCGGTGGTGCGGCGGGCGTGGCGGTCTCCACGGGTTCGAAGCCCGCCACCTGCTCTCGCGCGACGGTGAGGTGGTTGCGCTTCTCGATGAGCCGGAAGTGGGCTTCGGTGTCCGCGCTGACGAAGCTGATCGCCACGCCCTGGTCGCCCGCACGCCCCGTGCGGCCAATGCGGTGCACGTAGTCCACGGTCGAACGGGGTAGGTCGTAGTTCACGACCGCGGGCAGTCCCGCGATGTCCAGGCCGCGGGCGGCGACGTCGGTGGCGACGAGGACGCGCACGCGCTTCGCCTTGAAGTCCTCGAGCGCCCGCATGCGGGCCCCCTGGCTGAGCTCTCCGTGCAGCGACGTCGCGGGGATGCCGGCGCGGTTGAGCTTCAGCGCGACATGGTCCGCCGCGTAACGGCTGGCGACGAACGTGAGGACGTGGGACCACGCGTGGGTTTCCAGCAGGTGCCGCAGGAGCATCGTGCGCCGGGGCTCGTCCACCTGGAGGGCCCGCTGGACGATGAGGTCCGCGCCAGGCAGCTCGCCGTCGTCGACGTCGATGCGCGTGGGCTCGTGCAGCAGCCGCTCCGCGAACGTGCGCACGGTGGGCGGGAACGTGGCGGAGAACAGCAGGTTCTGGCGGCGCCCGGGCAGGAGCGCGAGCAGGCGGTTGAGCTCGTCGGCGAAGCCCAGGGAGAACAGCCGGTCGGCCTCGTCGAGCACCAGCGTCTCCACCTGCCCCAGGCGGAGCGCGTTCTGCTCCACGAGGTCCAGCGCGCGGCCCGGCGTGGCCACGACGATGTCCGCGCCGCCCCGGAGCGCCAGCATCTGCGGGTTCGCGGAGACGCCACCGACCGCGAGGCAGGTCTTCAGCGGCTTCTTCAGGTGACGGCCATACTGCTGGATGGCGTCAACGATCTGCGCGGCGAGCTCCCGCGTGGGCACCAGGATGAAGGCCCGCACCGGCCGGACCGCCCCACCCGGGCGCGCCCGCAGGGCCTCCAGGAGGGGCAGCAGGAACGCGGCGGTCTTCCCCGAGCCGGTCTTCGCCGAGGCCTGGATGTCGCCGCCGCGCAGCACCACGGGAATGGCCGCGCGCTGCACCGGCGTGGGTTCGTCGTATCCGAGTTCGGCCACGGCACGGGTGAGCGCGTCCGACAGGCCGAGTGAAGCGAAGGTCATGGGAGAGGAGCCTTGGGTGACACGAAGCGCTGGAGTCCCCGCGAGCCATATCACCCCGGAGCGGGTGAACTCGCGCTCCATTGCTCGACCATCAGGTCGATGAAGCGCCGCACCTTGGCCGGCAGGTGACGCTTGCTCGGGTAGATCGCCATGATGGGGACGAACTCCGTCTCGCAAGACGGCAGCAGCGCCTGGAGCCGCCCGCTCGCCAGGTCTTCGTCGACCAGGAAGCCGGGAAGGTAGGCGATGCCCAGTCCCGCGACGGCCGCGTCCCGGATCGCCTCGCCGCTGTCGAGACGCAGGCGGCTTCGTCCCTCCACCTTCACCGGGGAGCCGCCCTTCTGGCGCAGCAGCCAGGGCTGTCGTCGCGTCCGGCTGCTGAAGAGCAGGCACTCATGCGTCGCGAGTTCCTCCAGCGTGCCGGGCTCGCCGTGCGCCTTGAGGTAGGAGGGCGCGGCGCAGACGAACACCGGGTGCCGGGCCACGATGCGGGAGACCAGGCGTGTATCGCTGCTGGTCGCGTTGATGCGCACGGCCAGGTCGTAGCCCTCCTCGATGATGTCCGCGGCGCGATCCGTGAAGCTCACCTCCGCCTGCAAGTCGGGCCAGGCCCGCAGATAGTCCCGCAGCAGGGGAAGGACGCGACGTCTGCCGAATGCGTCGGGCAGCGTGAGCCGGAGAACCCCCCGGGGAATGCCCGCACGCTGCCCGACGCTGGCTTCCGCGTCGTCCAGGGCCGCAAGGACTTGCAGGCAATGCTCATGGAAGACACGGCCCTCGTCGGTGAGGCTCAGGTGGCGTGTGGTGCGATTGAGCAGGCGCACGCCCAGGCGGGACTCCAACCGGGCCAATGCCTTGCCCGCGGCCGAACGCGTCAGCCCGAGGGCCTGGCCGCCGCCCACGAAGCTGCCCGCGTCCACGACGGACATGAAGGCGAAGATCTCATCCAGCGGGGCGCGGTTCATCGATGGCGTTCGATTGTAGCGAGCGCGTCGCTTGAGAGGGGAACGCCGTTCGTCAATGCGCCCGGTATACAGGTCCGGCAAGCCTCACCCGCCCTGCCCTCTGGAGATCCTCCATGCCCGTCACCCTGCTCAACCCCGATGGATTGATGAAGACCGATGTGTACCGGCAGGTGGCGATCTCCACCGGCACGCGGCAGGTGCACATCGCGGGGCAGGTTGCGTATGACGCGGATGGTCAACTCGTCGCACGGGGTGACCTGGCTGGACAGGTGGCGCAGGCCTACCGCAACGTCGGCATCGCCCTCGCGGCCGCTGGGGCGACGTTCAGCGACGTGGTCCGGCTGACGTTCTACGTGGTCGACTGGAAGCGCGAGTTGATGCCCGAGTTCCTCGCTGGCATCGAGCAGGTTGCCAGGGAGTCGCGGATCACACCGGCGCCCGCGTCGCTGATCGGGGTCTCCGTGCTCTTCGAGCCGGGCGTCCTCGTCGAGATTGAAGCCACCGCGATCCTGGACTGAGCCCACCGAGCGCCAGAGGTGTCCTGGGAAATGGACGGGAATGGGTGCGCTTGACGTCGTGCTTGCCCTTACGCTCTGCTTGTCTCATGAAAGCTCCTCTCGCAGTGCTCGTGAGCGTGGCTGTCACCTTCACCTCCACCTCCGCCCTGGCCCAGGACGGCGGGCTCGACCCACTCAACGGCAAGCCGCCCCCCACGGGCACCGGAATGCTTGTCGCCGGCAGCATCTTGACCGGCGTGGGGGCGGTCAACCTGCTCACCTCGCCCCTCTGCAAGACCAGCATGATTCCCCGCGACACGCAGGACGTCTGCCTTGGCTCCTCCCTGGCCATTGGAGGCGCCCTCGCGGCCGTGGGCCTTCCGCTCCTGTTCGTAGGCATCAGCCGCCACAACAATTACGTCGAGTGGAAGCGGCAACACCGCGCCGTGGCCCTGCTCACCGACCTGGGCGTCGCGCCAACTCCAGACGGCGCCACGCTCACGTGGAGCGCGTCGTTCTGAAGTGGAGTCCTGCCGCTCAACCGGAGCGGCGGCGCCGGGACTTCCCGCGGCGCCGCGACGGCTTGGGAACCGCCACGGGGGCCGGGGGCATCCGGGCGAGGTGAAGCATCTGGTAGAGGCTCAGCAGCATCATGATCACCGCGCGGGACGCGTCCGGGGCCGTAGCCCCTTCGCCCGCCGCATCCTTCGGGACATGGGGAAGCCAGCCCTCCTCCACCCGGATCCGGAGCCGGAGCCGCTCCCCGCTGATGCGCAGCCGCTGGAGCGCCGCGCCGGGCGGAAGGCGTACCGCCTCCCGGGCCTGGTCCTCCGGGAGCGCCGCGAGCTGGGGATGCCGCTTCGCCTTCACGCGAAGCAGGGCGTCCAGGAACAGCGTGTCGTACTCCTTGGTCTTCTTGCGACGGCCACGGGTGCTGACCTTGTTCCTGCGGCGCTCCACGGCGCTCAGCCGCAGGTGTGCGCCGTCCATCAGCCGTGTCTCCAGCAGCAGCCATGGGTCCAGCACATCCGGTGGAGGCTTCCGGGTGAATTTCATCTCGTAGAAGCTCGACCCTGGCCCCTGGGGACGGGGGTCGGGACGAAACCGCAGGCGCACGGGCGCGTCCGGTGCGAGGTCCGCCTTGAGGCGCCGGAGGACCCGGAGGACCAGCTCCGGCCGGCGGTTCAGCTCGTCGCCAGGGTGGCCCACCGCGTGGAAGGGATTGGGAAGCAGCCTGCGAAACCACAGCACGAACCCCAGCACTGCGGCCAGGACACCCGCCACGACGTCCAGGGGCCCGTCGGCGGTGCCCGCCACCCAGATACAGAGGAGGAAGGTCCCCAGACGCGCCAGGGATGCCAGCCGGGTCCTCACGCGGTACCAGAAGCGGCGGGACTTCTGGGTCTCCGGCAGCACCGCCAGGGCGCTCATCACGCCCGACAGGGGCCCTTCGACCTCCAGGGCATGCAACGTCGGGCTGATGCCATCAACGGTTGCCACGGGGGCGCTCCTTCCGGCACGGACGTGCTCCGGAGCGGGCATGCTAGCCGAGATGCTCGCGCCTCCCGTCCCGCGCCGTCATCGACCGTCGGCGCGTCGCCAGCGGAGCGTCAGCCCGGCATACCCCGTCACCTGCCGGCGGCCCTCTCTCAGGTCGAACGGAAGCTCCAGGCCGCCCTCTGCTCGCAGCTCCAGGTTCGGGCGCAGACGGAACGCCACGCCCAGCGAACCGCCAGGCGAGGCAAGCAGGTGTGAGCCGTTGAACCTGCCCTGAAAGACGGTGAGGGGTCCCGCGAAGGTCCCCATCAGCGAGGCGCCTCCGGTGACGGTCCATGATCGACTGAGCCGATAGTCGAGCAGCGTCTGCGCCCCGAGGCGCAGGTTGACGGGCTCCGTGGAATTGTTGGTGACGGGCACGTACCAGAGGCCCGCGCTCGGGGCGACCGACAGAGTCCAGCGGGAGCGCTCGGCGAGCCGATGCCGGGTCCCGAGTTCCAGGCCCAGCAACGTGAGGCGGCCGCCCCAATCCCAGTTCTCGCCAGCCCCCTTGCGGAAGGTGAGCTCGGGATTGGGCAGATATGCCCTTTCCCGGCCGCGCTCGAAGGCGATCGTGTTCAGTGAAACACCGACCTCGGTCGTCCCTACGGGGGTCGTGGCCGCGCCGAGGTTCCGCGCTCCGCTCATGCAACCCGGGGCCATGACGAGAACGACGCCCAGCCACAGGGCCCGGATGGCGTGCCTCGTTGTCATTACGGCCATGCGAAACGCACCCAGACGGGATGGTGATCGCTCCCAGCAGGGCGCGTGTCCACGCCGCGCTCCACCGGGGAGAGCCCCTGGACGAAGACGGAGTCGAGCGGCAGGCCGCCGATCACGGAGTCCACGGTGTCCCCCACTCCTTCCGAGGCCCATTGGAATCCCCGCTCCGAGAACAGCTTCACGGTCTGCTTGAGGCTCCCCGGGTCAGAGGTGTTGAAGTCGCCAGCAATGACTCGCAACGGCCCCGTTCCTTCCAGCGCGTCGATGATTGACTCCGCCTGATCAAGCCGGGCGCCGAGCCCGACGATGGGGGTCGCGTTGTGCACGGAGACCACCTGGACGGGGGCCCCCTGGATGTCCAGCGTCGCGGCGACAGCGATGCGGTGCTGCTGGCGGTAGGGGTCGTCATGGGGAAGGTTGATCTTCCAATCCGCGGTGATGGGCCACCGGCTCAGCACCGCGTTCCCGAAGTCATCCCCATCCACCGCGACAGAGCCGGGGTAGTAGACGTAGGCGAGCCCGAGCTCCCTCGCGATCCGGTCCACGGAGGTCGCGTCCATCTCCTGCATCAGGATGACGTCCGCCCCAGCGAGCGGCGGTCGCGTGAGGGCCGTTATCGCCTCGGTGACTTGCTCAGCGAAGGAGAGGTTGAACGTCACGACGGAGACCGAGGAGGGCTTCTCCGTGGCGACGGGGCCAGGAGCCCGATGGTCTCCGCTGTATCGGGGTCCCGTTTCATCGGCGTAGTTCTCCGCCTGTGGGCACGCCGTCAGGAGCGCGAGCAGGAGGAGCGCCCACGGCAGCGCGTTCTTGGGTCTCAATGACTGACTCATCCCGCACTTGAACGGTGCGGGGAACCCAAGATTCCGTTCGTCAAGGCATCCGGGATGCAGCACGGCCTTCGCCTGGCCCCTCCATTGCTCTGTGATTCGAGCAGGGAGGAGGCAACCGTTCCGCGTCCGACGGTCCCTTCAGGCTCCAGGGCCGATGGCAGGAGGGGCAGGCCCGTCGCACCCTTGGTTCCGGCGCACGAGAGGTGGGGCCTCGCGGTGGGGACAATGGTGGTGCTGCTGCTTGCCGCTGCCTTCCCGGCCTACGCCCACGGCTTCCCCGCGGATGCGCCGCTCGCCGAGCGGGAGCCCGCGCCAAAGGCCGAAGGGGTGGCGTGCCAGGAAGCCGCTCCCGAGGGAGAGGAGATGGCCCCTCCGCGCCGGCATGTCTGGCGGGCGCTCGGCGAGGTGACGGCGGCGAACGCGGCGATATGGTCGGTGAACCGGTTCATCCGGAAGCGCGACTGGGCCGAGGTGAGCCCGGAGACGTGGGGGCGCAACCTGACGGGCGGCTTCGAGTGGGACGCGGACAAGTTCACCGCCAACCAGCTCGACCACCCGTACCACGGCGGCATCTACTACAACATCGGGCGCGACAATGGCTTGAGCTACTGGGAGGCCGCCCCCCTCACCTTCCTCGGCAGCCTCCAGTGGGAGGTGTTCGGCGAGAACAACCCCCCGTCCGCCAACGACGTCATCAACACCAGCATCGGAGGTCTCGCCGTCGGCGAGGTGCTGTACCGGTTGTCCTCAATGATTCTGGACAACGGTTCCACGGGCTGGGAGCGGACCGGCCGCGAGGTGGCGGCGGGCCTGCTCAATCCGGGGCGCGGCTTCAGCCGGGTCGTCCGGGGCGAAGCGTGGCGGGTCGGGCCCACGCCGCGCGAGTGGACGCCGTCCCACTTCGCCGGCTTCGGGCGGGCGGGGTATCTCCAGGAGGGAGATGCCGCTGGGGGGCAAGCAGGCCCGGGCCGGCTCGTCGTCGGGTTGGGCATGCGCCATGGCGACCCGTTCGTCGACGACTTCCGCAAGCCGTTCGACAGCTTCTCGGTGGACGCCAGCTTGATCCTGCGCAAGGGCCACTTCCTCGGCCAGGCCGACGCGCAGGGGCTGCTCGCGGTCACCTCGCTGGTGCAGCGGCCCCGGTGGCAGGTCCTGCTGGGCGCGTACCAGTTCTACGACTTCGTGGACATCGGCACCTACCAGGTGGGCGCGCAGTCCTTCAGCGGGAGCCTGCTCTACCGCCACGTGCTGACGGGAACGATGGATGTGCGCGCGGCCCTGGACCTGCGGGGAGTGGCGCTCGCGGCCATCTCCACCAACCCCTCCGAAACCAACGAGCGGGGCTACGACTACGGGCCCGGGGTGGGCGTCACGCTGCGGGCCGCATTGGGCTCCTGGCCGTGGGAGTACTTCGGCGTGGAGCTGGAGACGTCATGGATCCACACCCTGGACGGGGTGGTGAAGGACCACCTGATCCACGAGGGGCGCCTCCATGCGGACATCCCGGTCTTCCGAGGGCTGGGGCTAGGTGGCAGCCTCCAGCTCTTCCGGCGCGACAGCCTCATTTCCAACGAGAAGCGCGACCCCCAGCAGACCCCGCGGTTCCAGGTGTTCGTGTCATGGCACTGAGCCCCCTATGCTCGGCGGCCCATGAGCCCCTCCCCTCCCCCGGATGACGCCGGAGCCCGTTCGGACACGCCTCGCGACGGGTATGCGCGACGGGTCGGTCTCTTCTCGGGGGTGATGCTCGTCATTGGAGGCATCATCGGCTCGGGCATCTTCCTCAACCCGGCCATCGTCGCGCAGCGCGTGCACACGCCGGAGCTCACCCTGGGCGTGTGGATGCTCGGCGGGGTCGTGGCGCTGCTGGGCGCATTCATCTACGGGGAGCTGGGGCAGCGCAGCCCCAAGGCGGGCGGCAGCTACGTCTACCTGCGCGATGCCTTTGGACCGCTGCCCGCGTTCCTCAATGCGTGGGGATTGATGCTCATGATCGCCACCGGGGCCATTGCCGCGGTGGCCGTCACCTTCGCGAACTACACGCTCGCGTTCACCGGTTTGGGGGCCGGCTTCCGGTTCCCGCTCGCGGTCGGCGCCATCCTCCTGCTCTCCGGGGTGAACTACTTCGGCGTGCGGCCCGGGGCGCTCACGCAGAACGTCTTCACCGTGCTCAAGCTGCTGGCGCTCGCGGTGCTCGTGGGCGCGGGCCTGCTGCTCGCAAGCCCCCATCCCGCGGCGGTGGAGGCAGCCGCCGCGCCCCAGGCGCCCGACTCCCTGGTGCTCGCGATGGGAGCCGCGCTCGTGCCGGTGCTGTTCAGCTATGGCGGGTGGCAGCAGACGAACTTCGTGGCCGAGGAGATGATCAACCCCGAGCGCAACCTGCCGCGCGCCCTGCTGCTCGGCGTCATCGGCGTGGTGACGGTGTACCTGCTCGCGAACGTCACCTACCTGCGCACGCTCGGCGCGGCGGGGCTCGCGGCGAGCAGCGCCCCGGCGGCGGACGCGCTCGGTCAGCTGATCGGGCCGGCGGGCCGCACGTTCATCACCGTGGGCGTCGCCCTCTCCACCTTTGGATTCCTCAACCTCGTCATCCTCGTCTCGCCGCGCGTCTACCAGGCCATGGCCGCGGATGGACTGTTCTTCCCCTGGATGGCCCGGCTGCACCCGCGCTACCGCACGCCCTCCAACGCCATCCTCTTCCAGGCGGGCTGGGCCATCCTGCTCACGGGCACGGGCACGTACGGAGAGCTGCTCGACTACGTCGTCTTCGCGGACTGGCTCGTCTTCGGCGCCACGGCCGCGACGCTGTTCGTCTACCGCGCGCGCGAGCGGCAGGGACTGGTGCCCCGCGCCGCGTACCGGGTGCCTGGATATCCCGTCACCCCGCTCCTCTTCATCGCGGCCGCGCTGTACGTCCTGCTGGGCTCGACGGCCTCCAACCCGCTCAACGCGCTCAAGGGCGCGTTGCTGCTGGGCGCGGGCGTGCCCGTGTTCCTGTACTGGCGAAGGCGCACGCGGCGGCAGGCGGCCCCGGCGGTGCTGGGCGCTCCGTGACCTGGAGCCACCCCGTCAGCCGCGGGGCCCCCGCCCGGGGACTCACCTCACGATGCGGTAGATGTGGTGCGTGTACTCCGCGGCGAACGCATCCGTGAACGTGCCGCCGGAGTACGCCAGCGTGCGGCCCTCGCCGACCACTTCGAGGGTGCCGCTCGCGGGGAGCTCCAGCGGCAGCGTGAAGGTATAGGTCCCGCTGGAGTACTGCCGCTTCTGCATCGCGAAGACATACGCCGCGCCGTCGCGGAACTTGAGCATCGTGCTCAGCTTCGGGTTGAACTGCCACACGTAGGACTGGGTGTTGAGCACCCGGGCCAGCGACTGCACCTGTGCGTTGACGGCCTTCACGCGGTCCCGAGTGGCCTGCCAGGCGGGCCGGGTGTCATTGAGCACGTCCGTGGTGGACGGGTTCGCCGCCGTGTTGGAGAAGACGTGGGAGAAGTACGCCACCACGCGCGCCTCGTGGATGAGCGTGGACCAGACGGCGCCCTCCACCTGGTTGGCGTTGATGACGCTGCCCGTGGCCTGTCCGCCCAGCTCCACGACGACGCCGAGCGCGGCGCGAGGGTTGCCGTTGTTGCCCGCGCCGGACGTGGTCCGCAGGTTCGTCATCAGGACCTCGCCGTAGTTGGAGGCCCGCCGCACCTCGCTCGCGGGAATCCCGAACCAGTTGACGGCCTCCGCGCCGATGTTGCCGTCCGTGTAGAAGTAGATGTCGCCGGTGACCATGCCCAGCCGCCAGTTCGCCCGGCTGTCCGGCCCGGCCGCGCCATTGAGGGCAATCTCCCGGTCGCGGTCTCCCCACCACATCAGGGCGCCCTTGCCGACGTTCGCGTAGATGAACGCGGACGGGTTGTTCAGCCGCGCGTATTCGGTGTTGTAGATGGTGAAGCCGCAGCGGCGCGGATCATCCGGGAGGCAGACGTCATAGCCGGCGTAGTTGCCGGTCCACGGGTCCCACCCCGGTCCTCCCCACATGTCCGTCTCGTCCGGGAAGGTGGCGCCCACCGCCTCCCCGCCCGTGCCGGAGCCCGCGAGGTTCCAGATGCCGTGCTTGCGCATCCAGCCCGCCGACGAGGCATTGCCGGCATAGGTCTCCAGGAACGTGTTGATGCCATGGGCCTTGTCCGTGGTGATGCGCGACTCCGTGTCCGTGTACGCGCCCCAGTAGGCAATGGGGAAGAAGTCCTCCGTCAGCCACGGCGTGCCCGCCATCGCCGGCCAGGCGGCGTAGAACGGCGGGCCTCCCTCCCAGGGCACACGGGGCAGGCTCAGCCCGCCGCCCGCGGGAGGCGGCTGCGTGGTGGCCGAGGCCGCGTTGGAGGCGGCGCCCACGTTGCCCGCCGCGTCCTGCGCCTTCACCGTGTACGTGTAGAACGTGGACGGCGCGAGCCCGGTGTCCAGGTAGCTCCGCGTGCCACCGGAGACGACCGCGACCTGCGTGCTCCCTCGGAAGACGCGGTAGCCCGTCACGCCCGTGTTGTCGGTGGCCGCGCTCCAGGTGAGCTGGATGGCTCCCGGTGACGGCGCCGTGGCGGCGAGAGCCCCCGGTGCCGTGGGAGCGCTCGTGTCGGGGCTGTAGGTGAAGAGCACGTCCACGAAGTAGTTGCTGTGGTTGTAGCTCTGCGTGGGGAAGCCACCGCTGCCATAGACATACACGCCGTTCTCGCCATCCATGCCCGACGCCAGCGCCGTCAGGGGGCCACTCGCCGCGCCCTGCCCGTTGAAGAAGCCGCCCGTGGCGGAGTAGCGCCCCACCGGCGCCAGGTACGAGGCGACGTAGGTGGTATTGGCGGTGATGCTCACGGGCGTCGTGAAGCGCACCGTCTGCCAGCCGGTGGCCGTCTCGTTGGTGAACGTGGCGGTCGCGAGCCGCTGGCCGGTGCGGCTCCAGAGGCTCCCCACATGGGGCCCCGCGTTGGCGGAGCTGCCCTTGTAGAAGCGGATGCCGGAGACGACGCCCGGGACGCTGGCGCGGAACTTCACGCCCAGCTCCACGGAGGCGATGTCCGGATCCACGCTCGATGCGGGGACGGTGCCCGCGCCGAAGATGCTGACCTCGCTGTCGACCGCCTGGGTCAGCTCACCCGTTTCAGCGGGCGTTTCGTCAACACAGGCCGTGAGGGAACCCAGCGCGAGGAGCCAGAGCAGGCCGTGGGGCCGGAAGCGGGAGCAATGCATGTGACATCTCCTGGGAGGAACCAGAGGCGGGGGGAAACCACCGCCGCCAAGGATGTCACGTTTTCATGCTAAAACTGCTTTGAATCGAGTTGCCCGTCCCCAGGAGTCATATGAATACCCGAGCCCGTCCAGGGCGCTTCATCCGGCGCCTCGTCTCTTCCCCCATGACGCTGCTGTGGGGCCTTGTTGTCCTGACTGCCTGTGGAGGCCTGGACACGGAGGACTCCGGGCTCCCGGCCGGGGTGGTGCAGGAAGCGCAGGCCCTTGCACCGGCCAACGTGCAGGCCTTCTACGGGGAGTCCCGGTGGGGGACGCGCTTCGGCGTCACGGGCCCCTACTACGGCCCCGCAGGCCACCGGGGGCTCGACCTCTACGCGAGCGCGGGCCAGGCCATCCCCGCGCTCCGCTCGGGCGTTGTCCGCCGCGTCCAGTACTCCTCCATCGTGGGACACACCATCGCGGTGGAGTCCGCTCCCGGCGACTTCTCCGGGTACGCCCACGTCATCCGGACGCGCTTCGCGGTGGGCGACACCGTCCAGCAGGGAGACATCATCGCCTACGTGGCGGGCGCTGGAGATGCCCATGGCTCGGCGTGGACCGGGCCCCACCTCCACATGACCCGGGGCACCACGAACAACTGCGCGTTCGGTGAGAACGTCAGCGACCCCGCGCCGCTCATCCGCAACGTGCTCGGCACCGGCAGTGGAGGAGGCACCGGCAGCGGCGGAGGTTCCGGGGGCATCCAGGTCAGCATCGACGAGGGGAAGATCCTCCAGCGCGTGGCCCAGCGGGGCGGCTACACGGGCGCGGTGGACGGCGTTCCCGGCGTCAATACATGGAAGGCCATCCAGACGGTCCTCACCGGCAAGGGCTTCTACTCCGGCCCCATCGACGGCGTGCCGGGGGAGAACACCTGGAAGGGAGTCCAGCGGCTCGCCCAGCTCGGCGGGTACACGGGCCCCGTGGATGGCTTCCCGGGCCAGTACACGTACGCGGGGCTCAATGCCTGGCTGGCTCAGGATCCCGGGACGCCTCCTCCGTCCGGGATGAGCGGAGTGTATGGGATTGACGTCGGCACGACGCAGCGGGACCTGGACTTCAATGCCATCCGGAGCGCCGGCTACCAGTTCGCCATCGTCAAGGCGGGCGGCTCCAATGTCTCGCCGCTCTACGTGGCGCCCTACTACGCCCAGCAGGTCGCCCGGGCCCGCGCGGCCGGGCTCCTGGTGGGGCATTACTGGATGGCGGGCTCGTACAACCCCGCCGGCGACGCGCAGTACTTCGTGGACCACCTGTACGACCACCGGCCAGGGGACCTGCTGGTGCTCGACAACGAGGCCATCGACGACGGCATCTTCTGGAACGACGCCCTGACCGCGAGCTTCATGCAGGCGGTCAAGACGCGGCTGGGCAAGGCCCCGTTCCTGTACACGTATTCCAGCCTGCTCAAGGCCAACACCTGGCCCCAGACGCAGGCCGTGGGCTCGAAGCTCTGGATTGCCCATTACACGGGCACGCCGGGCAACCCGTCCGTGGGGACGGCCTGGCCGACGTGGGAGATCCACCAGTACACGTCCTCCGGCAACCAGAACGGCATTCCCCTCGACCTGAACGTCGCGAAGCTGTCCGCGTTCGCCGGCCTGACCCAACCCCCGCTGGGCGCGACGCCCCCTCCGCCCACGGCCATCCCCGGAGGCGGCTCTGGCGGAGGAGGAGCGCCCGTCATCACCGTCCAACAAGGAACCGTCCTGCAGAACCTGGCGCGCCGGGGCGGCTACACCGGTCCCATCGACGGCGTGCCGGGAGCCAACACCTGGCTGGGCGTCCAGAAGGTCCTGCGGGAGCTGGGGTATTACTCGGGCCCCGCCGACGGCGCTCCGGGGCTCAACACGTACAAGGGATTGCAACTGCTGGCGCAGGATGGTGGCTACACGGGCCCCATCGATGGCGTCCCCGGGCCCAATACCTACAATGGCATCCAGGCGTACCTGGACGGGTCCTCCGGCGGAGTGCCGCCCGTCACCCAGGCCCAGGGCGTGACGCTGCAACGGATTGCCAGCGCGGGCGGGTACACCGGCGCGGTGGATGGCGCCCCCGGCACGAACACGTGGAAGGGCGTCCAGCAGGTCCTTGGCGGCTATGGCTATTCCGGGCCCGTGGATGGCGTCATGGGCACGAAGTCCTACGCGGCGCTCCAGCGTCTGGCCGCGAAGGGCGGCTACACGGGCCCCTTTGACGGTGCCATGGGCGCCCAGTCCTGGAAGGGCGTCCAGACCGTGCTGCGGGGCTTCGGGTACACGGGGCCCCTTGACGGTGTCATGGGCACCCAGTCCTACGCGGCGCTCCAGCGCGTGGCGCGTCTGGGCGGGTACATGGGCCCCGCGGATGGCGCCCCGGGTGTGAACTCGTGGCGCGGGCTCCAGACGTTCCTGAGCGGCGCGGGGTACACGGGGCCCATCGACGGAGTCCCCGGGACGAACACCTACAAGGTGCTCCAGTCCCTGGCGAACCGGGGCGGCTATGCCGGGCCGATTGATGGCATCCCCGGCCCCAACACGTACGCGGGCCTGGCGAACCTCCTGGACTGACGCTCCAGCGCATCACCCGCGCGCGGGCCGGCTCCTGAAGCAGTGAAGGAGCCGGCCCTCGGAGCTCAGAACACGCCGTTCACCTGCAAGCCGCCTCCGTCCGGGCCCACGGTGGGGGAAAGGCTCGCCTGGATGACGCCCGGGACCCTGCTCGGCTGGGG
>NZ_RAWK01000020.1 GCF_003612165.1 Corallococcus aberystwythensis | reverse complement strand
GGGGTGGGGCGCGGCGCTCACGCGGGCATCAGACGGCGCGAGCGACGGCGAAGAGGCTCATGCCCACGGGCAGCTTCACCTGACGCTCGGCCTGGGCGATGAGGGGCGCCAGCGTGTCGTAGAGCTTGAGCTGAAGCCTGGGCACTGCGCGGCGGCGCAGGATGCGGCTGTTGACGAACCAGCCTGGCATGCCGACGAGGTTCATCCACTCCAGCGTGTCCACGCGGAAGCCGTTCTCCTGCAGCACCGCTCGCAGGGACTCCGGGGTGTAGCGGCGGTGGTGGCCCACGGCCTCGTCGATGGCGCCGAACAGCTGCGGCAGCGCCGGCACGAGGATGAGCACGCGGCCGTCCGGCTGGAGGATTTGACGGAAGCGGCGCACCGCGGACGCGTCATCCGGGATGTGCTCCAGCACGTTGGACAGCACGATGGTGTCCAGGTCTTCCGCCTTCAGCGCCTCCCAGTCCGCGAGCGCCACGTCGGACAGGTAGGGGCGCACGTGGGGCTTGCCGCGGAAGAGGTTCTTCAAGCGGTCCACGTAGAAGCGCTCCACCTCCAGCGCGACCAGGTGCTCCGCGCCCGCCTCCAGCTCGCGGGTGATGGTGCCGATACCGGCGCCAATCTCCAGCACGCGGCGGCCCATGTGCTCGCGGAAGCGGCGGCCCAGCCACTGGTTGTAGTGGGTGGCGCCGTCCATGCGCTCCAGGGTGGAGTAGCCCTCGTGCTGGTTGTCCGCGTCGTCGCGCACGGTGGCGTAGCGCACCAGCGTGCGCAGGCGGGCCAGGTGCGCGGAGGCCGGGCGGCGCGGCACGGCCTGCAACGGAGGCAGGGACACCTCCGTGAGGCGGAAGAGCTGCGCGGCCAGCTTCACCACCAGCTCCGCGTCCACCGCGTCGTCGTCGCTGGTGAGCTGGATGGAGCGCAGCGCCTCCGTGCGGAAGGCGCGCAGGCCGGTGAGCGGATCCGCCAGGGCCACGTCGGTGACGAAGCGGGTGATGCCGCCCAGCGCGCGCTCGGCCACCAGCTCCGGAGACATGCCGGGACGCCGGCCGAAGACGCCGTCGGCGGTGTCGTCGCGCAGGGGCTGCACCAGGGCGTCGTAGGTGTCCGGCGAATAGGCGGCGTCCGGGTCCTGGAGCACCGTGTGCTTCCCGGTGACGTGGGGCAGCGCGGCGCGGATGGCCGCCCCCTTGCCGCCCTGGGCCGCGAGGACGTGGACGTTGGGCCCGGGCGTGACGTCCACCGGGCCCTCCCCCGCGAGGACGACCTGGGCCTGCCCGGACAGCGCGTTGGCGAACCGGGCGGCGGCCGCCGCGGTCGCGGGGCTGAAGGGCAGGACGACGGAGAGCGCGGGAACCATGGCGCCGCTCCCTATCACAGGGCCTTCCAGGGCGCGCGTTCACGGAGCGGACCGGATGGACGAGGGGCATCCAGGCGGCGTTCGTCGGATGGACAACCTGCCCCGCCCGTTGCACGCTCCGGCCGTTATTCCCCCAGCGCGATGTGGGTGCAGGTCGGGTCCGGAGGCTTTCGGGCCGGTGGAGACCGCCCGCGGCAGCCACTTCCGGAGAGACGCGACGTGGAAGGTACGGTGTTGGACCCGGCCGGTGGGGCTCCCGGCGCGACGTCCGCGAGCGTGATGCACCGGCTGCGAGGCGTGTGGCGCCGGCGGTGGGTGATGCTCGGGGTGGCGTTGGGGATCACCGCGCTCACGGCGGCCTGGACGCTGCGGCAGCCGCGCATCTACGCGGCCAGCACCTCGCTCATCATCGACGTCACCGCGCCGCGCATCCTCGACGGCGAGGTGAAGGAGGTGATGGGGGAGGAGCGCAGCAACTACTGGTTCAACAAGGAGTACTACGCCACGCAGAGCGAGATCATCACCTCGCGCGCGGTGGCCAGCCGCGTGGTGGACCGGCTGGGGCTGGCGAAGGACGCGTCCTTCCTGGGCCTGCCGGCGAACCAGGACCCCGCGGAGCGCGCGAAGGCGCTGGAGGAGGCGGATCCAGTCGGGCTCTTGCGCTCGCGCATCCAGGTGCTGCCCGGCAAGGACTCGCGGGTGATGAACATCGGGGTGGAGGACGTGGACCCCGTGCGCGCGGCGCTGCTCTCCAACGAGGTGGCCGCCGCGTACATGGCGGAGAACCTGGCGCTCAAGCTGCGCACCACCGAGGAGGCGCGCACGTGGCTGGAGGGACGCCTGGGGGAGCTGGGCCGCCAGTCCAAGGCCGGCGAGATGGCCGTCTACGACCTGAAGAAGGACGCGGACATGCTGTCCACGTCGCTGGAGTCGCGGCTGTCCATCGTCAGCGAGCGGATCAACTCCTACAACCTGAAGCTCACCGAGGTGCGCACGCGCATCGCGGCGCAGCAGGCGCGCGTGGATGCCATCCACCGGCTGCGCAAGGCCGCCGGCAACGACGAGACGTGGGCGGAGGCCGTGCCCGGCGCGAAGGACGGCCCCATCCAGGACTTGAAGTCGCGCTACGGCGAGCAGAAGGCCGCGTGCGCGGAGCTGTCCGAGCGCTACCTGCCGGAGCACCCGAAGCTCCTGGAGTGCAACCGCAAGCTGGAGGTCGTGCGCGACGACCTGCTCAAGAGCCTGACCAACGTGGTGCGCTCGGCGGAGACGCAGCTGGCGGAGGCGCAGGGCGAGGAGAAGAACCTCAACAAGCTCTTGGACGATACGAAGGCCGAGGCCTTCCAGGTGAACAAGAAGGCCATCGAGTACGGACGGCTCCAGCGCGAGTCGGACAACAACCAGCGCCTGTACGAGCTGGTGCTCAAGCGGCTGAAGGACATCGAGCTGTCGGGGTTGCTCCGCACGAGCAACGTGCGCGTGCTGGACGCCGCGCAGCCGGTGCTGGTGCCGGTGCGGCCGCACACGCGGCGCAACCTGCTGGTGGGTTGGGTGATGGGGCTGCTGCTGGGGCTGGGCGTGGCGCTGTTCCTGGAGATGCTGGAGAACACCGTCGGCTCCCAGGCGGACGTGGAGGACGTGCTGGGCCTGGCGTTCCTGGGCGTGGTGCCGCGCATGGAGGCGACGAAGGCGCCGGGTGACCGCGACCTGTACGTGCACCGCGCGCCGCGCTCGGCGGTGGCGGAGTGCTGCCGCGCGGTGCGCACCAACCTCCTGTTCATGTCGCCGGACCACCCCTGCAAGACGCTGGTGGTGACGTCCAGCGGCCCGCAGGAGGGCAAGTCCACCACGTGCATCAACCTGGGCGTGGCCATGGCCCAGAGCGGCAACCGCGTGCTCCTGCTGGACACGGACATGCGCCGGCCGCGGCTGCACCGCGCGTTCGGCGTGCCCAACGACCTGGGCATCAGCTCGCTGGTGGTGGGCGAGGGTTCGCTGGACAAGGCGGTGAAGAGCACGGAGGTGCCCAACCTCTTCGTGCTGCCGTGTGGCCCGCTGCCGCCGAACCCCGCGGAGCTGCTGCACACGCGCGCCTTCAAGGAACTGCTGCGGCAGGCGGGTGAGAAGTTCGACCGCATCATCCTGGACAGCCCTCCGCTCAATGCCGTCGTGGACGCGGCGGTGCTGGCCACGCAGGCGGATGGCGTGGTGATGGTGCTCAAGGCGGGCCGGACGGACCGGAGCGCCGCGAAGCGCGCGCTGCGCTCGCTGGCGGACGTGCAGGCGCGGATGTTCGGCGCCATCCTCAACGACGTGGACCTGCGGCAGCCGCGCTACGGCGACACGTACCTGGGCTACCAGGGCTACGGCCCGACGCAGGACGAGCCCAAGGGCGGAGTGGCGCCGTCGTGAAGGGCGCGGGCCTGCGGGTGCTGCACCTGGGGAAGTTCTACCCTCCGGCCTCCGGCGGCATGGAGGCGCACGTGCGCACGCTGGCGCGCGCTCAGGCGTCGCTGGGCGCGCAGGTGGAGGTGCTGTGCGCGAACCATTCCGTGGATGGCACGGGCACGAGCCACGAGTTCCACGGGCGCAGCCCCACCCGTGAGGAGTGGGACGGGCCGGTGCGCGTGGTGCGCCTGGGACGGCTTGCGTCCGTGGCGCGCATGGACGTGATGCCGTCGCTGCCGTTCGTGCTCCGGCGCGCGCTGGCGCGGGGCGTGGACGTGGTGCACCTGCACGTGCCCAACCCGAGCATGGTGCTGGCGCTGGACGCGGTGCCGCGCCTGCCCGCGGTGGTGGTGACGCACCAGAGCGACATCATCCGGCAGAAGGTCGCGGGCGCGCTGTTCCGTCCCTTCGAGTGGATGCTGTACTCGCGCGCGGCGCGGCTCCTGGCCACGAGCGACGCGTACGTGCGCGGTTCGTCGCTGCTGTCGACGTTCAAGTCGAAGGTGCGGGTGCTGCCGCTGGGCATCGAGCTGGAGTCGTACCTGCGGCCTCCTTCCGCGGAAGCGCGCGAGGCCCAGGCGAGGTGGACGGCGGAGGCGGCGGGCGGGCCGCTGTGGCTGATGGTGGGGCGGCTCGTCTACTACAAGGGGCTGTTCACGGCGCTGGAGGCGCTGGTGCACGCGCCGGGGCGGCTGGTCATCGTGGGCGAGGGGCCGCTGGCGGATGAAGGCCGCGCGCGGGCCCGGGCGCTGGGCATCGAGGACCGCGTGACGTGGGCGGGCTACCTGTCGCCGGAGGCGCTCGCGGGGGCGTACCGGGCCGCGACGGCGCTGTGGTTCCCGAGCAACGCGCGCAGCGAGGCGTATGGCCTGTCGCAGGTGGAGGCGCTGGCGAGCGGCCTGCCCGTGCTCAACACCGCCGTGCCGGACTCCGGCGTGGCGTGGGTGAGCCTGCACGAGCGCACCGGGCTCACCGTGCCGGTGGGCGATGCGCGGGCACTGGCGGCGGCGGCGCGGCGGTTGGTGGAGGAGCCGGGCCTGAGGGAGCGGCTGTCGCGTGGGGCGCAGGAGCGTGCGCGGGCGGAGTTCGCCCATGACGTGATGGCGTCGCGCAGCCTGGAGCTGTACGCGGAGGCGCTCGGACGGCAGTCCGTGACGGAGGAGCGGAGCGATGCCTCCGTCCGGCACGTCGCGGGCGGGCGCTGAAGGTCCGCGCATGCACGGGTCGCGCGCGTCCAGGGGCAAGCGTGGTGGTGATGCGGCGGGTGGGAACACCTCCTTGCGCGAACCGCGTGCGTCTGGCGGCGAATTGGACGACGGCGCGAAGATGAGCAGCACGGCCTCGCGCGAACCGCGTGTGTCGGGTGGCGCGCCGGCCGGCGAGACGGATGTTCGCATTCCTGCCTCGCGTGAGCCGCGTGCGTCTGGCGGCGCGCCGTTGCGCTTGCTGCATGTGTCCAGCGGCAACCTGTATGGCGGCGTGGAGACACTGCTGCGCACGCTGGCGCTCGCTCGAACGGAGCAGGACGACGGCGCGGTGCATGCGTTCGCGCTCTGCTTCGAGGGCCGCATCGCGGAGGAGCTTCGCGCGGCGGGCGCACCGTTGACGCTGCTGGGGCCGGCGAAGGTGAGCCGTCCCTGGCTTGTCTGGGAGGCGCGCCGTTCGCTGATGGCGCTGCTCCAGCGGGAGGCGTTCGACGCGGTGGTGTGTCACGCGGCGTGGCCTCAGGCCCTCTTCGGCCCCGTGGTTCGCACGGCTGGCGTTCCTCTGATCTTCTTCCAGCATGACGCGCTCTCGGGCGCGCACTGGGTGGAGCGGTGGGCTCGCGTCACCTTGCCGGACCTGGCGCTGTGCAACAGCCGCTACACCGCGGGCACGCTTTCGAGCGTGTACCCGCGCACGCCGTGGCGCGTGCTCCATCCTCCCGTCCGGGACGGTGGCGCTGGCCTCACCGCTTCCGAGCGGGCTTCGCTCCGAGGCGAGCTGGGCGCGGACGCGGCGGACGTCGTCATCGTCCATGCCAGCCGCATGCAGGAGTGGAAGGGGCAGCGGCTGCTCCTCGAAGCGCTGGGCCGGCTGCGACAGGTGCCGCGCTGGAAGGCGTGGTTCGCTGGCGGCTCGCAGCGCCCGGAGGAAACGGCCTACGAAGAGGGATTGAAGGCCCAGGCCCTCGCCCTGGGACTTGGCGACCGCGTGCGCTTCTTGGGACAGCGCTCGGATGTGCCTCGCCTGCTGCGCGCCGCGGAGGTGCACTGCCAGCCCAACACCGGGCCGGAGCCCTTCGGCCTGGCCTTCGTGGAGGCGCTCTACGCCGGGCTCCCCGTGGTCACCACCGCGCTGGGCGGACCGCTGGAGATCATCGATGCGTCCTGCGGCGTGCTCGTGCCGCCGAAGCCGGAGGCCCTGGCGCTGGCGCTTCGCGGGCTCATCGAGAATGAATCGGCTCGGCGGACGCTGGGCGGCGGCGGTCCCTCCCGCGCGAAGGCGCTGAGCTCGCCGGCCGTGTTCCTGGGGGCGCTGGAGGACGCGGTGCGCTCCGTGGCACGGGAGCCCGCCGCATGAGGGGCGCCAGTCCTCGTCCCCAGCTCCAGGGCCCTGGTGTGCTGCACCAGCGTTACGTGCGGCGCGCGCCACAGCACATGACGGCGCAGACCGTGCCGGGCCCTACGCCCGCGTCCCCGGGACTGCTCGGTTCGGGCCACGTGGTGGTGGCGTTCATCGCGCTGCTCTTCGTCTGCCAGCTGGCGCTGCTGGTGGAGGCGTTGGCGCCTGCGCGCGTGGTGTTCCGCATCTTGTCGTTCGGCACGAGCCTGGCGCTGCTGTTGCTGGTGAAGGGCCCACGTCTCAAGCACCCGGCGATGCCCTTCCTGCTCGCGTCGGCGGGGCTCACCGCGCTGAACTTCTTCCATCCCGGCACCAACACCCCGCTGGCCGCGGCCGCGCAGCTGGGCATCCAGGTGTCCGTGTTCGCGCCCCTCTTCTGGGCGAGCCGCCTGCGCATCGACGCGAAGATGTTCGGGCGCGTCGTCCTGCTGCTCTTCCTGTTCAACGTCGCGAGCGCCTCGCTGGGCATCCTGCAGGTGGTCTTCCCCGGCCGCTTCCAGCCCGCGCTGTCCGCCATGGTCGAAAGCCAGGGCGAGGGCTACGTGCGCAGCCTCCAGTTCGAGACCGCGAGCGGCGCGCGCGTGTTCCGTCCCATGGGGCTGACGGACGTCCCGGGCGGGGCCGCCACCGGCGCCTTCTATTCGGTGCTGCTGGGCGGAGCGTTCCTGCTCAGCCGTCAGGGGATGTCCCGGAAGGTGCTGGGCGCGGCGGGCATCGGCATCGGGCTCATCTGCTTGTACCTGGGACAGGTGCGCGTCGCGGCGGTGACGCTGCTCGTCTGCATGGCGGCCATGGGGTTGGTGCTCACCGTGAGTGGCCGGTGGGTGCGGCTCATCACGCTGGCTTCGGTCGTGGGCGGCTTCGCGGTGGTGGCCTTCGGCTGGGCCGTCGCGGTCGGTGGAGACGCGGTGCTCTCCCGGTGGAGCACGCTCACGGCGTCCGACCCCTCGCAGGTGTATCAGTCCAACCGGGGCCGCTTCCTCGACGAGACCTTCGACGACGTGCTCCCGGAGTTCCCCCTGGGCGCGGGCCTGGGCCGCTACGGCATGGCCAACGCCTACTTCGGCGACAACCTCGATCGCGAGAGCCCGCCCCTCTGGGCCGAAATCCAGTGGACGGCCTGGGCCTACGACGGCGGCTGGCTGGGGCTGGTCTGCTATCCGCTCGCGCTGCTGGTGACGCTGTGGTGGGGCTTCCAGGTGGCGCGGCGCCGCGATGACGCGAAGGGCGAGTTCTGGCTCTGGGGCAGCCTCCTCTTCGCATATGACCTGGGCGCGCTGGCGCAGACCTTCAGCTATCAGTTCTTCATGAGCCAGATGGGCATGGAGTTCTGGCTGCTCAACGCGGCCTTCTTCAGCGCGTATTGGAACCGGAATGCGGCCGTACACCCTCATCGCCGGTGACTTCGTCTCCACCGGGGGCATGGACCGCGCGAACCTCGCGCTGGCGGACTGGCTCGCGCGCCAGGGTGGGCCCGTGCGGTTGGTGGCGTACCGCGTGGAGGACTCGCTCTTGCGCTACCCCAACGTGCGCTTCATCCGCGTGCCCAAGCCCGCGAATGCGTACCTGCTGGGCGAGCCGTTGCTCGATGCGGTGGGGCGCTTCTGGGCCGCGCGCACGCTGGCGCAAGGCGGACAGGTGGTGGCCAACGGCGGCAACTGCGAGGTGTCCGCCGCCAACTGGGTCCACTACGTCCATGCCGCGCATGCGCCCGAGCCCGTTGGAAGTCCGCTGCGACGGCTCAAGGGCGCAGTGAGCCACCGCGTGTACCTGCGCCGTGAGCAGCGCGCACTGCGCCGGGCGAGCATCATCCTGGCGAACTCGGAGCGCACGCGGCAGGACGTGCTGGCCGCCACGGGCGTGGAGGAATCCCGCGTCCACGTCGTGTACCTGGGCGGTGACCCGACGCGCTTTCCCTCCACGTCTCCCTCGCTCCGGCACGAAGCCCGGGCGTCCCTGGGCTGGCCGCAAGAACGGCGGGTGGCGCTGTTCGTGGGCGCGCTGGGCGACCGGCGCAAGGGCTTCGACACGCTCTTCCACGCGTGGGTGCAGCTGTGCGCGCGGCGCGAATGGGACGTGGACCTGGGCGTGGTGGGGACGGGCGCGGAGCGGGAGACCTGGGAGCGCGCGGCGCGTGAGCAGGGATTGGGCGAGCGGATCCGCTTCCTGGGCTTCCGCGACGACGTGCCCCGCCTGATGGCCGCCGCGGACCTGCTGGTGTCCCCCACGCGCTACGAGTCCTATGGCCTGGGCGTGCACGAAGCGCTGTGCGTGGGCATCCCCGCGCTGGTGAGCCGCTCGGCGGGCGTGGCGGAGCGCTACCCGTCCTCACTCCAGGGGCTGCTGCTGGATGACCCCGAGGACTCGGGCGAGCTGGTGCGGCGTCTGGAAGAGTGGCGGTCGCGGGGCGGGGACTGGATGCCCGCCGTGGCCGCGCTGTCCTCGGAGCTGCGGGCCTGGACGTGGGACGCGATGGCGGCGGCGGTGGTGGCGCGGCTGGAGGCCTGAGTCTTCAGGCGCCGCGTTCGAGCACCTGCTCGAAGAAGTCCAGGTGCGCCTTCGCGACCACCGGCCAGGCGAAGCGGGACATGGCCCGCTCACGGCCTCGCGCGGCCAGGTCCTGACGTTGCGCGGGACTCTCCAGCAGCTCCTCGAGCGCGGTGGTCCAGGCCGGAGAAAAGCCTTCCCGCAGGATGCGCCCGGCATCGCCCACGGTGTGCGGAATCTCTCCGGAGTCACTGGCGAACACGGGCACGCCGCACGCGAAGGCCTCCACGAGCATGCGGCCGAACTGCTCCTTCCACGCGGGCGTCGTCTCGCTGGGCGCGCAGAGCACGTCCATGGCGTTGAGCGCGTGAGGCACCTGCGCGTGCTTCACGCCGGTGACGACGCGCACGCGGTCTCCGTGGTGCTCCGCCCAGGCGCGCAGGTCGACCTCCAAAGGGCCTCCTCCGACGAAGAGGGCGCGCCAGGGTGTGCGCAGTCTGGGGAGCGCATCCATGAGGAGCCGCAGGCCCTTCTCCGGCACGAAGCGGCCCAGGAAGCCCACCACGGGGGGCCCTTCGGCCTTCCAGCCCAGGCGCTCGCGGAAGGCGCGGCCCGCCTCCAAATCCGGGCGGAAGTGCTCCACGTCCACACCCACGGGGATGAAGCGCGAGGGGCGCTGCTCATAGCCGGGCCGGGCGAGGAGGTTGTCATGCACCGTCTGGCCCCAGGCGATCCACCCCGCGGCCCGGCGCACGACGAAGCGCTCGGCCTGCGCGAAGGGCGGGGGATAGCGCTTGGCCAGGTTCTGGAACGTGGAGAAGACGAGCGGCACGTGGGGGGGCGTCATCAGTGCCACCTCCAGGCCGGAGAGCACGTAGGGCTCCTCCCACAGGTGCACCAGGTCCACGCCGCGCGACAGGTGCGCGTGCACCTCCGGCCCGTACACGAAGCCGTGCAGCGAGCGGCTGAAGAAGGCGGGAACGGCCTCCAGGTTCACGGCCTCGTTGGGGTCGCGCTGGAGCTTCAGCGGACCCAGGTCTCCGTGGAAGGTGCTCGGGGCCACGGCGGTGACGTCCCAGCGGCCCGCGCCCACGCGGGCCATCTCGTTGGCCAGGCGGCGGTTGAGCGTGACGACGTACGAGTGCGAGACGGTGACGAGCTTCCGGGGACGCATCATGAATGCCCTCGTGCGGGGACGAGGCTCCGGTACACGGCGAGGATGTCCCGGGCGTAACGCTCACGGGAGAAGCGGCGCACGGCGGTGTCGCGGGCCGCGCGGGCCAGGGTGTCTCGCAAGGCTTCATCCCCCAGGAGCCGGCGCAGGGCCGTCGCGAGCGTGTTCGCGTTGCCAGGGTCGATGGCCAGGACATCCTCGCCATCCCGCAGCGCTTCGGCCGCGCCGCTCGACTTCGAGATGACAGCGGCCCGGCCGCAGGCGAGCGCCTCCGCGATGGTGAGGCCGAAGGGCTCGCGGCGGGTGCTCGCGTGCACGAAGACGTCCAGGGCGCGGTAGACGCGGGCGGGTTCGGGCTGGAAGGGCACGAAGCCCACGCGGCCCGTGAGGCCGTGGCGCTCCACCTGTCCGCGCAGCTCCGCGTCGGTGAACTGCGAGCCAGCCGTGCGGTAGAGCGGCGCGCCCACGAGGTAGAAGCGCACGGGCAGGGCCGGTGCCTGACGCGTCAGCAGGGCCGCGGCCTCCAGGAAGACGTCGTGTCCCTTCCAGCGTGCGTACGTGGCCACGAGCCCCACGCGCAGCGTGCCCGCGGGCGCGGGAGGCAGTCCGGCCAGCGCATCCAGGTGCGCGCCGTCACCCGCGGCTGGGGAGAAGCGCTCCACGTCCACGCCGTTGGGCACGACGTGCACGGGCACCTTCCCGAGCACCGTGCGCGCGTCGTCGCCCACGGCCTGCGAGTTCGCGATGGCGGCCGAGGCCAGCGGATGCAGACCGGAGAGCGCGCGACGCACGAGCGGACGCTCGCCGAGGAAGTCATGCACGTGCCACACGCGCGGCACCGGAAGCCCGGCGGTGGCCGCGCTCAGCAGGTGGGTCTTGATGCCATTGGAGTGCAGCAGGTCCGGCGCCGCGTCGCGCACCGCGCGCCTCAGGTCCAGGCCGTAGCGGGCCAGCAGCAAGGGCGTAGGGGCGACTTCACGTGTGAAGCGCCAGAGACCGGCGCGGCCCTGTTCGCGCAGGCCGCTGTCCCCGAGCGCGGAGAGGCGGTCAGGCAGGGCGAGCACCCGGGCCTCCACACCGAGGCCTCGGGCCGTCTCCACGAGGGGCCCGTCCGTGCCCGCGATGAGGTGCAGCGACAGGCCAGGCTCCAGCGTGCGCAGGCACGCGAGGAGATCCACGAGTGCGCGCTCGGCACCGCCCAGGATTCCCACGGGGTTGAGGAACAGGATGCGCACGCGGGAGCGACCGAATCAGACCCGCCTGGAGCGGTCAAGACGATGCAGGTACGCGTTCAGCACCGTGCGCGCGTGGGCACTCCAGGTGAAGCGCGCGGCCCGGGTGCGCCGCGTCTCCGGTGATGGCGCGGGCACGCGGCCGGTGAGCAGCGCGTCCACGGCTTCCGCCCATGCGGCCACGTCACCCACCGGGCAGTACGTGCAGGCGTCGGCGCCCACTTCGCGCAGCACCGGGAGGTCGCTGGCCACCACGGGGACACCACACGCCAGCGCTTCGATGACGGGCAGGCCGAAGCCCTCCGCGTCACTGGGTACCAGCACCGCGCGAGCTCGCCGGTACAGGCCCGCGAGCGTGGCCCGTTCCTGACGGGGCGGTTGCAGCAGCGCGTCCTTCAATCCGAGCCGCGCCACTTGGGCCTGCAGGACCGCGTCCAGCTCTCCGCCCTGCTGCACCAGCATGAGGTCCGGGTGCCGGGCTCGCAGCGCCGCGAAGGTGTCGAAGAGCACGTCCAGGCGCTTGCGGCGGATGGCGCTGCCCACGTGGAGCAGGTACGGCTGGCCCTTCAGCGGCGCGAGCACCGCGTCGCTGGCGTCTCCGGGAACAGGTTCGAGCTGGTACTCCGGCGAGACACCGTAGGGCGCCCACACCAGCCGCTCGGGAGGCACCACGCTGTGCATGAGCAGCTCGTCGCGCACCTGCTGCGTGCTGTGGAAGACGAGGGCCGCGCGCTCCAGCCCCTTGAGCGTGGCGCGCGCCATCAGGCGGAACCACGTGGGGCGCGGTTCGCGGTGGGGCTCCAGCACGGAGCGGAAGGCATCCAGGTCATGACAGAAGACGCCGGTGCGCTCCGCGGGCAGCGCATGGACGAGCTGCGCGTAGGTGTGGTCCACGACGTGGAACGCATCGGGGCCGGTGCGCTCACGCAGCAGTCGCGCGGGGTAGAGGCCGAAGCGGGTGAGCAGCCGGTCCGCGTTGAAGGCGGCCTTGCGGTTGCCCACGCGGGGCAGGGCGCGCACGGCGTGGGGAATGGATGGCCGCACGCGGGTGACGGCGGCCTCGGAGGGAAATGCCGCAAGTCCCTCCACGAGCGCTTCGCCCACCAGGTCCATGCTGGGCCAGCCCTCCTCGCGCGGATCCATCAGGACCTTCAACCGCAAGGGGCTCACCTCAGGATCCATTCTTGAGGCGGTTCTCGTGCATGCGCTCGAGCCATTCCATCGACTCCGAGGCCTGGGAACTCACGGTGCCCGCCCATCCCGGAACCGGGGTCGGGTCCTGGCGCATCTCCTGGAGTACCGGCAGCAACGGTGGATGCCCCGTATTGCCGAGGGCGTGGACCGCGCAGTAGCGCACCTCGGGCGAAGGGTCCTTCAGCGCTTCGAGCAGGGCGTCGACCGCGACCTTGAACTCCGTGGAGTCCGTCCTCACGCCCAGGAAGTTGTACGCCAGGTACTCCGCGGCCTGGCCACGGACCAGGGGCGCCTCCTGGACGTTCTTGAGGATGCCGACCATGAGGTCCCACTGCGCGAGATGGCCGTGCCAGGTCAGCGCGTAGAGGAGGGCGTGCCGCGTCTCGACGCGCGTCTCCGCTTCAAGGAACCGGAGCAGCGTGGACGTGGTCGACTTGTCGTAACACAGCAGCTTCGACGCCTTGACCATCGCGATCGGATCGCCGGCCAGGATGTCCTTCAGCGCGGCGTCGCGCTCTTCTGGCGTCGGCTGTGTGTCACTCATGAAGGGGTCCCCGTACGACTCAGCAGGTGCGCCACCGTGTGCTCCAACGCGAAGTGCTCACGGTACACGCGCGCCGCGCGCTCACCCAGGGCCTGGCGCTCATCGCCGTGCTCCAACAGGTGCTCCGCGAGCGCCAGCAGCGCGGTGGGTGACGCCTCGTCCGCGAGCGCTACCGGCCGCAGCTCGCGCCACAGCGGTTCGCTCAGGTGTCCGGTGTGGGTGACGATGGGGAGGCCCAGGCCCAGTCCGCCCATCGCGCTGCTTCGCCGGGCGCTGACGCCATCGGGGTACGGCTGCAACAGCAGCTCCGCGGCGCGCAGGTGCGCGGCCACGGCCTCCGGTGCCAGCCCGTCCCTCGCATGGAGCCTGCGGGCCAGCGCGGGATGCTTCCGTCCGAGCGATTCGCTCCAGGCCTGGCTGCCCCGGCCCAGGAGCAGTGCCTGCCGTTGTTCATCCCGCTGCAACAACGGCACGAGCACGGCCTCCAGCGGACCCGCGATGGACGCGCCATACGTGCCGAAGTGCGCCACCGTGGGGCCACCACCCAGCGCTTCACGCACCGCACGCACGGCGTGCTCCGGCACGTGGAGGGGCAGGGGACTGGGGATGGGACACCACCGGGCCTGACTCCGCAGCGGTTCGGGAAGATGCTCCGCCCAGGTGGGAATGGACACGTATGCGCGCCCCACTCCGAGCGCCAGCGTGCGCAGCATCAGCCGTGTGACTCCCGCGAGCACCTGATGCTTCCACTGCGCGCCGGGGCTCCACGGGTACACCGCCTCATGGAGGAACAGCTCGCGTTCATCCTGCCGCCTCGCGGCGAACCAGGCGCAGAACGGCACGTTCATCGCCTTCAAGCCGAACGCGTGGGGCACGTACTGGAGCAGCAGCCTCCGGGGGCCGGGCGTCGCATCCAGCTCGCGGGTCAGGCGCACCAGTCCCGGCGGTGTGAAGAGGCCGGGCCAACGGTGCACCGTCACGCCCTGATCCTCCGTGACGCCCTCCGCGCCGGGGGTCCAGACATGCACCGTCTCCCCCGCCTTCAACAGCGCGTGGGCGATGCTCCGGGTGTGGTCGGAGACGCCGCCGGGCGCCGGCGGATACTCCCCCGTCAACAGGTGCCACGGGCGGCTCACGGAGGCGCCCGCCTCGCGCGCAGCTGCTGGACCAGGGCGCGCAGCTCTCCCAGCAACGACAGTCCACGCCGCGAGGCCTCACGCGCGAGCACCAGCGCGGTGAGTACGCCCGCCGCCACCAGTGCCTGCACGAGCAGCCCGCCCTGTCCCATCGCGAGCCGCGAGAGGCCCAGCGCCAGCGCGAGCAGCGCGCCCACGGTGAGGAACGGTTCCATGACCTCGAACTCGAGCCGCGACAGCCGCGGGTTCCGGCGCGATACCAGCCTCGCGGTGACCCACAGCTCGGTCAGCGTGACGGCCGTCGCGCTCACGCCGACGCCGACGATTCCCCAGTGCATCACCGCCAGGGCGCCCAGACCGAAGCGCAGGACGCTCGCGGTGATGGCCACGTACATCCGTTCCTTCGCGTGGCCGCTCGCGTGCTGCTGGGAGTGCAGCAGGCCCTGTACCGCCTGCATCGACGCCTCGATGGTGAACCACTGCACCAGCGCGGACGCGAGGCTCCAGCGCTCACCGAAGACCACTGGGATGAAGGGCGGCAGTGCGATGACGCCGAACGGGATGGCCAGACACAGGAGCGCGCTCACGCGCCGGATGGACGTGCGCAGGTACTCCGACAACGCCTCCGTGTCCTGCTGCATGCGGCTGTAGGCCGGATACGCGACGCGGGTGAGGACGCTGCTCAGCGCGAGCGGCACTGAGGCCAGGGCGCTCGCCCAGTTCACCAGGCCCACCGCGTCCTTGCCCTCCATGCGTCCCACCACCAGCGGAATCCAACCCTGGAGCGCGGCCGGGATGATGCCCGTGAGCTGGAACCAGATGCCGAAGGACAGCAGCCGCTTGACGATGTCCCACCGGAACGCGCCCCGGGGCCGCCAGCCCGCCGCCGCCCAGAACATCACCATGCCCAGCCCGCCCCGTACGAGTCCGCCGCCGATGAGCGACCACGCTCCACAATGCATCCAGGCCAGGAAGATGGTGGTCGCCGTCTGCGCGATGCCTTCGATGAGTTCGATGCGCGCGAGCGCCGGGAAGCGCAGCTGGCGCTCCAGCACCATGATGGGGATGACGCGCAGCGAGTGGAAGAACAGCCCCAGCGCCATCACGCTCACCATGGCCGCGCCCGAAGGGCCCAGCTCGTAGGAGCGCGACAGCCACGGCGCGAGCAGCAGGATGACGCCCACGATGAGGACCGTGAACGCCTGGTGGCTCCAGAAGGCGGTGCTGATCTCGTCCTGCGTGGGTTCGTGCTGCTGGCGCACCAGCGACGCACTGAGGCCCAGGTCGCCCAGGAACGCGCCCATCGCGGCGGTGAAGGCCACGATGGCGAACGCGCCGTAGTCCCCCGGGAACAGCAGGTGCGACAGGGCGAGCGAGCTCACCACTCGCAGCCCCAGCGAGCCGAGGGTGCGCAGGCCCAGGGCGATGATGGAGCGCTGCGCGCGGTCCTTCACGTCCGACGTGCCCAGCGGAGGGGCGTCGGCGGCGTCCGGCGCGGAAGGGGAACGGCTGCTCATGGGGGAAACGGGGTGCTCCACGAAAGGAACTCCGACGGAGCCTATATGCGCGCCTGCTTCCGGCGAACAGGGACCGGAGGAGGAGGGCGCGCCCTGGCTCGCGGAAGGAGGGCCCGCATGCAGCCCCGTGGAGCGGACGGGCGGGCACGGGGGCGTCTGGCGTGGCGGCTCCAGACGGAAAAGCGCTGCGCAGATTATGCCGCGTGCGGCCGCAGGATGCCGCGAACCACGGAGTCGAGACATGGCCGAGGCTTCAGCGAAGAACGGGCACGGTGCGGGGAACGGGACGCCGACCGACAAGGCCCGCATCTGGGGAGGCATCGACCTGGGGGGCACCAAGATTGAAGCCGTCGTCGTGGACGCGCGCGGCGAGGTGCTGGGCCGGGCCCGCCACCCGACGCCCGCGGCCGGCGGTCCGGGCGAGGTGGTGAAGGAGCTCTACGGCACGCTGGGCGAGGCGGCGCAGGCCGCGGGCGTCGAGCCCGCGAAGCTCGCGGGCGTGGGCGTGGGCGCGCCGGGGTCGGTGGACGCGAACAGCGGCACGCTCGCGCACACGAGCAACGTCGCGGGCGGCTGGGACGCGCCGTATCCCCTGGCGTCGGACCTGCGTGACCTGGTGGGCGGCGGCAAGGTGGCGCTGGGCAACGACGTCCAGGTGGCGGTCGCGGCCGAGTACAAGCTGGGCGCGGGCCGCAACTACCGCTCGGTGCTGGGCGTGTGGTGGGGCACCGGCGTGGGCGGCGGCCTGGTGCTCAACGGCGTGCCATGGCGCGGGCAGGGCTCCGCCGGAGAGATTGGCCACATGGTGGTGAAGCCCGACGGTGCGCGCTGTGGCTGCGGCCGGCGCGGCTGCCTGGAGGCCTACGCCGGGCGCGCGTGCATGGAGCGCAAGGCGCGCGCGGAGGCGAAGCGGGGGGAGAAGACCCTCCTCTTCGACATCATGCGAGAGAAGAAGCGCACGCGCCTGTCCAGCAGCGTCTGGGCGCGGGCGTTGAAGGAGAAGGATCCGCTGGCGACATGGCTCATTGAACGGGCCATCGGGATGATGGGCGTGGCCATCGCCTCCGTCATCAACCTGCTGGACGTGGAGGCCGTCGTCATCGGGGGCGGGCTGGGATCGCGGCTGGCGCCCATGTACCTGGGCGCCATCGAGGACGCCATGCGCCCACACCTGTTCACGACGGAGCGCAAACCCGCCATGCACATCGCGGAGCTGGGCGACCTGTCCGGCGCCATCGGGGCGGCGCTGCTCGCGGGCCCGCCGATGTGAGCTATGAAGCGCGCGCATGCGCGTGCTCCTGGCCATCCATCACCCGCTGTCCCAGGACCTGGGCGCGCCCGGCGTGACGCTCGCGCTGGGCCGAGCGCTCCAGGCCCGGGGCTGCACCGTGGACTACTACGGCTACGGCGAGGCCTTTCCCGGCGAGCAGCACCACTCCGCGCTGCACAACCTGCGCTTTCCGTGGATCCTCTCCGCGCACCTGGCCCGAGTGGCGCGTCGCTACGACGTGCTGGACGTCACCACGGGCGACGCGTGGCCCTGGGCCCAGGCGGGCCGTCCCGGCGCTGCCCGCCGTCACGCGCTGGTGACGCGCAGCCACGGGCTGGAACACACCGTGTCCGAACAGCTCCGCGCCGACGCGCGCGAGGGCAAGGCGCACCTGAGCTGGAAGTACCCGCTGTATCACGGCGGCTTCCGTCTCTGGGAGGTGGCGAGGACGCTGCACCTGGCGGATTGCTCCGTGCTCCTCAACGACGCGGATGTCGCCTACGCGCGCGAACGGCTGCGCGTCCCCGCGTCGAAGCTGCGGCTCGTACCGCATGGGCTTTCGGAGGCCTTCCACGGCCTGCCGCCGCCCGCGCCGCCCGTGGACGGTCCGCTGCGGCTCGCGACCGTGGGCACCTTCATCCAGCGCAAGGGCCGCGAGGACGTCATCGCCGCCGTGGGCCGGCTGCATGCCCGGGGACTCGCCTTCACGCTGACCCTGTACGGCACCGGTACCCCCGAGCCCGAGGTCCGCGCCGCCTTCCCCGCGTCCGTCCAACCGCATCTGCGCGTGGTGCCGCACTACGCCCACGCGACCCTCCCAGCGCTGCTCGCGCACGAAGAGGTGCTCCTGTTCCCCAGTCACGCGGAGGGCTACGGCATGGCGCTGGTGGAGGCCATGGCCTCCGGGCTCGCGCCCGTCTCCACTCCCGTGGGCGTGGCCCCCTCCGTCGTGCACCCCGGCCGCACGGGCCTGCTCGTCCCCATTGGGGACGTGGACGCGCTGGTGGCGGCGGTGCTCGAGCTGGCGGCGGATCCCTCCCGGCGGCACGCCCTGCGCCGCGCGGCCCAGGCGGAGGTCCAGGGACTCACCTGGCCCGACATCGCCGCCCGCACCCAGGCGCTTTACGAAGAAGTCCTACGTATCCGGGCTGACAGCAGGTAGGCAGGCGGGTCGTTTCACGACTGCGACGCCTGGACGTTGACGCACTGCTTCGGTGGCCGTCACGATGCGGGGTGGACGCTCTTCCCGCATGGTCACCTTCTTCGTCGCCTTCCTCGTTTCGCTCCTCGTCGCGCTGGTGCTCACCTGGCGCGTGCGTGAGCGTGCGCTGGCGTGGGGCTGGGTGGATCAGGCCAACTCCAGCCGCAAGGTGCACGTGCGGCCCATCCCGCGGCTGGGCGGCATTGGCATCGTGGGGGGCTTCTTCGCGCCGCTGTGCGCGCTGTTCATCGTGGACTCGGGCGTGGGGAATCAGTTCCTCGCGCAGACGGAGCTCATCGTCGGCCTCTTCGTGGGCGGCGCCATCATCGCGGCGCTGGGCTTCTACGACGACCTCAAGGGCGCGGACGCGAAGCTGAAGTTCTCCGTGCAGTTCGCGGTGGCGCTGGGCCTGTACGCCATCGGCTTCCGCATCGAGGTGCTGGCCAACCCCTTCGGCCCGGAGCTGACGCTGGGGCTGCTCAGCCTGCCCCTGACGGTGCTGTGGGTGGTGGGCGTCATCAACGCGCTCAACCTCATTGACGGGTTGGATGGGCTGGCGGGCGGCGTCGCGTTCTTCGGCGTGGGCACCCACCTGCTGCTCGCGCTGATGCGCGGGGACGTGCTGCTGTGCCTGCTGATGGTGGCGCTCGCGGGCGCCATCCTCGGGTTCCTGGTGTTCAACTTCAACCCGGCCTCCATCTTCATGGGGGACACGGGCAGCATGTTCCTGGGCTTCGTGCTCGCGGCGGTGTCCATCAAGACGTCGTCGAAGAGCGGCACCGCGGTGGCGCTGCTCGTGCCGGTGATGGCGCTGGGCCTGCCCATCATGGACACGCTGCTCGCCATGGTGCGCCGCTCGCTGTTGGGCAGACCCATGTTCAGCGCGGACAAGGAACACATCCACCACCGGCTGATGAGCCGCCTGCTCCTGTCCCACCGCACCACCGTGCTGGTGCTCTACGCGCTGTGCACGCTGTTCATGGTCACGGCGCTGGGGCTGCACTTCGCCAACAGCATGCAGAGCGCGCTGCTGCTCTGCGGCGTGGGCGTGGTCATCATGGTGCTGATGCGCAAGCTGGGCTACCTGGACATGCGCCACATGGGCGCGGTCCAGCAGACGCGCCAGCGCAACCAGGAGCTGCGCTCGCTGGTGCGCTCCGTCACCGCCGCGGTGCGCGCGGCCGGTTCGTTCCAGGCGGTGTGGAACGCCGTCCGTCCGCTGTCCTCCGGCTTGAGCCTGTCCGTGCTGGAGCTGCGCCTGCGCCGCCCGCATGAGGACGTGAACGGCGGCGTCGTCTTCGAATCCCAGCACCCGGACGCCGGCGCCGCGACCGCGCTGGAGGTGCGCCTGGACGTGAAGGAGGCGGAAAGCCTGCTCGGCGCGCTGCGCCTGGTCTGGCGCGACGGCCGGGCCGCCATCGACCGGGACGAGGAGCTGGCGCTGGAGGTGGTCGCGGACGCGGTGGCGGAGCGCGTGGGGCAGCTCGTGGCGCTGGAGGCCGCGGAGCCCGAGCGCATCATCGCGCTCCGGCGGTGAGCCCATGACGTCCGCCCCGGCCCTGCTGACGCTGCTCCAGGCCTGGCCGGAAGCGCCGTCCGCTCCCGCGCCGTCGGAGGCGGGTGACTGCGACGCGCTGGTGAAGGCCGCCGTGCGCCACGGGCTTGCGGGCTTCGTCGAACATGCGCTCGCGAAGGCGGGCTGGACGCTGACCCCGGACGCCGGTGCGCTGCTCTCCCGCGAGGCCCGGATGAGCGCGGCGCGGGGCATGCGCGTGCGGTCGCTGCTGTCGCGAAGCCTGGCGGCACTCGGGGCCATGGGCGTGACGCCGGTGCTGCTCAAGGGCTACGGACTGGCGCGCAGGCTCTACCCGGAGCCGCTCCAGCGCGCGACGAACGACGTGGACCTGCTGGTGCCGCGCGCCCGGGTGCTGTGCGCCGTGCACGCGCTGGAGGGGATGGGGCTCACCCCCCAGGCCGGCGGCGTGGACCGGGATGACGCGCACCACGTGGAGCTCACCGGTCCGGACGGGATGGTGGAGCTGCACTACCGCGCGCTCGCGGGCTACGGCCAGGCGCTGGAGGGCGACGCGCTGGTGGCGCGGGCCGAGGACGCGACGCTGGACGGCCACCCCGTGCGCTACCTGTGCGCGGAGGACGAGGCCGTGTACCTGTCCCTGCACGCGAGCAACCACCTGCTGCAACGGCTGGCGTGGCTGTTCGACTTGAAGCTGCTGGCGCGGGCGCACCCGAAGCTCGACTGGGACCGGGTGGTGACGCGCGCCCGGCTCACGGGGCTGCCGCACCTGGTCTGGTACGCGTGGGACGCGGCGCACCGGCTGCTGGATGCGCCGGTGCCGGCGTGGGTGCTCAAGGCGCTGGCCCCGCCCCGGTGGCAGCGCGCGCTGGCGACGCGGCTGTTCTCCGGGCCCCGGCTGGTGGGGGCGGACCTGGCGCGCAGCAAGCCGGCCTGGGTCGCCGCGAAGCTGGCCCTGGCCCCCCGCGCCGGGCCCATGGTGCGGTACGGGCTGCGGCGGCTGCGCGGGCTCAGGCCGCCTGTCGTGACGGGGACGGAGCCAGGGGCGCCAAGGCCTGTCCGCTCGCCCGCCGGAAGACGGTGATTGCGGCGGGCGGGTCCGGCCCATTAAAGGTGCCGCACCATGGCGCCCAGCCTCCTCGAAACCTTCCGGGTCCTGTCCTCCTTCGAGCCTCCGCGCGGCAAGCTCCGGGGTGCGCCCTGGGAGGCCTACGTCGACTGGGCCATCTCGCAGGGGCTGGCGCCGCTGGCGGCGTACAACCTGGAGTACCGGATGGGTGGGAGCGAGGCGCCGGAGTGGGCCCGCGACCGGCTGATGTCCATCTACACCGGCTCCGTGAACGACAACGTCATGAAGCTGGTCCACTTCAAGCGCATCGTGGATCAGCTGGAGGGCCGCAAGCTGCTCTTGCTGGGCGGCGCGGCCTTCGCGGAGGCGCTCTATCCGCACGTGGGCTTCCGGCCCGTGCTGGACATCCAGGTGCTGGTGCGCCGCATGGACGTGGACGGCTTCGCCGGCTACCTGTCCAACCACGAGTTCGTCCCGGAGCCGGACACGGGCAACACGGGCGCCGCGCGCATCGTGTCCGACGGCCGCACCCCCATCCACATCTACGCGGACGTGCTGGGCGCGAACCGACGTGAGCAGTTGGCCGGCATCTTCGAGCGCGCCCGACCCATGAAGGTCTACGGCCAGTCCGTCTTCCGCCCGGAGCTGGAGGACGTGCTCCTGCTCACCGCGCTGGACCAGGCCCACCACGGGTATGACGTGCCGTGGCTGTCGTTCGTGGACCTGCGCGAGCTCATCACCGGCGCCACCTGGATGGGCGGCGTGTACTCGCGTCCGCTGGACGTGCCGGCGCTCCTGTCGCGCGCGGAGGCGTTCGGGCTGGAGCGCGCGCTCTACACGTCGCTGGCCATCGTGGCGCGGCTGTTCCCGGAGGCGGAAGGACAGGCCACCGCCGCCTTCCCTCCGCTGCGCCGCGCGACCCGTGAGCTGTTGGACAGGGGGGTGGTGGGTCCGGTGAGCACCCCCGGACGTTCGTCCGCCCTGCGGGGCGTGGACAGACTGCGACGCCTCCTCACAGGGCAATAAGCCTGTCTGGTCGCTCTGCGTCCTGCGCGCCCGGGCTTTCTTTCGGTGCGCGGGTCGGCGTATGAGTTCATGACGCCACCTGTCGAAACCAGGACACTCAAAGAATGCGCATTGCCATTATCGGATCGGGCTACGTCGGACTCGTCGCGGGCACCTGCTTCGCGGACTCGGGCAACGACGTCGCGTGCGTGGACATCGACGAGCGGAAGATCCGCATGCTCCAGGAGGGACAGGTTCCCATCTACGAGCCGGGTCTTGAGGAGCTCATCCGCAAGAACGTGAAGGAGAAGCGCCTCACGTTCACGACGAACCTGGCGGAGGGGGTGGCGAACGCCCAGGCCGTGTTCATCGCCGTGGGCACGCCGGAGGGTGAGAGCGGCGAGGCGGATCTCCAGTACGTGCTCGCGGCGGCGCAGGCGGTGGGCCGCGCGATGAAGCAGTACACGGTGGTCGTGGACAAGAGCACCGTGCCGGTGGGCACCGCGGACAAGGTTCGCGAAGCCATCGCCAAGGTGACCGACGTGGAGTTCGACGTCGTCTCCAACCCGGAGTTCCTCAAGGAAGGCGCCGCGCTGGACGACTTCTTCAAGCCGGACCGCGTCGTCATTGGCGCGGACACCGAGCGCGCCCGGACCCTCATGGGGGAGCTGTACGCGCCGTTCGTGCGCACGGAGAACCCCATCCTGTTCATGGACACGCGCTCCGCGGAGCTGACGAAGTACGCGGCCAACGCGATGCTCGCGACGCGCATCTCCTTCATGAACGACGTCTCCGCGCTCTGCGAGAAGGTGGGCGCGGACGTGGACTTCGTGCGCAAGGGCCTGGGCGCGGACAAGCGCATCGGCTACCCGTTCCTCTTCCCCGGCGTGGGCTACGGCGGCTCCTGCTTCCCCAAGGACGTGAAGGCGCTGGTCACCACGGCGCGCGAGTACGGCCTGGAGCTGGACCTGCTGCGCGCGGTGGAGCGCACCAACGAGCGGCAGAAGAAGCTGCTCGTGAACAAGGCCGTGAAGCACTACGGGTCGCTGGAGGGCAAGAAGTTCGGCGTCTGGGGCCTGGCGTTCAAGCCGAAGACGGACGACATGCGCGAGGCGCCGTCCATCGAGGTCATCGAGGGGCTCATCGGCAAGGGCGCGCAGGTGATTGCCCATGACCCGGTGGCCGCGCACGCCGCGAAGCGCGTCTTCGGCGACCGCATCCGCTACGCGGAGGTGCCGTACGACGCGCTGGAGGGCGTGGACGGCCTGTTCGTGGTGACGGAGTGGAACGAGTTCCGCCACCCGGACTTCGCGCGCATGAAGTCGCTGATGAAGTCGCCGGTGATCTTCGACGGCCGCAACATCTTCCAGCCCGCGCGCATGCGTGAGCAGGGCTTCACCTACTTCGGCATCGGTCGCAAGTAGATGAAGCAGCAGTCCGGCGGTTCGCTGGATGCACTGACAGGGCTGCGCTTCCTGGCGGCCCTGCACGTCGTCTTGTTCCACTTCGGCACCCCGTGTCTCAAGGGCGTGGCGCCGGAGTGGATGGTGCAGGTGGTGGCCTCCGGCTATGCGTCCGTGGGGGTCTTCTTCCTCCTGTCCGGCTTCGTGCTCGCGTACAACTACGTGGACACGGCCGGAAGGATGCAGACCCCGCCCCGGGCCTTCTGGAGCGCGCGTGTGGCGCGCGTCTACCCGGTGTTCCTGTTGATGTTCCTCCTGTCGGCGGTGCCCACGATGCAGGGCTCGCTGGCGGTGAACTCCCTGCCCGTGGCCGCGGCGAAGCTGGGCACGGCGGGGCTCACCACGCTGATGCTGCTCCAGTCCTGGGTGCCGAAGCTGGCGCTGTACTGGAACCCGCCGTCGTGGTCCGTGTCGGTGGAGGCGTTCTTCTACGCCGTGTTCCCCTCGCTGGCCGGACGGCTGGAGCGCTTCCGGGGCGCGCGCATGACGGCGGCCCTGGTGGGCGTGTGGATGCTGGGGCTGCTGCCGCCAGTGCTCTACCTGGTGCTGCGGCCGGACGGGCCGGGCCCGCTGAGCGTGACGACCGGCGGCACCTGGATGTCGGTGTTGAAGTTCAACCCGCTGGTGCGCCTGCCGGAGTTCCTGCTGGGCGTGCTGCTGGGGCTCGTCTTCGTGCGGGAGCGGGCGGCGGTGGCGCCCCGGCGCTCGGGCGCGGTGATGGCGCTGGCGGGCGCGGCGCTGCTGGTCGCGGGCTTCTCGCAGGGCGCGTGGATTCCGTATCCGCTGATGCACAACGCGCTGCTGGCACCCGCGTCGGCGCTGCTGGTGTACGGGCTGGCGCGCGGCGGCGGCCCCTTGGGGCAGGTGCTGGCGCGGCCGTGGCTGGTGCACCTGGGCGGAGCCAGCTACGCGCTGTATCTGCTCCAGTTCCCCGTCAGCGAAGGGGTGCACTGGCTGGAGAAGTTCGTGGACCTGTCGTCGCCCACGCGCTTCCTGACCGTGCTGCTGGTGTTGCTGGTGCCCGCGTCGGTGGCGGTGCACCGGTGGGTGGAGACGCCGTGGCGCTCGCGGGTGCGGCGCGGGCTTCAGCCGTGGGTGGATGGCACGCCCGCGCGGCCGGCTCCGGCTCCCGTGGTGCCAGGCGCGTAGTCCTCGCGGGCGCCGTCCTTCAGCGGACGGCGCTCAGCGGGCGAGGCCGCAGGCCTTCTTGCCTTCCTCGGTCTCGATGGTGCGGCAGTCGCAGCCCTCGAGCCTCGCCTCACACGCGATCTCATCCTCGGCGGTGGGCTCCACGCGGCCTTCCTCGTCGGCGGCGCGCTGCTGGCAGGCCTGCTTCTCCACCGAATTCAGGGCGCACTCACAGAGCTTCTCGGACAGCTCGCGGCACGTGCTCTTGCACGCGGTGAGTCCGGAGAGGGAGGCGCAGAGGACGGCGGCGGTGAGCAGGAAGCGACGCATGGGGTCGGGCGAAGATGCCAGATGGGTCCCCGGATGCAAGCGGTGTCCCGGGGGCCACGTTCATTCGACGCCCCGGGAACGCGGTGCCCGGGGAGGAGGCGTCCAGGCGACGCGTCCGCTGGCCGGGGGACGGAGCCCGGAAGCCCGCGAGGAGCGTGACATACTCCCGCGCCGCGCATGGCTCCTGGCTCCCACCGCGTCTCCCGGTACACCGTCTACGCGGAAGCGGCGCTCGCGGCGCTGATGGTGCTGGGCCCGGTAGCGCTGGGCGGCGCGGCGCGCTGGGTGTCCTGGCCGCTGGGCGTGCTGTCCGGGGCCGCGGCGGTGCTGGCGTTCGTGGGGGCGCGGCGGCAGGGAGAGACGCCGCGCGTGCCGCTGCTGGCCGCGCCACTGGTGGGGGGCGTGGTGCTGTGCGCGTTGCAGCTCGTGCCGCTGCCACCGGGACTGCTCGCTTGGGTGAGTCCGGAGGCCGCGTCGCTGCGCGAGGACGTGCTCGTGCCGTTGGGGCTCACGGGCTGGCGGCCGGTGTCGCTGGAGCCTTCCGCCACCTGGCGTGAGCTGGCGAAGCACGTCGCCTACCTGCTGACGTTCGTCGCGGCGGTGCAGGTGTGCCGTGCGCGCGCGTCGCGGCAGCGGCTGCTCTCCGTGCTGGCGTTCACGGGCGCGGCGGTGGCCGCGGTGGGGCTGGGGCACGCGCTGTTTGGCGTGGAGGCGCTGTTCGGCCTGCGCGCGTACGTGCATGCACGGCCTCCGCTGGTGACGCCGTTTGGAAACCCCAACCACCTCGCGGGCTTCCTGGGGCTGTGCGCGGCGGTGGCGGTGGGACTGGCGCTGTCGAGTCAGCCGCGTGCGCGCGCGTGGCCCTTCGCAATGGCGGCGGTCGTCTCCGGCGCGGGCGTGCTGCTGTCGCTGTCGCGCGCGGGCATCGTGTTCTTCGTCTTCGGGCAGGTGCTGCTCGCCGCGTGGCTGATGAAGCAGCGGCGCGAGGCGCGCACTCCCGCGAGGCCCGCGTGGGGACGGGGCGCGGCGGTGCTGCTCGGGCTGCTGGCGACGCTGTCCGTGGGCGCCTACCTGGCGGCGGATCAGCTGTGGGCGGAGGCGCGCACCGTGGACGGTGTGGAGTCCCTGCGCCGGGGCAAGATGGAGCCCTGGCCGATGATGGCCCGCGCGGCCCGCGCCTTCCCGGTGCTGGGCATGGGGCGCGGCGCGTTCGAGGCCGCCTTCCCCCGCTACCAGACCGAGCCCAACCCCAACACCTTCACGCACCCGGAGAACGCGGTGTTGCAGGTGGCGGCGGAGTGGGGCGTGCCGGGGTTGCTGCTGCTCGGGCTGGGCATCTGGGCCTTCGTGAAGCGCGTACGGCGCGAGGACCACGGGCCGGTGGAGCTGGCGGTGCTGTCCGGCGTGGCGGCGCTGGCGCTGCACAACCTCTTCGACTTCAGCCTGGAGCTGCCCGCGTGCGCGGTCGCGGTCGCGGTGGTGATGGGCGCGGTGGCCCGGCCCCGCGAAGCCGAGCGCATGGCCGCGCGGCGCACGAAGGTGGGCACGCTGCCCGCCGTCCCCGCGCTGGCGCTGGCGGCGGGGCTCATGGTGGTGATGCTCGTCGCGCTCGTGCCGGGACGGCGGAGGATGGTGGACGCGGAAGGCCTGCTGGCGGAGCGCGTGTCGGCCCGGGCACCGGGCACGGAGGTGCGCGCGCTGGGGCTCCAGCTCATCGACGTGCATCCGGCGGACTACCTGCTGTACCGGCTGATGGCGATGGCCTCCGTGTCGAACGGCGCGGCGGGCGCGAAGGACGCGTTGGCCTTCGTCAATCACACGCTCTACCTGCGGCCCCTGGATGCGTCCGCGCACCGCGTGGCCGCGCGGGCCCTGCTGCACCTGGGCCGGCGCGAGCAGGCCTTCCTGGAGTACCGGCTCGCGCACGAGGCCGGGGACACGCGCGTGTTGATCAGCGAGGCGATGCCCCGCGCCCGCACCGTCGAGGAGCTGAAGACCCTCACGTCCGAAACGCCCGGGCAGGTGGTGGAGCTGGCGGAGGCGCTGCTCGCCGGGCCCTCGCGTCGCTCGCTGGGACTCGAATGGCTCGCCTGGGCGCATGAGCACTTCGAGGGCCGGCCTGAAGCCACCGCATTGTGGATGCAGGAGGCGCGCGGACGGCTGGCGCAGCGAGAACTTCCCGAGGCGGAGGCGGCCTGCGCGGAGGTGGAGCGGCGCGCCCCGGACGCACTGGCCACGCACCTGCTGCGCGCGGACGTGTGGCGTGCACAGGGAAAGAGCGCGGAGGCACTCCAGTCCCTGGAGACGCTCGTGAAGCGCTTCCCCCATGACGTGGAGCTGGCCTTCACGCTGTCCACGCGGCAGCAGGAGGCCGGACTCACGCGAAGATCCCGGGACACGCTGGCCGCGGTGGCTCCCTACCTGACCGACCTGCGGCAGCGCGCGCGCCTGCTGTCACTGGAGGCAGACAGCTTTGAACGGGAAGGCTTGCTGGCCCGCGCCCTGGAGCAGCGCCGCTCGGTCGTGGGGCTTCTGCCCGGTCCGGAGAGCCACTTCGAGGTGGCCCGGCTGCAGGAGCTGCTGTCGCGTTACGACGCGGCGGCACGCTCGGTCCACGAGGGCTTGAGGCTCATGCCGCTCGGTGACGCACGGCGCGCGGAGGGCGAGGCCTGGGCGGCGCGGCTGGAGGCCCGCGAGCGTGCGCTGCAAGACGCACACAAGGGAACCCTGGTGGACCCGCTCGGGTCACCGGCGGTCAGCGACGCTCCTACGCCTTGAAGGCTTCAAGCCGAAGCGCCGGAGTCTTCCATGGGCGCTCCGTACGTTGCCTTTCCTTCCTCCTTCTCCCGCGGAAGCGGCTGGATGAAGGACGCGACCAACGGCCACTCCAGGCGCGCGAAGTCCTGAAAGCGCATCTCCAGTGCCTCTTCGTGCGAACCGGCGCGGAACAGCAGCCGCTCGTTGACGCTCAGGGATTCATCCATCGCGACGGGCAGGCCATACAGCTCGCCGAAGGGTGGCTCGGCCCCCGTCTCGCAGTCAGGGAAGTGGTCGACGAACTCGGACTCGGCGGCGAGCCGTGCGGTGCGGACTCCCAGGGTGTGGCGAATCTGCCGCAGGTCCACGGTCGTCATCGCGGGCACGACGACAATCCACGGCTGCCGGTCGGCCAGCACGATGACGGACTTGGCCACGCGCCTGACAGGCACGTTGAGGGCGTCCACGAGCTCCATCGCGCTCACGGCGCGGGGGTGGGCATACCGCTCGAAGGGAACGCGGTGGCGTCGCAGGTAGCTTTGAATGGCGTTCGGGATCATGGGGGACATCACCTCCTTCGGGTACAAGGTGTGTCCGGATGACGTGGGCGGCCATTCGCCACTTGAGTGGGGCGGCCGGGGCTGCCTGCCCTTGTCCGTCGCGACGGAGGGCAGGCAGGCAGCCACGTCATGTCACTGCTGGAAGTCGTACACGCTGCCCAGCTTGAGCAGGCGCGTCAGCTCGTCGAGCGCGGTCATCGTCTCGCGCGCCAGCTGCGGGTCCCGCACGTCCTCCGGCTTGAGCACGTCGCGGTAGTGCTTCCGCACCCAACCTGCGAGCGATTCATGCAGCGCCGGGGAGTAGAAGACGTCCGCGGTGATGGCGGCGCGCTCCGCGTCCGTGAGCGAGATGCGCTGACGCAGACACGCCGGGCCGCCGCCGTTGTTCATGGACTGGCGGACGTCCAGGTAGTGCACCGCCTTCACCGGGTTGTCCCCGGCGACGACGCGCTCCAGGAACGCGCGGGCGGTGGGCGTCTCGCGGCTCTCGATGGGCGCGATGATGGCCATGGTGCCATCCGGCAGCGACAGCACCTGCGAGTTGAACGGGTACGCGCGCACCGCGTCCTTCACCGGCAGCTCCGCATCCGTCGCGACCTCGAAGCGGAAGGCGTCCCCCAGCTTCTCGCGCAGCGTCTGGAGGAGCTTCGGGTGCTCCACGAACGCCAGCGCGTGCAGCATCAGGAAGCGCTCGTTGCCCACCGCGAGCACGTCCGTGTGGAACGCGCCCGCGTCAATGCCGTCCGGGTGCTGCTGCGGCAGGACGACCTGCTCCGGCGCCAGCTGGTGCAGCCGCGCCAGGGCCTGGCTGGACTCCAGCGTCTGACGCGCGGGGAAGCGCTGCGGCCCCTTCACGTCCTGCCACGCGCTGCGCCCCCAGGCGAGCACGTGCACGGCCTTGTGCCCCGGCGTGAAGAGGCGCGTGTGGTTGGCCGCGCCCTCGTCCGCGAAGTGCGAGGCGCCCGGCAGCGGGGCGTGCACCTGGAAGTGCTTCGCGTCCGCGAAGATGGCGCGCAGCACCGCGTGCGTGGTGTCCGCCTCGATGGCGCGGTGGAACATCTGCGTGAGGTTCGCGGGCGTCAGGTGCACCCGGCCGTCCGCCGTGTCCGCCGATGGCGCCACCGTGGCCGCGTTCGCCGTCCACATGGCGGAGGCGCTGGAGGTGAGCCGCAAGAGGTGCTCCGCGTCGCGCGCGGCGCGGGTGATGACCTCCTCGTCGGAGCCCGTGAAGCCCAGGGACCGCAGCGTGCGCAGGGAAGGGCGCGGCTGGGGCGGCAGCACCGCCTGGCCCACGCCCAGCTCCGACACGAAGCGCATCTTCTCCAGCCCCTGGAGCGCCGCCTCCCGGGGTTGGCTGGGCTGGCCGCCGTGGTGCTGTGACGCCAGGTTGCCCGGCGAGAGGCCGGCGTAATTGTGGGTCGGGCCAATGAGGCCGTCGAAGTTGTATTCGCGCATGGGATATGGAGACGCGTCGTGGAGCGTCCCCCTTTAACAAAGCGCCTCAAGCGTTACCTGCGCTACCTGCTCATCGCCGGGATGTTGCGCCTGCTCCAGTTCCTGCCGCTGGGCGCGGCCCGCACCCTGGGCATGACCCTGGGCGGCTGGGCCTACGCGCTCGCGGGCGGGGAGCGGAGGAAGGCGCTCAAGTCGCTGGCCCGCGCCTTCCCGGAGAGGACCGGCGCGGAGCGTGACGCGCTCGCCCGTGACGCCTTCCGCCACCTGGCCGCCGCCGCCCTGGAGGTCGCCTCCGCGCGGGCGCTGGAGGCCGGGCTGGAGTCCCTGGTGTCCTGGCCGGACGCGGACCGCCAGGTGCTGGAGGCCGCGCTGGCGAAGGGGAAGGGCGTCGTCTTCGTATCCGGCCACGTGGGCAACTGGGAGCTGCTCGCCCGGCGCGTGGCGAGGGCGGGCTACCCCAGCCAGAGCATCGCGAAGGAGACCAGCGACCCGCGCCTCACCGCGCTGGTGGAGGACTTCCGGGCGAAGGGCGGGGTGCGCAGCATCTGGCGCGGCCAGGAGGGCGCGGCCCGGGCCATGCTCCGAGCGCTCCGGAGCGGCGAAATCCTGGGCATCCTCATCGACCAGGACACCAAGGTGCAGTCCGTGTTCGTGCCCTTCTTCGGAGAGCTGGCGGCCACCCCGCGCGCCGCGGCGGACCTGGCGCTGCGCACCGGCGCGGCGGTGGTGGTGGGCTTCTGCCAGCGCGACGGCGCGGGCTACCGGCTCACCATGGAGGAGGTGCCGCACCCGGACGCGGCGGAGCGTGAAGCGGCCGTGCAGGCCCTCACCGCCGCCCTGTCGCAGCGCATCGAGGCGGCCATCCGCCGGGCGCCCGAACAGTGGGTGTGGATGCATCAGCGCTGGAAGACGCGTCCTCCCGAGGACGTTCCCCCCGCCCTTGCTGGCGCACCGTCCGCCCCGGCACGGTGATAAGGAAGGCCCTGTGCCGCGCCTGCTTGCCTTGAGCTTCCTGGGACTCCTCGCCACCGCCTGCGCGCCGCGCCGTCCGGCCCCGGGCGCCGCGAACGAGCCGCGCCCGGACGTGGTGCTGGAGGGCGCGCACCTGCGCTCCTACGAGGGCGACACGCTCCAGGTCTCCGGCACCGCTTCCCGCGTCCGCTACCGGCGCGCGGGCGGCGAGGTGCAGGCCTCCGAGGTCGTCGTGCGCCTGCCCCCCGGGAAGGGTGCGGAGGGCTCGCCCGCCTCCTCTCAGGGGGGCACTGTCATCACCGCGCCGAATATGGACGGCAGCCTCGCGTCCAAGACGTGGGTGGGCACGGGCGGCGTCGTCGTGCAGACGGGGGAGGGGCTGGTGGCCAACACCCCCCGCCTTACCTACAACGCGGACGCGCGGCGGGCCCACGGCGAGGACGGCGTGACGATGAAGGGCCCGGACTACCAGATGCGGGCGGACCGCTTCACGCTGTCCTCCGCGGACCAGACGTTCACCTTCGAAGGCGCGGTCGAAGCCGTGCTGGGTGGAGCGACGGAGTGATTGAGTTCCTCGTGATGGCGCTGTTCCTGGCGCAGCCCGCGTCCTCCCAGGCCGCCGCGTCCCCCGGTGCCCCGGCCGTCGCCCAGACGACCCCCGGCGCGAAGCCCGGTGCCGCGCCCGCCGCGAAGCCCGGTGCCCCCACGGCCCCGCCCGCCGCAGGCGCTCCGGCTGCCCCGCTGCCCGCGCCGGGCGCGTCGCTGGCGCCCACGGGCCTGCGCAACCCGGTGGACCTGTCCGCGGACCACGTCACCGGCGACCGCAACCAGGCGGTGCTCACCGGCAACGTGGTGGTGAAGCACCAGACCATGGACATCCGCTGCGACAAGATGACCGGCTACTACAACACCACCCGTCAGGTGACGCGCGTGGTGTGCGCCGGCAACGTGCGCGCCGTGGACGGCGACCGGCAGGCCCGGGGCGAGCGCGCGGACTACGACGTGCCCTCGGGCGTGCTGGTGGTGACGGGCTCCCCGGAGGCCCGCCAGGGCAACACCTACCTCACCGGCACCAAGGTGCGCCTCATCCTGGGCAACGAGCGCCTGGAGGTGGAGAACGCCCGCATCCTCGTGGACTCCCCGTCCACCACCGCCGTCCCCGGCACCCGCAAGAAGGCCCCCGCGCCGAAGCCGGCGGGCACGACGCCATGAGCGGCGCGAAGCTGTTCGCCGAGGGGCTCCAGAAGTCCTTCCGCAAGCGCCAGGTGGTGCGCGACGTGTCCTTCAACGTCGCCCCGGGTGAAGTCGTGGGCCTCCTGGGCCCCAACGGCGCCGGCAAGACGACCAGCTTCAACATGGTGGTGGGGCTGGTGACGCCGGACGCGGGCCGGGTGCGCGTGGGCGACGAGGACCTCACCCACCTGCCCATGCACCGCCGCGCGCGCCGCGGCGTGGGCTACCTGCCGCAGGAGGCCTCCGTCTTCCGCAAGCTCACGGTGCGCGAGAACTTCCTCGCCGTGCTGGAGCTCCAGAAGGGGCTCACCGCCCAGGACCGCAAGCAGCGCGCGGACACCCTCCTGGAGGAGTTCGGCCTCTCCCACGTCGCCGATTCCTGGGGCGAGACGCTCTCCGGCGGCGAGCGGCGGCGCGCCGAAATCGCCCGCAGCCTCATCCCCGCACCCCGCTTCATCCTCTTCGACGAGCCCTTCGCCGGCGTGGACCCCATCAACGTGGGCGACCTCCAGCGTCAGATCCACCTCCTGCGGGAGCGGGGCCTGGGCATCCTCATCACCGACCACAACGTCCAGGACACCCTGGGCATCTGTGACCGGGCCTACATCATCGCACAGGGTCAGATCCTCGAAGAGGGCACCCCCGCGCAGATCGCCGGCTCCGCCCGGGCGAGGGCCGTCTACCTGGGAGACCGGTTCCGTCTCCAGGCTCCTTGAAAAGCCGTCCTCCCCGTATGTCTCCAGATGCTCCGGGTGAAGCTGGCCCCACTTTTGCGTCGACGTTTGAACATCAGCCGAGCAGGCGGGGGTTACGGCAACCTGTCGGATTTCCAGCGGATTTTTAGACACTGCAAATCAGAAACCACGTGAGGGGCACTGGACGTGGCCGGGGGGCCTTGTTAGGTTGGCACGGTCCTTGATTGGAATCTCCAATCAAGTGGTCCGCATGCCTTCCGGAGACGCCCCCACATGGCGATGGAACTCAAACAGAGCCTGAAGCTCGCGCAGCAGCTGGTGATGACGCCCCAGCTGCAGCAGGCCATCAAGCTCCTCCAGCTCTCGCGAATGGAGCTCCTGGACCAGGTCCGCGAGGAGATGGAGCAGAACCCCCTCTTGGAGCAGCCCGAAGAGGGCATGCCCGGGGAGGTGAGCGAGAAGGAGCCTGGCGAGGCCTCGCTCGAGGCGGACAACGCGGAAGTCGCGCGGGACGTGGATCTGCCGTCCGCGACGCCGGAGAACGCCCAGGAGTTCAAGGCGGACGGCGAGGGCCCCCCGGAGATTGACTGGGAGTCCTACCTCAACAGCTACCAGTTCAACGAGCCCACCACCGCCTCCAACAAGGGCAACGTGGCCACGGACGACCTTCCGTCGTTCGAAGCCAACATGGTGAAGAAGGAGGACCTGGTCGACCACCTCCAGGAGCAGCTGGGCACGCTGCGGCTCAACGAGGCCGAGCGCCGCGTGGCGGTGCTGATCCTGGGGAACCTGGACGACGACGGCTACCTCAAGCTGCCCGACATTGAAGGCGACCCGCTCATCCGCCTGTCCAACGAGGCGGACGTGCCCATGCACGTGGCCGAGCGCACCCTGCGCCGCATCCAGAACCTGGAGCCCCGGGGCTGCGGCGCGCGCGACCTGCAGGAGTGCCTGCTCATCCAGCTGCAGGCGATGAAGGACCCGAACGCGGCGCTCTTGGGCCTCATCATCAAGCGCCACATGAAATATCTGGAGAGCAAGAACCTCCCGGCCATCGCCAAGGACCTCAAGGTCACCCTGGACGAAGTGGTCGCGGCGGCGAAGCTGCTCCCGAAGCTGGACCCGCGTCCGGGCCGCAACTTCAGCGGGGATGACGCGCAGTACATCACCCCCGACGTCTTCGTCTACAAGCTGGGGGACGAGGACTACACCGTGGTCCTCAACGACGACGGCCTGTCCAAGCTGCGCATCTCCGGCATGTACCGGAACGCGCTCAAGAACGGCGCGGTGAGCCCCGGGCAGACGAAGGAGTTCATCCAGGACAAGCTGCGCAGCGCGATGTGGCTCATCCGCTCCATCCACCAGCGGCAGCGGACCATCTACAAGGTCACCGAGAGCATCGTGAAGTTCCAGCGGGACTTCCTGGACAAGGGCATCGCGCACCTGAAGCCCCTCATCCTGCGCGACGTGGCGGAGGACATCGGCATGCACGAGTCCACCGTCAGCCGCGTCACCACGAGCAAGTACGTGCACACGCCGCAGGGCATCTTCGAGCTGAAGTACTTCTTCAACTCGTCCATCGCGCGCGTGTCCGGCGAGGACACGGCCAGCGAGGCCGTGAAGCACCACATCAAGCAGCTCGTGTCGCAGGAAGACGCGCGCAACCCGTACTCGGACCAGAAGATCGTGGAGCTGCTGCGCTCGCAGGGCACTGAAATCGCCCGCCGCACGGTGGCCAAGTACCGCGAGGTGCTGGGCATCCTCCCCAGCAGCAAGCGCAAGAAGTACTTCTAAAGCCGTCCGCGCCTTCCGGCCCTGCACGCCAGGGCCGGAAATGGGGCATGAAGCGGTCCCATGGACCCCGTGCTCCCCCATGATGTCGGTGTTCCCCACCGCGACCCTGTTCCGCTCGTCGTCCCGCCCGTCACCCTGGAGGGGAGGGCGGCGTGGCTGGAGCCCCTGGGCCTGGAGCACGTGCCCGCGCTCGCGGCGCTCTGCGAGCCCGAAATCTTCGCCCACTTCTCGCGCGTGCTCGCCACGGAAGGCGACGTGGAGAGCTACGTCGCCGCCGCGCTGAAGGCGGCCGCCGCGGGCACCGAGCGGCCCTTCGTCATCCGTGAGCGGGCAGGCGGCGCGGTGGTGGGCACCACGCGCTACCTGGACATCTCGCGCGAGTACCGCACGCTGGAGATCGGCTCCACGTGGCTGGGCCGCCGGGCGTGGCGCACGCGGGTGAACACGGAGTGCAAGTACCTGCTGCTCACGCACGCCTTCGAGTCCCTGGGCGTGATGCGCGTGCAGCTGAAGACGGACCGGCGCAACGTGCGCTCGCGGGCGGCCATCGAGCGGCTGGGCGCTTCCTTCGAGGGCATCCTGCGCAACCACATGCTGGTGCGCGGCGGCGTGGTGCGGGACAGCGCTTACTACGCGTTCATCGACACCGAGTGGCCAGGCGTGAAGGCGCGGCTCGAAGGACTGCTGGCGCGGGAGTGATAGGGTGCCGGCCGCCATGACCTTCCCCGCTCCGAGCCCGCGCCGAACCGTGTCCCGTCTCACCGCCCTGGGAGCGCTCGTGGCGCTCACCGGCTGTGGCGGAGGCGAGACGCGGGTGATGTCGCTGGCGGAGCTCGCGGACCGCTCGCTCACGTTCGGGCTGGCGGACGTGGATGACGCGGAGACGCCGGACGCGCAGGGCGCGCACCGCTTCACGGTCAGCTACTCGGTGGCGGCGGACGGTCCTTGCTCGCGCTTCGCGGACGACGTGACGGCCACCTTCAACGGCCAGCCCATGACGCTGGTGCCGGGCGGCGCGTCGGACGTGGGCGGGCGCGCGGAGGCATGCGAGAACAGCCGCGTCTACTTCAACTTCGACCCGGCCGCCTGGGGCCGCGAGCCGGTGGAGGACATCACCGTGCAGCTCCAGGACGCCACCAGCACCGTGCGCCTGGTGGTCCTCAAGGCCAAGGCCAAGCGCAAGTTCACGTTCCAAGGCGAGGGCACCCCGGACAAGCTGCGCGTGGGCCAGTCGTATGACTTCCTCTGGGAGCCGGCCACGGAGGTCCCCGGACCCGTGGAGGCGCTGCTCCTGCGCGAAGGGGGCCGGGCGCCCGGCGTGCTCTCCGTCACGCAGGACGGCAACAAGGTCGCCCTCCACATCCCCGCGGCCACCCCGCAGGCGAACCACACCCTGACCCTGGGCGCGGACCTGGTGGGCACCGTGGGCGAGTGCACGGGCGTGGCGTCGTGCTCGGGCGCCATCTACCACTCCCAGGACTTCGTGCTGTCCGTGGTGCCCTGAGGCTGGCGGGCCATCAGGGGGACCGGGCAGGCGGCCTGCGTCTGATTGCCGCCCTGCGCCAGCGCCTCCACCGTGTGGGAACGCCTTCTTCCCCACGGAGTGATGACATGGCCCGCAGCCCCGACCCTCGTGAAGCTGGACCCAAGCCGCCCTTCCCGGAGCAGACGCAGTCCGCGCCCGGCCACGAGGGCGCCATGTCCCCGGAGCCTGACTACGGCGAGCAGTCGTACAAGGGCTTTGGCCGGCTGAAGGACCGCGTCGCGCTGGTGACGGGCGGCGACAGCGGCATTGGCCGCGCGGTGTGCCTGGCCTTCGCGCGCGAGGGCGCGGACGTGTCGTTCGCGTACCTCAACGAGGGCGACGACGCGAGCCACACCCGCCGCGTGGTGGAGGCCTCCGGACGGCAGGCGCTGGCGCTCGCGGGTGACATGGCGCTGGAGGCCACCTGCAAGCGAATCGTCGAGGACACGGTGAAGCGCTTCGGGCGCATCGACGTGCTCGTGAACAACGCGGCCTACCAGGGCAAGGCAGTGGCGAAGTTCGAGGAGCTGGACGCGGAGCGCGTGGAGCGCACCTTCCGGGTCAACATCCTCGCGATGTTCCACATGGTGAAGTACGCGCTGCCGCACATGAAGCCGGGCGCGACCATCATCAACACGGCGTCCATCCAGGCGTATCAGCCCTCGGCTGAAATCCTCGACTACGCGACCACGAAGGGCGCCATCGTCGCCTTCACCAAGGGCCTGTCACAGGAGCTCATCAGCCGGGGCATCCGGGTGAACGCCGTGGCGCCCGGCCCCGTGTGGACGCCCCTCATCCCGCAGTCCTTCGACGGGGAGAAGGTGAAGGAGTTCGGCAAGAGCTCCCCCGTGGGCAGGCCCGCGCAGCCCGCGGAGCTGGCGCCCTCCTACGTGTTCCTCGCGTGCGACGAGTCCCGCTTCGTCACCGGGGACATCCTGGGCGTCACCGGAGGCATGTTGCTGGCGTGAGGGCCACGCACGCGGTGTGGGGGAGACCTGACCGGAAAATGGGGCCCGGGTCGGAATCCCCACCGCGTGCCCAGCAGCGGACACAACACGTGTCCTCTGGCGGTCGCTTGCGCGAGCGCGAGCAGTGAACGGGAAGTTCCAACCTGGGGGGCCGGGTTGCTTTCGGCGTGGGCTCCGTTTCTGATCTGTCACGGAGCTTACCTCTCTCCCTAGGAGGCGGCCACGCATGCAGCTCAACATCACCTTCCGTCAGTTCGGATCGTCGGATTCCCTGAAGGAGTACACCCGTGAAAAGGTCGAGCGGGTGAACCGACTGCTGGACCGGGCTGGTGAGGCCCACGTGGTGCTGTCGTTGGAGCGGCACCTGCACCACGCGGACATCACCATCCACTCCGGCGCCTGGGTCCTCCGGGGGCGTGAGAAGAGCGATGACATGTACGCGTCCATCGACCTGGCGATGGACAAGATCGAACGCCAGCTGCGCCGCTACCGCGACAAGCTCAAGTCGCACCACGGCAAGGAGAAGGTCCACCACCGCCAGGACCTGGTGAACAACCTCAAGGTCCGCCACGACGTCTTCGAGGTCCACGAGCCCGAGGAGACCGCGGAGTCCGCGTCGCCCGCCATCCAGGCCGCCCCTGCCTCCGAGCCCCAGCAGCCGGGGGCCGAGGCGGGCGTCGCCCGGCTGGTGCGCACCACGCATCTGGCCATCCAGTCGCTGTCGGTGGACGACGCCGTGATGCAGATGAACCTGATGAACAACGACTTCTACGTGTTCCAGAACCAGCAGTCCCAGGCGCTGTCCATCGTCTACCGCCGCAAGGAGGGTGGGTTCGGCCTCATTGAACCGCACCTGCCCGAAGCGCCGGTGGCCGCCACCGGCACCTGACGGCCCGGGTAGGAACCGGGACCGGGTCCGGGGCGTGGGTGCCCCGGCCCGGGGCCCGGGCTGACGCGCAGTGAGCGAAGCGCCTGCCACCGCCCAGGCGACCCTTGCGCGAATCCAGTGTGAGGAGTAATTGCCGGCCGAGGAATCATTGCCGGCCCGGAGCGCCAAGTGCGGGAGCGCCATTGAGAATCGCCGATTTCCTCAGCCCCCAGGCCGTCGTCGCGGACATGCAGTCCCGGACGAAACCGGAGGTGCTGCGCGAGCTGAGTGCCACGTTGGCCCGGGCGCACCCGACGCTGCGCGAGGACCGGCTGGTGGCGGTGCTCCAGGAACGCGAGAAGCTGGGCAGCACGGGCATTGGCGAGGGCGTGGCCATTCCGCACGGCAAGCTGGCGGGCATGGACAGCCTCCAGGCGGCCTTCTGCGTGTCGCGGGCGGGCGTGGACTTCGAGTCCATCGACGGCAAGCCCACGCACCTGTTCTTCGCGCTGGTGGCGCCGGAGAACAGCGCGGGGGTGCACCTGAAGGCGCTGGCGCGCATCTCGCGCCTCTTCAAGAACCCGCGCTTCCGGGCGGCCATCCTCGAAGCGCCCACGGCCGCGGACATCCACGCCCTCATCGTCCAGGAAGACGCGCGGCCCTGAGGGGCTGACAGGAAGGACGCCCCGCATGGACGTCGTCCTGCGCCCCATCAACGACCGCTTCTTCCACGAGCAGGTCCTGCCCTTCTTCACGCGCGCCATGGGGGATGCCTCCGGCGCGCTGGAGGCCCTCTCCAACCACCTGGGGGACGCGCAGGCCTTCACCCTCTGCCAGCGGCTGGCCTCGTCGGCGTTGCCGGGGGGCGTGGGGTCGGTGGACTCGGACGGGTGGATGGACCTGGTGGACCGGCTGGTGTTCCAGCCCTGGCGCGAGGCGCCCGGCGGCTGGGAGGTGGGCGGGTCCCCCGGCGGCTACGCGGACGAATGGGACGAAGCGCTGAACCTGGCGCTGATGGTGGAGGACCCGGCCTATCCCTACTGGGACACGAAGGCGGCGCGCGTGGTGCGCGACAACTTCCGCCGGAGGCCTCCGGGTGAGCAGGGGCTGGCGTCGCTGCTGGCCGGGCAGTGGGACCCCTTCCCGGAGTTCCCGCCGGACCGCGTCTTCGTCACGCAGGGCCGGGGCGAGTACGCCGTGCGGGAGCGCTTCGCCTTCGCGGACTGGGCCTGGCGTCCGGCGAAGACGGTGGTGCACTGGCAGGTGAACCTGCCGCGCAAGCTGGAGCGGCTGCTGGTGCGCGAGCAGGAGCGCATGAAGCTGCCGGTGCTGCCGGAGCGCGACGAGGTGCTGGGCTACTGGACGGGCCGGCTCAACCAGCCGCCGCCCCTGTCCGTGCTGTTCTCCGGCCTGGGGCCGAACGCGGCCACGTGGATCCGCGAGCTGGGCGCGCTCACGCTGCACCTGCGCACCGCCGCGCAGACGAAGCAGGGCCTGGCCGCGCTGGTGACGCGCGGGACCACCGTGCGGCTGTAGGCCGCTGAGACCCTTTCCCTGCATCGCCGTTCGCGGTCATGCTCCGAGGCATGCGCCGCCTCCGCTCTCCGATAGGTCCCGTGCTCCTCGTCTCCGTCGCGGTGCTGACGGGAGGCTGTTCTTCGTCGAAGAAGGCGGAGGCACCGCGCACGGACCACGCGTCGCTCTACGGGGCGGACGCGGCCTACGCGGTGGGTGTCACGCAGTCGCTGACGTACGAGGACGCGGCCCGCCGCCGCACGCTGAATCCGCTGGTCTGGTACCCGGTGGCGCCCGGCACGCCGATGGACAACCGCGCGCCGTCGGACGTGTTCAAGCCCTTCTACGGTGCGAAGGATGCCCCGCTGTCGGACGCGCGGGAGCGCTGGCCGGTGGTGCTGCTATCGCATGGGAGCGGCGGCTCGTTGATGGACCTGTCGTGGTTCGGCTCGAACCTGGCGGCCCATGGCTTCGTCGTCGTGGCGGTGAACCACCCGGGCAACACCTACGGCGACACGAGCCCGGAGGGCTTCGCCCGTGCCTACGAGCGCCCGCGGGACTTCACGGTCGTCCTGAACCACCTGCTGAAGGATCCGAAATGGGGCCCACTCGTGGATCCGGAGCGCATCGGCGCGTCAGGGCACTCCATGGGCGGCTACACGGCGCTGGCGCTGGTGGGGCTGAACCTGAACCTGGAGTGGATTGAGAAGCGCTGCAAGACGCCGGGCACCCGCGAGGAGATTGGCTGCGAGGGCCTGCGCGACGTGGACTACAGCCGCATCGACATGAAGCAGTCGCGAGCGTCGTACCTGGATCCGCGCGTGAAGGCCGCGTTCGCGATGGCGCCTGGGATGGCCGCTTCATTCGAGGCGCGGGACACCGCCGACATCCAGAAGCCCGTGGCGCTGGTGCTCGCGAAGGGCGACGAGTTGATGCCGCACGAAGGCCACGGCATGCACCTGGCCGGGCTGCTGCCGCCCGCGACCACGACGACGGTGGTCCTGGACGACGCGGGCCACTTCTCCTTCCTGCCCGAGTGCTACCCGAAGGGCTTCAAGGTCATCGCGATGCTGTGCCGCGACCCGGTGCCGGGGACGCGCCCGGCCTCGCACGCGCGCACGAACGCGGAAGGCGTGGCGTTCTTCCGCCGCACGCTGGACGTGCGTTAGGCCGGAGCCGCGGCCTTCGGAGGGCTCTCCAGGAGGATGGTGACCGGCCCGTCGTTGACGAGCGCGACCTTCATGTCCGCGGCGAAGATGCCGGTGCCCACGGTGAGGCCGCGCTGGCGCAGCGCTTCGCAGGCGCGCTCGTAGAGGGCCTTGGCCGCGACGGGCTCCATCGCGTCGATGAAGCTGGGCCGTCGGCCCTTGCGCGCGTCGCCGTAGAGGGTGAACTGGCTGACGACGATGAGGTGCTTGGAGGTGTCCTCCAGCGACAGGTTCATCTTCCCGTCGGCGTCCTCGAAGATGCGCAGCGTGGCCAGCTTCTCCACCATCCACGTGAGGTCCGCGTCGGTGTCGCCCTTGCCCACGCCCAGGAGCACGAGCAGGCCCGGCCCCATCTCGCTCACGCGCTGGCCATCCACCGTCACCGACGCTTCCATGACCCGCTGCACCACGGCCTTCATGCGTTACCTCCGTCCCTGCTTCCTGCCAGGGCCGCCCCGGGCCTTCAAGTCATCGTCCCTCGTGGCGGGGATCCATCGCGTCGCGCAGGGCATCGCCCAGCAGGTTGAACCCCAGCACGGTGAGCGCCAGCGCGATGCCGGGGAAGAGGGCCACGTGCGGCGCCACCAGCAGGTACTGCGTCCCCTGGTCCACCAGCGCGCCCCACGACGGCGTGCCCGGTGGGACGCCCAGCCCCAGGAAGCTCAGGGACGCCTCCGCGACGATGGCACCCGGCAGCGCGAACGTCGCCTGCACGAGGAGCGGCCCCGCCGCGTTGGGCAACAGGTGCCGCACGAGGATGCGGCCCGGCCCGCTGCCCAGGGCCCGAGCGGCCTGCACGTAGTCTCGCTCGCGAAGGGTGAGCACCTGTCCACGCGTCAGCCGCGCGTAGCCCGTCCACCCGGTGAAGGAGAGCGCGAACACGACGTTGGCGAGGCTGGGGCCCAGCACGGCGGTGATGAACAACGCCAGCAGGATGCCGGGGAACGCGAGCAACACGTCCACCAGCCGCATCAGCGCTTCGTCCACGAGCCCGCCCGCGTAGCCCGCGATGCCGCCCAGCGTGATGCCCAGCGCGGCGGAAAGCACCACCGCGAAGAAGGACACCTCCAGCGACACGCGCGCGCCGTACAGCACATGCGTGAGCACGTCGATGCCGTTCTCCCCCGTGCCCAGCAGGTGGCCAGAGGTCGGCGGCGACAGCTCGCGCGTGAGGTCGATGGCGTCCGGCGAGTGGGGACTGAGCCACGGCGCGAACAGCGCGGTGAACACCCAGACGCACGCCACGGCGAGCCCGAACCGGGCGCCCCAGGAGTGCAGCCGGAAGCGGTGGACCGCGCTCATGAGCGCCTCCGCACGCGAGGGTCGACCCACGCATAGGCGAAGTCCGTGAGCGTGTTGACCCCGACGTAGCAGAAGGTGAAGAGGAGCACCGTGGCGCGCACCGTGTTGTAGTCGCGCTTCTCGATGGCGGTGAGCAGCAGCGTGCCCATGCCCGGCCACGCGAACACCTTCTCCGTCACGATGGCACCGCCCAGCAGCGCGCCGAACTCCAGCCCCAGCACGGTCACCAGGGGCAGCAGCGCGTTGCGGAAGGCGTGCTTCCACAGCACCACACGGGGGGACAGTCCCTTGGCCCGGGCCACGGTGACGTAGTCCTCACGTAGCGCCTCCAGCATCGTGGCGCGCGTCATCCGGGCGAGGAACGCGGCCAGCGCGATGCCCAGCGTGAACGCGGGCAGCACCAGGTGCCGCCACGACTCCGCGCCCGACACGGGCAGCCAGTCCAGCTTCAAGGCGAACAGGATGATGAGCACCGGCCCCAGCCAGAAGCGGGGCAGGGCGACACCCGCCACGGACACACCCATCGCCGCCGCGTCCACGGGAGTTCCTCGCCGCGCCGCCGCCATCACGCCCAGAGGCAGCGCCAGCACCAGGGACACGGCCATGGCCGCCACCGTGAGCAGCAGCGTGTACGGCAGCGCCGCGCCCAGGGCCGGTAGCACCTTGCGCTGGAACGGAGGCAGCGACGTGCGCAGCTCCCCGGTGGCCAGGTCCCGAGCGAACGTCCAGAGCTGCGCGTACCACGGCAGGTCCAACCCCACGGCCCGCCGCAGCGCCGCGCGGTCCACCTGCGTCGCCTGTTCCCCCAGCATCACGTCCACCGGGTCACCCGGCACGAGGTGCAGGAACAGCGACACGAGCAGCAACGCACCCACCATCGCGATGACCGCGGACACCAACCTCCGGCTCACGGGGTGCCCCCATCCTCGGGTGTCACTTCCCGCGCCTTCGCCAGCGGCAGCAGCAGTCCGTGCGCGCTGGGCTCGAAGTCCGCGAGCCTGGAGGACACCACCGCGACGCTCGCCTCGTGCCACAGCGGAATGACGGGCATGTCCGCGTCCAGCTCCCGCTGCGCCTCCGCATAGAGCGTCCGCCGCTCCTCCCGTGACGCCTGCGTCGCCGCGTCCAGCACGCGGTCCAGCGCCGGGTCCTTCAGCGCGCCCCGGTTGAACCCGCCCCAGTGGTTCTCCGGGCCGGGAACGTTCGCGGAATGGAACGCGCCCCGGAGCAGGTCCGGCTCCATCACGGCGGCCCACTTCAACGTGAACAGCTCGAAGCGCCCCCGGCGCACGTCCTCGAAGAACGTCCCGAACTCCAGCGCCCGCACCTCCACCGCGATCCCGCCCTTCGCCAGCTGCTCCTTCATCACCAGCGCCACCGCGCGCCGGAAGCGGTCCGTGCTCGTCTTGAACGTGAAGGACAACCGGGGCTTTCCTCCAGGCCCATCCGGATCCGGATACCCCGCCGCGTCCAACAGCCGGGCCGCCTCCTCCGGCGCGTAGCCGCACCCCGGCGTGGCCGTGAAGGCCCAGTGCTCGCGGGGCAGCATGCTGGACGCGGGCTCCGCCAGCCCGTGCAGCTTGTGCTCCACCAGCGGGCGCACGTCGATGAGGTGGCACAGCGCCTGGCGCACGCGCACGTCCGCGAGCGGTCCCTCGCGCAGGTTGATGCCCAGGTACGTGAAGCCCGTGCCCGGCTTCGTCACCACGCGCAGGTGGGACGCCTTCCGCAGCGCGGGCAGCACCGCCGGGGACACGCCGTTCACCACCAGGTCCGCGCGCCCCTTGAGCAGCTCCAGCACCCGCGTCGTCTCGTCCCGCACCACGCGGAACGTCAGCCTCGACACGGCGGGCTTTCCTCCGTGCCAGCCCTCGAAGGGCACCAGCGTCAGGTGCTCCTCGTCCGGCCATGACTCGAACCGGAACGGGCCCGCGCCCACCGGGTGCGTGCCTTGCGCCTCGATGCCTCCCGGCCCCGCGCGCTCCGAGGGCAGGATGGCCGCGGACAGCTCCGCGAGCAGCGGCGCATAGGGCCGCTTCAGGTGGAAGCGCACCGTGCGGGCATCCACCACCTCCACCCGGTCCACCGGCTCGTAGCGCTCGCGCTTGGGGCTGCCCAGCTTCGGATCCCGCAGGCTGTCGAAGGTGGCCTTCACGTCCTCCGCGGTGAGGGCGCTGCCGTCATGGAAGGTGAGCCCCGGGCGGAGGATGAACTCCACCACCGTCGCGGAAACGTCACGGAAGGACTCCGCCAGCTGGGGCACCGGCCGGCTGGCGTCATCGAAGGTGAGGAGCCCCGGGCTGATGAGCTGCGCCAGCCGCTGTCCATGGGCCGTGAGGGCGAAGCGGTCATCCAGGCTGTCCGGTGGGGCCTCCAACAACACCGTGACGCCCGCCGCAGGCGTGGGCGCGCGGCAGCCGGCGTCAAGCACCAGCGCCAGCGCGAGGACGAACACCCGGGCGGCACGGGAGGGCAGGGGAGGCATGGCGTCTGTCACGGGGTGGATGTCAGGCAGGACGTCCATGCTGCGACAGCCTCCTTCTTGTTTCCAGGAAGCAGGCAGGCGGGCAGGGTGATAGCGGCCGAGCATCCACCCCCCACCCTTGCCGCCCCTTTCATCCCTTCTTCATAATGGATCGCGACTTCCCCGGAGCGTGCGTGCAGGTTTTTCGAACCAGACCCTTCTGGGCAGCGACCGCCATTGCCTTGTGGCTGCCTTCCGCCACCCTGGCCGCGTCGCCGTCCGCCGACAAAAAGGCTGAACGCGAGGCGTTGAAGAACGCGCTCGTGCAGGTCATGCAGCGCACCGCGCTCAAGAGCAGCCGCGTCGGCGTGCACATGCAGAGCCTGGATGACGGCTCCGTGGTGTTCAGCCACAACGCGGACGAGCTGCTCAACCCCGCCTCCAACGTGAAGCTCGTCACGTCCTCGGCGGCGCTCGTCGCCCTGGGGTCGGAGTATCGCTACGAGACGGAGTTCCTCGTCGAGCCGGAGCTGCCCGCCGACGGCAAGGTCAAGACGCTCTACGTGCGCGGCAAGGGTGACCCCACCATCACCACCGAGCGCCTCTACAGCATCACCTCCGAGCTGCTCCACGCGGGCCTCAAGGAGGTGCAGGACATCGTCGTGGACGACTCCTGGTTCGACCCCGAGCGCACCCCGCCCGGCTATGACCAGGAGGACTCCGACCGCGCGTACATGGCGCCCACCGGCGCGGTGAGCCTCAACTGGAACGCGGTCGCCGTCTACGTGCGCTCCGCGCCCGGCGGCAAGGCCGTGGTGGACATGGAGCCGCCCAGCGACTTCTTCGTCGTGGACAGCACCGTCACCAGCGGCCCCGGCCGCGCGCGGCGCGTGTCCGTGAAGTCGGACGCCTACGGCGACCGGCAGAAGATCATCGTCAAGGGGCAGGTCCCCGACGAGCGCGGCGCCGTGAGCGTCTGGAAGAAGATCGACAGTCCGCCCATGTACTTCGGCGGCTCGCTCAAGCAGTTGCTCGTGTCGCGCGGCGTGAAGGTGAAGGGCAAGGTGAAGCAAGGCCTGACGCCGTCGCGCGCGAAGGTCGTGCACGTGTCCCAGTCCGACACGTTCGACATCGTCCTCAAGCGCCTCAACAAGCTGTCCAGCAACTTCGTCGCGGAGACGCTGCTCAAGACGATGGGCGCGGAGCTGCGCGGCGCGCCGGGCTCGTTCGCCAAGGGCATCGACGTGGTGGAGGAGTTCCTGGCCCGCGACGTAGGCATCCCGCGCGGCACCTACGTGATGAAGAACGGCAGCGGTCTCAACGACGCCAACCGCTTCTCCACCGCGCAGGTGGACCGGCTGCTGCGCCACATGTACGAGCGCTTCCCGCTGGCCCCGGAGTACCTGTCCTCGCTGGGCATCGCCGGCAAGGACGGCACGCTCAAGTACCGCTTCGACGGCACGGACGCCGTGGGCCGGCTGCGCGCCAAGACGGGCACCCTGGAGGGCGTCTCCGCGCTCAGCGGCTACGTGCAGTCCGCGGGCGGGGAGAAGTTCTCCTTCTCCATCATGGTCAACGACTACGCGGGCCGCGCCGGCCCCGTCGTCGCGGGCATGGACGCGCTGGGCGCCGCCGTGGCCGCCACCGGCTCCACGCTGGGGCCGGGCAACGCGCTGGCCTCCCTCAATGAGGGCCAGAAGCCCCAGTCCGGCCTGCCGGACATCGCCAACCGCGTGAAGACCTACCTGGAGCTGGGCAAGCAGCGCGATCAACGCAACATCGGCTTCCTGCGCACCGCGTGGCGCAGCGAGCGCGACCCCGCCGTGCGCGCCGTGCTGGCGGAGAGCCTCTACCAGTCCAACCCGCACGACTACCTGGGCACCCGCACGCTCCTGGACAGCTACTCCGCCGCGGACGACGTCTACGGCCGCCTGCGCCAGGTGGCCCACGCCCTGTCGGTGGGCGTGCCCGGCGTGAGCAGCATGGTGGAGCTGGCGTCCGGTGGAAACACGGAGGCCATGGCCCGCGTGATGGAGCTGTGCCGCGCGGCCGGCGTCGCCCAGGACGCCCTGGCGCAGGAGGAGCTGGTGGACGGCCTGGGCGAAGTGGCCCGCACGGCCCCGGAGGAGCTGGTCACCGCCCTGCGCGCCGCCAGCCCCGCTGAACGCGACGCGACCGTGCCGCTGCTGGCCCAGGGCCTGGTGAAGGCCGGTGACGCCACCCACCCGTTCTGGAAGTCCCTGCGCAAGCTGGGCTCCGGCGGGGCGGATCCGCAGCTCGTCGCCTTCGCCAAGGGGCTGGACTCCACGCTCACCACGAAGACGGCCGAGGCCCGCACCTCCCAGCGCGCCCAGCCTGTCCAGGTGGTCGCGCCCGCGTCCGCCACGCCCAACGTCGTCCCTGCCTCCGGCATCCTCCGCCCGGGCGGGTAGTCCGCTTTCGCATCGCCTTCCGCCCGGACGCCCGCCGTCCGGGCGGGATGCCTCCCGAGCCGACCCCCGGCACCCTCCCAACACCCCGGAATCGTTGATGCTCCTCGTCCGTGGAGCAGGCAGGCGTGCGTCCTGACTGTCCCTGGCCGGTTTCTGGCCCGGGGAATGTCAGTGGTGGATGCTATGGGCTGAAGGACCTGTCGGGGCGTGTGGCCCCGGAGGTTTGTTCCTGGCCCTTGAGGGGTCAGGTATCGGGAGGAAACATGGCTGGAGGCGTGAACAAGGTCATTCTCATCGGCAACCTCGGGGCGGACCCCGAAGTGCGCTTCACCCCGGGCGGTCAGGCCGTGGCGAACTTCCGCATCGCGACGAGCGAGAGCTGGAACGACAAGAACGGCCAGAAGCAGGAGCGCACCGAGTGGCACCGCATCGTCGTCTGGGGAAAGCTCGCGGAGCTGTGCGGCGAGTACCTCAAGAAGGGACGGCAGTGCTTCGTCGAAGGCCGTCTGCAGACGCGCGAGTGGATGGATAAGGAGAACAAGAAGAACTACACCACCGAGGTCGTCGCCACCTCCGTCACCTTCCTCGGCGGCCGTGACGCCGGTGAGGGCTACAGCGGCGGCGCGAGCAATGGCGGTGGGCGCCGGCAGCCGCAGCAGGGCAGCGGCGGCTACTCCCAGGGGCGTGACGACTACGGCCAGCCGCCTCCCATGGGCATGGACGACGGTGGCGGCATGAGCAACGGCCACGGCGGCGCGCAGGACGAAGACATCCCGTTCTGACGCCTGGAGCCTGACTCTCTGAAAAGCGAACCGGCCGCTCCTGGATGTCAGGGGCGGCCGGTCGTGTTTTCAGGGGGCGCTCCTGTTGAAGCGCCCCGGCCTCACGGCCTGCTTCAGCCGACGTCCATGCCCGCCGGGCCGTACGCCGCGCCCGCCGTGTAGAGGGCGTAGATGGCGCCCCAGGACATGGCCAGCAGGATGAGGAAGATGAGGATGGAGACGGGCTCGAAGCGGCGCATGGAGCGGTCGCTCGCGAAGATGCCCCAGCCCATGGCGAAGGTCTGCAGGCCGTTGGCCAGGTGGTACGCGGTGCCCAGCGTGCCCAGCAGGTAGACCATCAGCGTGGGGCCGTGGAAGTGCATCTCCCGCGCGATATCCATGAAGGGCTCCGCGTGGCCTTCCATCAGGCGCGGCTGCAGGAACGCCAGCCAGATGTGGGCGCCCAGGAACGCGAGCACGCCCAGGCCGGCCACGCGCTGCACCAGGTACTTGAGGTTGCCGTAGTTGTTGTAGGCGAGGTTGTTGGGCTTCATGGTGAAGATGCGCACCAGCCCCCACGCCGTGTGGATGAGCAGCGGCAGCATGACGATGATGAACGTGAACGCCTGGGCGAACGGGTTCGCGTACTCCGTCACCGACTTCTCCCAGGCCGTCGCGCCGTAGAAGGCGGACAGGTTGTCCCACAGATGGTTGATGACCCAGAAGCTCAGGGGCACCACGGCGAGGAACGAACCCAGCCGCGACTTCAACAGGGGATTCCGGTCGGTGAGGGCTTCGGCGGTGGCTTGGGTGCTCATCGAGTCTCCAGCGGGGCGCGCGGATGGGTGGGGTGGAAGACCCCCGCGAGCCCAAGTCAGGGCCTGGGTGATACGGCCAACAGGCGGTTTATAGCCGTTCCGTCACGCGGGCTGGATTTCTTCCGCATCCGTCCATGCCAGCCGCAAGACACCGACTCATAAGCCCGGGCGATGCCATCCCCCCGCCCTGGCTGCTGGCCGCCAGGCGGGCGGCCCGTCCCAGCCCCTCTTCCGTTGGCGGGCGCGAGCGGCTGGGGCACGCTAACCAGCCCTATGCCTGATGAGCTTGTCAGTGGATTGTTGAAGGCGTCGGACCTGCGCCTCGTCCTCGCCACCACCGGGGACCTGTCCCGCCAGGCCCGCGCCACGCACCAGAGCATGCCGGCCTCCGCCGCCCTGCTGTCCCAGGGCCTCACCGCCGCGGCCCTCATGGGGTCGCTCCGCAAGGGCACGGACTCCCGGATCAACGTGCAACTGGAGTGCGATGGCCCCCTGCGCGGCCTCTTCGTGGACGGCGACGCGAACGGCGTCGTGCGCGGCTACGTGAAGAACACCCTGGTGGAGTACGTGGGGACGGAGGGGAAGTACCACTGGCGTCCGGTGCTGGGGAACAAGGGCTTCCTGTCCGTGCTGCGCGACCAGGGCGGCGGCGAGTACTACCGCTCGTCCGTGGAGCTGGAGCACTTCGACCTGGTGGCGGACCTGGAGCGCTACTTCCACCAGTCGGATCAGGTGCCCTCGCACCTGTTGATGGCGCAGCTGCCCGGCCCCGTGGACGGCCAGGAGGACGCGCTCGGCACCGTGGTGGGTCTGCTCGTCCAGCCCCTGCCTGACGGGGACCGGGAGGCCTTCAAGGCGCTGGGCACCCGGCTCCGGGCGCAGTTCCAGACGGCGGTGCAGGCGCACGCGCAGGACGGGGCGCTCACGCTGCTGCGCTCGCTGGTGCCGGAGGCGGACCTGGAGATCATGTCCCGCTACCCCCTGCGCTTCACCTGTTCCTGCAGCCGCGACCGCGTGAAGCTCGCGCTGCTCGCCATGGGGCGCGAGGAGCTGGCGGACCTGCTGGCGAAGGAAGGCCAGGCGGAGGCCACCTGCCAGTTCTGCACGACGCGCTATGTCATCCCCGGCGCGGAGATCCAGCGGATGCTCGTGGAGGGCACCGCCTGAAGCGGCCCCGTGGGGCCAGCCCCACGGGCCCACTGCTTTGAAGACAGACATCCCCTGCCGCGCCGGCGGGAGGTTTCAGCGCTTCACATCGTTCAGGGAAGCAGGCGCGGCCGTTGTGGCGGGGTCGCGGGGCTCGGGATATGACAGGGTCGCCGCACCTCACCCGGAGCTTTCGCCGTGGCCATCAAGCGGGCAGCGCCGCCGAAGTCCCAGGACCAGCGCAACCCTTCCCCGAAGTCCGCCGTGCCCTCCGCTGCCCAGAAGGACGGGGCGGAGAAGCTCGTCTCCATTCCCAATGACATGGTGCTGGCGCCCCAGGTGGAGGCCCCGCGCCAACCCACCGGCCGCGACCAGTCCCGGCAGAAGTCCACCGGCGTGGTGGAGCTGTCGTGGGCGGAGTTCGACCGGAAGGTGCAGAAGCTGGCGCGCACCATCCGGCAGGCCTGGGAGCCGCAGGCCGTGGTGGGCGTGGCCCACGGCGGCGTGTTCGTGGGCGGGGCGCTCGCGGGCGCGCTCGGCTGCGAGTTCTTCCCCGTGCGCATCAGCCGCCGCAGCCGCGACAAGGCCGAGCGCACCCAGGAGCGCAACCGGCCCCAGGTGAGCGAGGAGATGCCCCCGGAAATCAAGGGGCGCCGCGTGCTCATCGTGGACGACATCGCGTCCAGCGGGGACACACTGGAGCTGGCCACGGCGCTCGCGAAGAAGGTGGGCGCGAAGGAGATCCGCACCGCGTGCCTCATCGCGCGGCCGGAGGGCTTCACGCCGGACCACGTGGGGCTGTCCACGGACTCGCTCTTCGTCTTCCCGTGGGACTACGAGCCCGTGATGGGCGACGCGCACTTCGACGACGACCCCGACAAGGCCGGGGCGTAGGGCCCGCGTCAAGGGCGCTGACGCGGCGATGATCATCGGGACGGCGGGGCACATCGACCACGGCAAGACGTCCCTCGTGAAGGCGCTGACGGGCACCGACACCGACCGGCTCCCGGAGGAGAAGCGCCGCGGCATCACCCTGGAGCTGGGCTTCGCCCACCTGCCCCTGGACGGCGGACAGGTGGCGGGCGTGGTGGACGTGCCCGGCCACGAGCGCTTCGTGAAGGCCATGGCCGCGGGCGCGGGCGGCGTGGACCTGGCGGTGCTGGTGGTGGCCGCCGACGAGGGCGTCATGCCCCAGACGCGCGAGCACCTGGACATCTGCCGCCTGCTCGGCGTGAAGGCGGGCGTCGTCGCGCTCACCAAGGCGGACCTGCTGGACACCCTGGGAGACGACTGGCGCGCGCTGGTGGAGGCGGACCTCGCCGCGCTCACCGCCGGGACCTTCCTGGAGACCGCGCCCGTGGTGCCGGTGTCGTCGCGCACGGGCGCGGGGCTGCTGGAATTGAAGGCCGCGCTCGCCCACGCGGGCGCCGCGCTGCCACGGCGGCCCGCCGAAGGCCCGGTGTTCCTCCCCGTGGACCGGGCCTTCACCATCAAGGGCTTCGGCACGGTGGTGACGGGGACGCTCCTGTCCGGCGCGCTGTCGGTGGACGACACGGTGTCGCTGCTTCCCCCGGCGGCGGGCGCGCGTCCGGGGCCGTTCCGTGTCCGGGGCGTGCAGGTGCACGGGCAGCCGGTGACGCGCGTGGAGGCGGGGCAGCGCGCGGCGGTGAACGTGACGGACGTGCAGACGGAGGACGTGCACCGGGGCATGGTGCTCACGCGCACGGGCGAGCTGCCGGAGACGTCCATGCTGGACGTGGAGCTGACGCTGCTGCCCGCCGCGGAAGCGCCGCTGCCCAAGCGCCGCAAGCTGCTCTTGCACCTGGGCACCGCGCAGGTGGAGGCCACGGTGGCGCTGCTGGACCTGGACTCGCTCGCGCCGGGGGAGACGGGGCTCGCGCAGCTGCGGCTGGAGTCGCCGGTGGGGGCGCTCGTCGGTCAGCGCTTCATCCTGCGAGGCTCGCGCGCGCTGCCGGGACGGGGCGCCACGGTGGCCGGAGGGCGCGTGCTCTCCATCACGCCGCCAAGAAGGCGCCGGGGGGCGTCCTCGGTGGTGCGGCCGCTCCTGGAGGCGGACGCGGCGGGGCAGGTGGCGTGGCTCCTCAGGCAGGCGGGCTACGCGGGGCTCACGCAGACGGAGCTGTTCGGCCGCTCGGGGCTGTCGCCGAAGGTGCTCGCCCGCACGCTGGAGCTGCTGGGAGCGAAGGGGCAGGTGCTGCTGGTGGACCGCGACAGGCGGCTCTACGTGGCGCAGGACGTGTTCGAGGGCCTGCGTCAGCGCTCGCTCGCGCTGCTCGCCGCATTCCATGAACGCGAGCCCATGCGCGAGGGCCTGTCTCGCGAGGAGCTCCGTCAGCGGCTCTCCGCCCAACTGGACGCGCGCTTGTTCCAGCGCGTGGTGCAGGCCCTGGTGGACGCCGGCGGGGTGGAGGCGGAGAAGGACCTGGTGCGCCTGCGGGGCCGGGGCCGTACGCTCACGCTGGGTGACGAGGCCGCGCGCACGCGCCTGTCCGCGGAGCTGTCCGCGGCGGGGCTCGCGCCGCCCACGGTCACGGAGCTTTCGCAGAAGCTCCAGCTGACGCCCGCGAAGCTGCAGGAGCTGTTGAAGGTGCTGGTGGCTTCAGGAACAGGGGTTCGGGTGAGCGAGGAGCTGTGCTTCGACGCGGGCGCGCTGGAGGACCTGCGCGGACGGCTGGTGGCGTACCTGAAGGACCAGAAGGAGATTTCCACGCAGGGCTTCAAGGAACTGGTGGGCCAGAGCCGCAAGTTCACCATTCCCCTGTCGGAGTACTTCGACCGGGAGAAGGTGACGCTGAGGGTGGGGGACAAACGGGTGCTGCGTCGCGGATGAGTCCCAAGGTCTACAGCGAGCGGGAGTTGCGTGCCCTGGTGGATGCCTTCACCCAGCCCGTGCTGGTGCTGGAGGCGGAGGGGCGCGTCCTGGTGGCCAATGCCGGGTATGCGCGGCTGCTGGGCCTGCCCGTGGAACAGGTGGAGGGCCGCTCCTTCCTGGACTTCGTGCAGCCGGAGGAGCGCAGCCGGATGGGGGACCGCTTCCACCGGGTGGCCACGGGCACGCCGCTGGACGGCCGACCCCAGCTCTACAAGATATTCAGCGTCCAGGGCGCGACAGGTGAAATCTACGTCCAGGCCAACCCCCTGCGGCTGGAGGACGGGCGCTTCGCGCTGCTGCTCAGCTGCATGGTGATGTCGGACCGCCCCCGGGAGCTGGTGGTGGCGGAGCGGCTGGTGGACACCTCCGCGGGGCTGGTGTCCGCGCGCTCGGAAGAGGGCGTGCGGCGCGTGGCGCTGGCGGGCCTGGAGGCCGCGGGCTTCCGGGCGCGCATCCTGCGCTGGGACGGCACGCGGCTGGTGGTGCGCGACGGGGTGTCCCTGCCGGCGGATTCGCACCTGGCACTGGAGGCGCTGTCGGACGGGCGGCCGGTGTTCGGCGGCGCGGACCAGGCGCAGCCCACGCACGCGTACCTGCCGGTGGGCGGGCCGCAGTCGGAGGTGCTGTGGGTGGCGGGCCCGTGGGTGGCGCCCCGGCACGGCTCGGTGCTGACGCTGTTCGCGAAGGTGGTGGGCGCGGCGCTCGCGGACGCGAACCTCCAGGCGGATGGCGCGCGCAGCCGCTGGGAGGTGGAGTCGGTGGCGGAGATGGCGCGCTTCGTGGCCCAGCCCGTGCCCCCGCCGCCAGCGACGTTCCTCGCGCGCGTGGCGGAGCTGCTCCAGGCCCGGGCGGTGGCGCTGCACGTCACCTCCGAACCGGGCCAGACGCCCCGGCTCGCCGCCCACGTGGGGCTGGAGGAGGGG
>NZ_RAWK01000209.1 GCF_003612165.1 Corallococcus aberystwythensis | reverse complement strand
GCGGTCTTGGGCGTGGGGGCTGGCGCTGGCGGTGCTGGGGGCGGGCTGTGACCCTGGCGCCCGGGAACCGGAGTCAGCGGAACCGCTGGCCACGCAGGAGCAGGAAGCCCTCAGCTACAACCAGCTGTCCCCCAATGGGCTGTCGTTCAATGGCTTGTCCTTCAACGGGCTGTCCTTCAATGGCCTGTCGTTCAATGGCTTGTCATCGGCGGCCTTCGGGTCCTGGTTCAACATGGACCCCGTGCTCGCGGATGAAGTGATGCGCTACGTCGTCCGCTGCGCCGTCCCCGCGGGGCAGACGCTGACGTATACGGAAAGCCAGACGAACAAGGTGCATACCTGGACGGGGCTCCTGGGTCTGGCGCCGGGCTGGTCCGCGGGGGCCCCCGCGACGGTGGCCGAACAGCAGGTCGTCTCCGCGTGCCTCGCGGCGCACGCCAATCCGTTTGGCGTGAGCGTGCCCATCTCCGTGCAGGGCCGGGACGGACTGGGGCAGGCGATTGCCTCCACTCCGGAGGAGCTGGCCACGTTCGCGCGGCCGGAGTCGTGCTTCTTCGGCAACCTCTTCCAGGGGCAGGGGCTCTACGCGGGCAGCCAGAATCCGCCCCTCACCGCGAACCAGAGCACCACGCGTGCGTGCGCGGTGGTGGACGGCTCCGGGATGCCTCGCATGTCGTGCGCGCCGCTCGTCTACGTGGGCAGCTGCTCGGCGGCGTGCACGCCGGATGGGACGGGGCTGGCCTTCACCAGCTGCACCGCGGGTGGGGTCACCTTCCAGCCGGTCACCACGCGCGTGCGCGACGCGGACGTGGCCGTGTGCGGTGACGGCCTCTGCCAGGTGACGGAGTCCTGCGGGACTTCCAATACGTACAACGCGTGCGCGGCGGACTGCGGCGCCTGTCCGTGACGCAGGGCGGGGCGGCCTTCAGCCGGAGTGGGAACCCAGGCCGGAGGCCGCGCCCGCGCGCAGCCGTTCGTGCAGCGCGTCGGTGAGCAGGTACCAGAACTGGACGTTGCCGAAGCTGAGGATGTCGCCGCCCCGGAGCGGCACCTCGCGCTGTCCAATGGTGCTGGCGTTGACGAAGGTGCCGTTGGTGGAGCCCAGGTCGCGAACGGTGCAGCGGCCGTCCGCGCGGCTCCACCGCAGCTCCGCGTGCTGCTTGGACACGGACGCATCGTCCAGCACCAGCTCGCAGTCCAGCCTCCGGCCGATCCGCAGCACTTCCGAGTCCCGGAGGGTGGGGAGGGTGGCGACGAGCAGGTCGTCGAACTCGAAGAGCAGGGCGAGCATGCCCTGCTCCACGTCGCCGGGGTCCGCCATGCGGGTGGGCGCGAGCGCGGCGGCGGACAGCTCCGACGGCGGACGCTGCACCAGTGCGAAGGGACCCAACTGATGTTGAAAGGCACCCACGGGGAGGGCGGAGGCGAGCGCGCGCAATTCCTGGACGGACAACACGTGCGGGAGCCTAACGGGTCGGCCGTCGGGCGCCCAGCCACTACCTGACGGTCATGATGAGGCTTTCGTTGACCGGCCAGTCACCTGTTCCCTACATTGACCCTTTCGAGTCGCGGGCCGGGTTCCAGGAGGGAGCGCCGGACCTCCGATGCTGGCAGCCAGGTGATGGAAGGAGCGGTGGTTCGATGAGCGGGAGCGACAACATCCCGATGACCCCCCACGGTCTGCAGAAGCTCAAGGACGAGCTGAAGCACCTCCAGTCCGTGGAGCGGGGCAAGATTTCGCGTGAAATCGAGGTCGCGCGCGCGCACGGCGACCTGCGAGAGAACGCCGAGTACCACGCGGCCAAGGAGAAGCAGTCGCACATCGAGGGTCGCATCCTGACGCTCGGCGACTGGATTGCCCGCGCGGAGGTCATCGACCCGGCGAAGCTGGGCGGTGACAAGGTCATCTTCGGTGCCACGGTGGAGCTGGTGGACACGGAGAACGACAAGACCATCAGCTACCGGCTGGTCGGGGAGACGGAGGCGGACCTCAAGAAGCGGTGGATCGCCGTGACCTCCCCGGTGGCGCGCGCGCTCATCGGCAAGAAGGTGGGCGACATCGCCACGGTGCAGAGCCCGGGCGGCGTGCGCGAGTTGGAGGTCACGAAGGTCTCCTTCGAGGACCCGCAGGAAGAGCCGGCCAGCGCGAGCTGAAGCCCGGCTGGCCGGGTGTCCTTCGGGGGGGCGGGCCTGGGCTCGCTCCCCCGGTTTCGTTTTTCCTGCGGCGTCAGGCGCGCTTCGTAGGATGGAGGCTGGAAAATCCGCGTGAACCACCCGCTCGCCAGCCTCGTTGGACCCCTCAAGTACGCGTGTCAGCGTGACTTCGCCCAGCTCGGCATCGTGCGGGACCTGCGCACGTTGATGGAGCGCACCCTGGCGGCGGCCGAGGGCGTGGACGCGCGGGCGCTGGAGGACTTGAAGGCGGCGCTGCCGCACGTGGATCCGCCGGCGCCTCCGGAGCACCGCAAGGCCGCGCTGCGCCAGGTGCTGGGCGCGCTGAAGCTCAGCGGCGTGGCGCTGCCGGAGGAGCTGGAGCGGGTGGTCGTCACGGGGGAGATCAACGCCGTGGCCGCGAGCTTTCCCCGGGCGCCGGAGCGTGCGCACGTGCTCGAAGGGGAGCTCATCCCCGCGCCCCCCCGCCGCCGGTTGACGCCCCCACAGGGGATGGTGGAGGCGAAGGGCAACACCGTTCCGCCGTGGCGTTCGCAGGACCCGGTGCCGCAGGTGGGCGGTGGGGCTCCCCCGGCCACGTCCGCTCCCGCGTCCCGGCCGCCGCAGGCCCGTGCGGTGCCGCTTCCGCCGGGAGCCGCCGCCCCAGGTGGGAACGCAGCCCCAGCGAAGGGCGAGCCCGTTCCCTACGGCGCGCGCATGGCGGCGGCCTCCCGGGCCGCCGCGCAGGGGGATGCACTGCCCGCGAGCGCGCGGGGCACGGCCTCCCGTGCCGGAGCTCCCGCGCAGGGAGAGGCTCCGTCCTACGGTGCCCGCATGGCGGCGGCCCGGAGCGCCGCCGCCGTTCCTGACGGCGCCGCGGCCCGTGCCCCCGGCTCCAAGCCCGGCGCGGGCGCGGAAGCACGCAAGGGCGCGCCGCCGGCGGACCGGGCTCCCGCGGAGAAGACGCGGAAGAAGAAGGCCAAGGCGGTGGGCGCGGAGGCGTCCCGCTCCGAGGCGAAGCTCCTGTCCATCGCGCCGCGCACCGGCCCGCTGTCCGCGCCGCTCAAGACGCTGGGCAAGCGCCTGGGGCCGCGCCTCGTCGCCGTGCTCGACAAGAAGGGCCTGCGCCGCACCGGCGACATCCTGTTCCTGCTGCCACGCTGTTACGAGGACCGCCGCCGCCTGCGCACCATCGCGGAGCTCATCCCCGGCGAGCGCGGCGTGACGGTGGGCACCGTCAAGACGGCCGACTTCGTCCCGGGGCGCGGCGGCAAGCGCATGTTCCGCGCCGTCGTGGGTGACCGCTCCGGCAGCATCGCGGCCACCTACTTCAACGCCGGGCCGTGGCTCAAGAGCCGCTTCTCCGTGGGCAAGCAGCTGGTGCTCTCCGGTGAGGTGCGCGCCTCCATGAACGGCCGGGAGATGGCCCACCCGGAGCTGGAGCCCGCCGAGGACCTGGAGAACACCACCTCCGTCCACTTCCACCGCATCGTCCCCGTCTACCCGGGCTTCGAGCGCGGCGAGCAGCGCTCCTTCCGCGAGCTGACCTCGCGCATCAGCGAACAGCACGCGCACCACCTGGAGGAGCCGCTGCCCGCGGACCTGCGCCGCCGCTACCACCTGATGGGGCTGCCGGACGCGCTGCGCTTCATCCACTTCCCGCCGGATGACGCGGACCTCGAAGCGCTGGACGCGCACCAGAGCCCCGCGCACCGCCGGCTCGCGTTCGACGAGCTGTTCTTCCTCCAGCTGGGCATGGCCCTCAAGCGCCAGGGCGTCAAGGCGGAGGAGGGCATCGCCTTCGACGTCACCCCGGAGCGGCTGGAGAAGGCCCGCGCCGCGCTGCCCTTCCAGCTCACCGGCGCGCAGGCGCGCGTGGTGGGCGACCTCGCCCGGGACATGGCACGCCCGGAGCCGATGAACCGGCTGGTGCAGGGCGACGTGGGCAGCGGCAAGACGGCCGTGGCGCTCGTGGCCGGCATGGTGGCGCTCCAGGACGGCTACCAGGTGGCGGTGATGGCCCCCACCGAAATCCTGGCGGAGCAGCACGAGCGCACCTTCCGCCGCATCCTGGAGCCGCTGGGCTTCCGCGTGGGGCTCATCAGCGCGGCGGGCACCGCGAAGCACAAGCGCGAGGTGCGCGAGGCCGTGGCGAAGGGGGACATCCACCTGGCCGTGGGCACGCACGCGCTGATTGAAGGCGGTGTGACGTTCCAGAAGCTGGGGCTCGTGGTCATCGACGAGCAGCACCGCTTCGGCGTGCTCCAGCGCCACACGCTCATGAGCAAGGGGCTCACGCCGGACGTGCTGGTGATGACCGCCACGCCCATCCCGCGCACGCTCGCGATGACGCTCTACGGCGACCTGGACGTGTCCATCATCGACCAGCTGCCGCCGGGCCGCACGCCCATCACCACGCGCGTCTTCAACAACGAGCAGCGCGCGCGCGTCTACGAAGCGGTGGGCGCGCAGCTGGCCAAGGGCCACCAGGCCTACGTCGTCTATCCGCTGGTGGAGGAGTCGGAGAAGCTGGACCTGGAGGACGCCACCCAGGGCGCGGCGAAGCTCCAGGTCGTGTTCCCCACCGCCAGCGTGGGCCTGCTGCACGGGCGCATGAAGCCGGAGGAGAAGGACGCCGTGATGGAGGCCTTCCGCGAGAAGCGCATCCAGCTGCTCGTCTGCACCACGGTGGTGGAGGTGGGCGTGGACGTGCCCAACGCGTCCGTCATGGTGGTGGAGGCCGCGGAGCGCTTCGGCCTGTCGCAGCTGCACCAGCTGCGTGGGCGCGTGGGCCGTGGCGCCGCGGCCAGCTTCTGCTTCCTCGTCGCGGGCGCCGCGCGCTCCTGGGAGTCCACCGAGCGGCTGGGCGTGATGGAGCGCAGCAGCGACGGCTTCGTCATCGCGGAGAAGGACCTGGAGATCCGCGGCCCCGGCGAGTTCCTGGGCACGCGGCAGAGCGGCCTCCCGGAGCTGGCCGTGGCGAACCTCGTACGCGACGGCGACCTCCTGTCGCTCGCCCAGACGGAAGCGCGGCGCATCATGGACACGGACCCCAAGCTCCAGGATCCAGACCACCAGGGGCTCGTGAAGGCGCTGGAGGAGCGCTGGGAGGGCCGGCTCGCGCTCGCCCGGGTGGGGTAGGTCCGGGGAGGCCTCCCCCCGCCCCTTGGATTGTCTCGGACTGTCGGCGTGCTTACTTTTCGTACTGGGGGAGCGTACGCGATGGGAGATTGGGGGCGAGCGGAGTATCTGGCGCGTCAAGGCATCCGGGACCGGCGGGTGCTCGCGGCCATTGGCAACCTGAGCCGGGAGGACTTCGTGCCCGCGGGCGAGCGGGACGCGGCCTATCAGGACGTGCCCCTGCCCATCGGCCACGGGCAGACCATCAGCCAGCCCTATGTGGTCGCCCTGATGAGCGAGGCCCTGCGCCTGCGCGGCTGTGAGCGCGTGCTGGAGATTGGCACCGGCTCCGGCTACCAGACGGCGGTGCTCGCGATGCTGGCGCGCGAGGTCTTCACGGTGGAGATCGTCCCGGAGCTGGCCCGGCCCGCCCGGCGGCTGCTGCATCGGCTGGGCTTCTCCAACGTCTTCTTCAAGGAGGGCGACGGCTCCCTGGGCTGGTCCAACGCCGCGCCCTTCGACGCCATCATCGCGACCGCCGCGCCCGAGGACATTCCCCGGGAGCTGCTGCGCCAGCTGAAGCCCGGGGGGCGGATGGTCATCCCCGTGGGGGCCACGAACGAGACGCAGGAGCTGCTGCGCATCCGCCGCGGTCAGCCGGGGATGCTGCCCCGCGTGGAGCGCCTGCTGCCGGTGCGCTTCGTGCCGATGACGGGGCACGGCCTCGCTCCGGCCTGATGAAGCCAGGGAGCACTGGCGGGTGCGGAAGGACGCACGCCTGCACGCCCACTCCCTGCATCCCGGGTCGCGTTGCCGACGGGGGAGGGGACCGGTAACGTCCCGCCCATGATCATCTGCCCGGTCTGCGACCACGTGCAGTCGGAAGGCGAAGAGTGCGAAGGCTGTGGCAAGCGCTTCCCCGGCCTCGTGAACACCCAGGACCCGGTGGTGGTCCCGCTGCCGGAGCTGGAGCTGACGCACCACGCGGGCGGCCGCGTGCCGGTGGACGCGCCCGTGCTGCCGGAGCTGGACCTGACGCGGCTGCGCTCGGGGCCGGACCTGCCGCCCATGTCCGTGCCGGACCTGGAGCTGACCCGTTCCGGCGATACGGGCCAGGTGCCCGTCGAGCAGATGACGGACCTGGACACGGGCCGCGCACAGGACGACGGCGTGCGCACCGCCGCTCCCGTGGGCGCGGTGACGTGCCGCTACTGCCGCCACGTCCAGGCGGAGGGCCTGCTGTGTGACGGCTGCGGCATGCGGCTGCCCCGCGTCCGGATGACGGCGCAGGTGACGGCGAAGCGCAAGGACGAAGGCGAGCGCGTGCCCTGTCCCTCCTGCCACGTGCCGGCCTGGCCCGGCCGCGCGTGCGTGGCGTGCGGCACGAAGGTGGAGGTGGAGGCATGAGCGTTCCGGCGCTGAAGGCGGGCTATGCATGCAGCGAGGGCTGCGGCTTCACCGCCTCGCTCTGGGACGTCGTCTACCGCTGCCCGCGCTGCGAGGGCCTGCTGGAGGTGGCCCACGACGAGGCCGCCCTGCGCGCCATCCCCGCGGCGGAGTGGAAGCGCCGCTTCGAGTCCCGCTTCGCGACGTCCCGCCTGCCGGACGGCTCCGGCGTCTGGGGCAAGCGCGAGTGGGCGCTCCCCGAGCTGCCGGCGGAGGACATCGTCTCGCTGGGCGAAGGGCGCGTACCGCTCAAGCCGCTGCCGCGCATGGCGGCGGAGCTGGGGCTGGGCTCGTTGATGCTGAAGGAGTGCGGCGTCTCCCCCACGGGCAGCTTCAAGGACTGGGGGATGACGGTCCTGGTGTCCGCGGTGAAGCACCTGCGCTCGCGCGGCACGCCCATCCGCGCGGTGGCGTGCGCGTCCACCGGGGATACGTCCGCGGCGCTGTCCGCGTACGCCGCGGCGGCGGGCATCCCGGCGGTGGTGTTCCTGCCGAAGAACAAGGTGTCGCTCGCGCAGCTCGTGCAGCCCATCGCCAATGGGGCGCGGGTGCTGTCGCTGGACACGGACTTCGACGGCTGCATGAAGCTGGTGCAGGCGGTGACGGCGGACACGGGGCTGTACCTGGCGAACTCGATGAACTCGCTGCGCATCGAGGGCCAGAAGATGATCGCCATCGAGCTGTGCCAGGACCTGGGCTGGGAGCCGCCGGATTGGATCGTCATCCCGGGCGGCAACCTGGGCAATGCGAGCGCCCTGGGCCGGGGCCTGGACCTGCTCTTCAACCTGGGGCTCATCACCCGCCGGCCGCGCATCGCGGTGGCGCAGGCGCAGCGGGCGAACCCCCTGGCGCGCGCCTTCCGGGGCGGCTTCCAGGACCTGGTGCCCATGCAGGCGGGAGCCACGCTCGCGTCCGCCATCCAGATTGGCAACCCGGTGTCCTTCCGCCGCGCGGTGCGGATGCTGCGCGCGTTCGACGGCGTGGTGGAGGAGGCGTCGGAGTCGGAGCTGGCCAACGCGGCGGCCCGGGCGGACCGCGAGGGCACCTTCGCCTGTCCGCAGACGGGCGTCGCGCTGGCGGCGGTGGAGAAGCTGGCCGCGTCCGGCGTGATGGCGAAGGGCGCCAGCGTCGCGGTGGTGGCCACCGCGCACGGGCTGAAGTTCGCGGACTTCAAGGTGGGCTACCACCGGGAGACGCTGGCGGACGTGAAGGCCGCGCACGCGAACCCGCCGGTGGAGCTGCCCGCGGACCTGTCCGCCGTGCGCGCGGCCCTGAAGGACCTGGGCTGAGCCAGGGTCCTGCCGTGAGCAGGCTCAGGGGGTAGGGCCAGGAAGCGGATCCGTTGGCGCGTCGGGCAGGACCTGTTCGACGCGGCGGATGCCCGGCAGCAGCGTGCAGGCCGCCACCAGCAGCAGGGTGGCCAGCCCCAGGAGCAGCAGGAGCAGGGCGATGCCCCGGCCCGGACCCGCGCCCCCCACCCAGGGCCCCAGCGCCGAGGCCCATGGGGCACCCGCGGCCATCAGCGGTTCGAAGACGTGATCCGCGAGCGGCCCGGACAGCAGGTACGCGATGGGGATGGCGACGCCGGACAGCGCGGAGTGCACGGCGAAGACGCGGCCCTGCAACCCGGTGGGGACCTTGCGCTGCCAGAGGGTCTGATTGCAGCCCATGATGACGGGGAGGGTGAACAGGACGCCGAACGCGCCCGCGCCCACCACCCACGGTGACGCGCGCAGCGCGCCCAGCCCCAGGAACAGGCCCTGGAGCCACACGAAGCCGAGCACGGTCCAGACGCGGCGGCGCGTTCCGCCCCAGGCGAGCATCACCAGGCTTCCGGCCAGCATGCCCAGCCCGCCCGCGGTCATCACCGCGCCCAGGGCACGCACGTCCGCGAAGGACATGACCAGCGGCGTGACGAGCACCTGGATGATGCCCAGGTTGAAGCTCATCAGCGTGAGGAGGACCTGGAGGCCGACGAGCCCCGGCCGCTCGCGGATGAAGCGCCAGCCCACGGCCGCGTCCTGGAGCGCGCGTCTCCCCAGGGAGGCCTTCACGGGGGAGGCTGCCTCCCGTGGCAAGGCGGACCCGCGCAGCCCCTGGAGCACCCCCAGCGAGAGGAGCGCCGTGCCGACGTCGATGGCGAGCAGGCCGGTGACGCCAATGGCAGGCAGCAGGGTCCCGGACAGGAGCGGCGCGACGATGGAGCCCAGCGCCAGGCCCAGCTGCATGAGGCCGTTGGCGCGCGGAAGCTGCTCCGGCGCCACCATCACCGTCGTGGCCTTGGCGAACGCAGGCAGCTGGATGCTGTTGAACGCCGCGCCGCCCGCGACGAGCGCGAGGAGCGCGCCCACGCTCAAGCGGTCCAGCTGGAGCAGCAGCGCGATGAGCACCGTGCAGACGGCGCCCCCCGCGTGGCCCAGCATCATCACCTTGCGCAGGTCGTGCCGGTCCACCACGCCGCCCAGCAGCGGTGCCACCAGCACGCCCGGCGCGAAGCTGGCCAGGGCGATGAGCGAGTAGAGCGACGTGGACTTCGTGTGCTCGTACGTCCACACACCCAGGCCGAAGCCATTCAGGTGCGAGCCCATGCCCGACGCCGTCTGGCCGAGCCACAGCAGCACGAACCGGGAGAAGGGCTGGAGCTTCGCCGCGTCGCGCTGGAGGGAGGTTCGCATGCCCGGGTCTCGCTGGAATGGCGCATGACCCTGCCATTCCGCTCTGACACGGGGCCGCCCCGCGAACCTCCCGGGTTTCGCTACTCCACCACGAGCGGCAGGCGCGACTCGATGGTGAGACCGAAGCCGGAAAGGCCCCGGTAGGTCATGTCCGTGTTGGACATCACGCGCATGGCGCTCACGCCCAGGTCGGTGAGGATCTGGCAGCCCATGCCCACGTCGCGCGACTCGTTGGGCGTGCGGCTGGAGGACGCGTTGCTGCCGTCGCCCGAGCGCTTGTGGTGGATGCCGAAGTCGTTGCCGTGCATGCCGGGCAGGTAGACGATGACGCCGTTGCCCTCGCGCGCCACGTTCTCCAGCGCGCGGTCCAGCAGCAGGTTGCACTTGCAATCCGGTGACCCGAACACGTCCCCCAGGGCGCAGGCGCCGTGCAGGCGCACCAGCGGGGCGGGCTGGACCTTCGCGGGGTCGCCCTTCACCAGGACCAGGGACTTCGCGCCGTCGGGCGTCCAGGTATAGGTGTAGGCGGTGAACTCGCCATGGCGGGTGCGCACGACGCTCTGGCCGGGCTCGCGGCGCACCAGCCGGTCCTTGCGGCTGCGGTACTCGATGAGGTCCGCGATGGTGATGAGCTTGAGGTTGTGCTCGCGCGCGAACAGCTTCAGGTCCGGCATGCGCTGCATGGTGCCGTCATCCTTCACCAGCTCGCAGAGGATGCCGGAGGGCTGCAGGCCGGCGAGGCGCGCCAGGTCCACGGCCGCCTCGGTGTGGCCCGCGCGGCGCAGCACGCCGCCTTCGCGGTAGCGCAGCGGGAAGATGTGGCCGGGGCGCAGGAAGTCGTCCGCGGTGCTGTTTGGATCCGCGAGCGCGCGGATGGTCTTCATGCGGTCGCTGGCGGAGACGCCGGTGGTGGTGCCGTGGCGGAAGTCCACGGAGACGGTGAAGGCGGTGCGGTGGGACTCGGTGTTCTCCGCCACCATCTGGGGCAGGCGCAGCGCGTCCAGCCGCTCGGCGAGCATGGGCTGGCAGATGATGCCGCTGGTGTGGCGGACCATGAAGGCCAGCTGCTCGGGGGTGGCGAGCTCGGCGGCCATGATGAGGTCGCCTTCGTTCTCGCGGTCCTCGTCGTCCGCGACGATGACGCACTTGCCGGCCTGGATGTCGCGGATGGCCTCCTCGATGGTGTTCAACTCGGAGTCTCGGCTCATGTCGGGGGTGCTCGCCCTGCTGACGACGTGGAGGGGCATGGTGCGCGGCATGTAACGCGAGGGGGGTGGGGTGGCAAGCCATGCTCGGGGAGCGAGCGTGCGTCCGTTCAATGGCTGGGATGAGGGGAGCCTGTGACTGCCCGTCTGTATAGGTGGGAGCCGCCCGGTGGGCGACTCGACGGGCTGGGACGTGTGATGTAGGGTGCCCGGCTCCGTGAGCGCAGACATCCAGAAGGACAAGCGGGCCCGGTTCGACCAGCTGCAGGAGAGCCTGGCGACCCGGCAGAGCACCACCCACTTCACCCACGCGGGCATCTCCGTCATCGCCTTCATGCTGATTGGCGGAGCGGCGGGGAAGCTGTTCTACGACTCGCTGCGCACGCCGCTGCTGGCGTGGGGGGCCACCCTCCTGGCGTTGGGGCTGCTGGTGTACGGCTACCGCAGCTACCGCAAGGGCCGCGCGGTGCTGGTGGACGAGCTCCAGCGCTATGAGGCGCTGCTCGCGCTGCGCAGCGAGCTGCACCTGGACAATCCCGCCGCGCTCCTTCCCCGGTGAGTGCCGCCAGGAAGGCCGCCCGACTGGGGCGGTTCATCGTGCTGGAGGGCCTGGACGGCGCGGGCACCACCACGCAGACGGAGCGGCTGGCGTCCGCGCTGAGGGCGGAAGGGCACGCGGTGGTGACGACGCGCGAGCCCTCCGACGGCCCGGTGGGAACGATGCTGCGCCAGGCGCTCACGGGCCGCCTGGGCCTGCCGCAGGGCCGGGGGCCGTTGGCGCCGGAGACGCTGGCGCTCCTGTTCGCGGCGGACCGGACGGACCACCTGCACGCGCGGGTGCTGCCGGCGCTGGAGGAGGGCAAGGTGGTGCTGTGCGACCGCTACGTGCTGTCCTCGCTGGCGTACCAGGGCGCGAGCCTGCCCATGGCGTGGGTGGACACGGTGAATGCGCACGCGGTGTCCCCGGACCTGACGTTGTTCGTGGGCGTGGACCCCAGGGTCGCCGCGAAGCGCCGGGCCGTGCGCGGCGGCGCGCCGGAGCTGTTCGAGGCGGACGAGGCCCAGCGGCGGATCGCGAAGCAGTACCTCAAGGCCATCACGCTGCGGGAGAAGCGCGAGCGCATCGTGCGCATCGACGGTGAGCTGTCCGTGGAGGCCGTGACGGACGCGTGCCTGGCGGAAGTGCGGCGGCTCTTCGCGCGCAAGCGCTGAGGCGGCCCGGGGGCCGCGCGCCAGCGCAGGTCCTCAGAAGTAGGACTGGAGCACGCCGCGGCGCCGCACGTCCGCCGTGGCGCAGTGGAACGAGCCTCCGAACGAGTTGAAGTTCCGGAAGTCGCAGAGCAGGGGCTTGAACCCCCACTTCTTGAAGCAGGCGATCATCGGCTCGTCGCTGCGCTCCACGATGACGCGCTCCTCGTCGAGCATGAGGACGTTCATGTTGATCCACTTGCTCGTCATGTAGAGCGTGTGGTCGGCCGGGATGCTGGGGCGGGGGGCCCTGAACACGTCCCAGCCCTTGAAGAGGTCCGGCACTTTCGGGACCCGCTCCGGGTTGATGAGCAGCTTGCCCGGCGCCAGCGGGACGAGCGTCGCGTCGATGTGCATGGGGTGCGGGTCATCGAACTCGAAGACGTGGATGCGGTACTCCGGGCCCAGGTGGCGCCGCAGCCACTCGATGCCGAACGCATTCGTGACGTTGCTCTGCTGCGCGAAGATGTCCCGGCCACAGCGGATGAAGTCCGCGGCGTCGAAGGTGGGCTCGAACTCCGTGATGACATAGCGGGTGGGCCCGCCCTCCGGACCCTCCGTCCAATCGTAGTCATACAGCTCGTCGCGCAGCTCCGGCTTGGGGCCCGAGCTCCAGCGCGCGCCTGCGCGGAAGTATTCCTTCAGGAGCGGGCGGTAGGCGGACGTCTCCGCGTAGCGCGAGCGCCAGGCCATGGGGGACTCAATGATTTCATTGCCCACCACCAGGAGCACGTCCCGGGGCATGGCGGCGTAGAGCCCGGTGCTCGTCCAACCCGGCGCCCCGAAAGGCTTGCGTTGGTCGATGGGCTCCGGACGGCGCACCTTCACGCCCTCGGCCTCCAGCAGATGGACCAGCTGCTCCAGCTCCTGCTTCGCCGCGGCGATCCGCTCAGGCGGAAAGGGCTTGCCGGCCTGCTTCTGGAAGAACTCCAGCTGGTCGCTGGGAAGGGTTGCCTTCAACGCGATGTGGGAGGGCGGAACCTGCGCGCCGTCCACGACCCCCACGATGACTTCCTCAAGAGGATCCCATTCATTGAAGGAATTGACCGGGCAGGGGTTCACTGGCGCGGAAGCAGTCATGATGGGCGGCACCTGAGGAAGAAGCGACCCACACTTTATCCACCGATTTCTCGCTTGTCATGTCTCACATGTCTGCCCCTGGGATAGGCGCGGGAGGCCCAGGTCCTTTTCATAGACATCGATGAGGCGCACGGGGCGCATCCCCACGCGTTCGTAGAGCTGGAGCGCCCCGCTCCTGCCGTCCGAGTCCACGCCCAGCAGCACCTTGTGGCGCCCCCTGCGATGGAGCTCGCCAAAGGCACGCAGGAGCAGGGATTGGGCCAGCCCCCGCCGTCGCCAACGGGGATGTACGCCCAACACCCGCACCCACCCCTCGCTTTCAGAGAACTCCCGGGCCCGGGCGAAGCCGACGAGCTCCCCTGCCGCCTCGGCGACGAACCAGAGGGTCGGGTCGAAGCGCTCCAAGCGCAGCTCCGCCGACCACTGCTCGAAAGGCTCGGGCGTGTGGCGCCAGTGGTCGGCGAACGACAGCTCGTGCAGCGCGTGCAGGGCCGCGGCCTCCCGGTCCGGCTGGAAGACGCGCAGCACCACGCCCGGTGGCGGTTCCCGCGCCGGGGGTGGGGCCTTCCATTCCACCTGCATCCGAAAGAACCGCCGGGCAAAGACATAGCCGCGGGACTCCAGCAGCCGGGCCTCCTGCTCGTTCCTGCCATTGAAGAGGTGCGCCAGCAGCACCCGCTCGCCGGGGGGCGAGCGGGGGAGCAGCTCCCGGGCATGCTGCCCGATGCGATCCACCAGCCATGCCTCCACGCCCTGGTGCCGGTGCGCGGGGTGGACCGTGCTCGTGCACTCGAACCAATGCGGCTTGCGGGGGTTCAGCTTGGCGTAGCCGACGAGGGTGCCCGCGGGATTGAAGACGAGCCACGCGTCGCGCGCGGGGTCCAGCTCGCTCCACTCCTCCACCATGTCGTCGTGCGAGTAGTCCACCTCCCCGAACTGGTCGAGGTGGTCCTCCGCCACGAGTGCGTGGGCGCGGTCGAGGTCGTCCGCCATGGCCGTCCGCGCCGTCCACCCCTCCGGCAGCGGGCTGCCGCCCGGGGATGCGTGCTGGGCCAGGGGGGGAACGGGGCTCACGGGGAACTCCTTGGAATGCGGCTGGTAAGTCTAATCAAACATGGATAGCGTTTATAGTGAGCTTATCGAATCTAGTGAGGAATCCATGAGAGTCGCCCTGATTGCCCTGCCATGGTCCGCCTACCAGCGTCCGTCCGCCGCGCTTGGCGCGCTGGCGGCGTATGTCCGGCAGCATGAGCCGGGGTTCGAAGTGGCCACCTGCTCCGCGTTCCTGGACATGGCGGTGACGCTCGGCACGTCGCTCTATGACGGCATCTCGCTGGATGCCTATGAGCTGGGGGAGCTGCTCTATACACCCCAGCTGTATCCGGAGCGCCGGGAGGCGGTCCGCGAATACTTCGTGCAGTCACTGACGGCTCGCGCGGGGGCGTGGCGGCTGGACAACGTGGACCGCTTCCCGGTGGCGCTCTTCGGTGAGCACCCCACCTACGAGCACATCTTCGACCGGATCCTCGCCACGTTGGATGGGCACCTGGACACGCTCGCGGCCTCGCTCGCGGGCCGCTACGACGTGGTGGCGCTGACGACGTCGTTCGGGCAGCTGTTCGCGAACCTGTCCCTGGCACGCAGGCTGAAGGCGCTCGCGCCGGAGGTGCGCGTGGTGTTGGGCGGCTCCACGGTGTCCGCGCAGGTCGGGCCCTCGCTGCTCAAGGAGTACCCCTTCCTGGACTACGTCATCCAGGGCGAGGGGGAGCAGCCCTTCCTCGCGCTGCTGCGCAAGCTGGCGTACGGCACGGGGGACCTGTTCGGCATGAAGGGCCTCCTGACGCCCAAATCCGCCGAGCACGTCGCGTCCGGCGCGGCGCTCTGGGAGGTGGGCAACATGGACGAGCTGCCGTACCCCGACTACGACGAGTATGCGTCGAAGGCGGAGCAGCACGGGGTGATGTGGCTGTTGTCCATCGAGGGCTCTCGCGGGTGCTGGTGGGATCGCACCAAGCGCAGCGGGAACCCGAAGAACACCTGCTACTTCTGCAACCTCAACGTGCAGTGGAACGGCTACCGCGAGAAGAGCAACCCCCGGCTCGTGGATGAAATCGACTCGCTCAGCGAGCGCTACGGCAACACCGGCATCTTCTTCCTGGACAACATCATCCGGGTGAAGGGGATGACGGAGCTGGCCGAGGGCATCCGCGCGACCAACCGCGACTACGCCCTGTTCTACGAGATGCGCGCCAACGCCCACCCGTATGAGATCATGCGGCTGTGGGAGGCCGGCGTGAAGTTCGTGCAGTTCGGCATTGAAGGCCTGTCCACGTCGTACCTGCGCCGGGTGGGCAAGGGCACCACCGTCATCCAGAACCTGCAGGCGATGAAGGTCTGCCACGAGCTGGACATCCGCAACTACGCCAACCTCATCACCCACTTTCCGGGCACGGAGGAGGCGGAGGTCGCGGAGACGGTGCAGAACCTCCTGTCCTACGCCATCTGCTACGAGCCGCTGGACCTGAGCCCCTACCGGCTGGGGCGCGGGTCCACGCTCGACGCGCTCCGGGCCCAGTTCCCCGTGGAGAACATCCGCAACGCGGATTGCTACAAGGTGGGGCTGCCCGCGGAGGTCTACGAGCGCATCGCGCTGTTCGACCTGTCGTTCGACCTGCGCACCGGGACGTCCGACTGGAGCGCCGTCGTCGAGGCGTGCGAGGTGTGGATGCGGGCCTATGAGCTGGCCCGGGGCTCGCAGTACCGCCACGTGATGACGTACCTGGACGGGGGCACGTTCCTGCGCGTCTACGACGGGCGCTCGGGCATGCCCCGGACCCTGCTGCTTCGCGGGGTGGAGCGGGACCTGTACCTGTACTGCACGGAGATCCGCCAGCGCCAGGAGATCGACGAGGTGTTCGTGGAGACGGGGCGCGCCTCCAGGGCCCAGGTGGAGCAGGTGCTGGCGCACTGGCTGGAGGAGCGCATCCTGTTCCGGGAGGGCGAGCGCTACCTCTCCGTGGCGCCGGCGTTCACGCCGCAGATGGCGGCCAAACGCATGCACACGCTGCACTCGGAGGACCAGGAGCGCCGGGAGCGGCGCCAGGCGAAGCGGGCCTCGGAGGACGTCGCGGTGGCGGCGTCCTGAGCGGGGCCCCTGCTTCGGGCGCGGTCAGCCGCGCAGCTTGTTGAGCAGCGCGAAGAGCCGGGTCACGTCGTCCTCGGACGTCAGGGTCCCGGCGATCTCCGCCAGCGCCGCGTGCTGGGCGGGGGAGAGTCTGCCCAGCAGGGCGAACTCCTCCGGGGAGAACCGGCAGAAGGCCTGCCCGTCGGCGAAGCTGGGGCGGTGGTCCCAGAGGTTGGCCAGCAGGTTCACCCGGGGCCGCTCCGGGGAGACCTGCTCGGTGGCGGCGATGCAGTGTGGGAGCGTCCCCCGGAAGACGGCGCACCGGTTGGGTTTGAAGGGCACCGTCACCCACTGGTCCGACAGCTTGAACAGCGCGTCGAAGTCGTGGAAGCGCATGCAGTTGTCCAGGAGCGTCTGGGACAGGGGCTCCTCCAGGTTGAACACCGTGCCGCCGCCCACGAGCCCACTCTGCGGCCCCAGGTAGATGACGGTGCCCCACAAAGGCAGGTGCACCTTGCCTGTCTTCTCCGCCAACGGGACGTCGTGGTCCACGTGGAAGGCCGCGCGCTTCACCGGGGCGCCCAGGTTGTGGAACCACAGCTCGAAGCCCGCCACCTGGTCGCGCCGGACCTCCGGGATGAGGTCCATCAGGCGGACGAAGTATTGGAAGGTGAGGGTGGCGATCTCCCGGGGGAGATAGGCCGCCAGTTCCTCCACCTGACGCGCGTCACCCTGCTGGTAGGCAATGACCCGCTCCATGTCCACCCAGAAGAACCCCGAGGGCAGCGGAGGCAGCGGCCGCAGCGCTTCGTAGGCCGCGTGGATCAACGCCTCATCAAAGACGTTGTTGAAGACCTGGAGGGCCTGCGGGTGGTTGCGCCGCGGCTGCTGGGTCAGGGCTGAATAGTCAAACTGGCGTTCGGTGCTCATGCTGTGGCCGCTCCGTGCATGGCTTGATGCGGGCGCACGGTACACGATTCGCCTTGCCCTACACAGCCCGTGCGCGACCTCTGGTAGCGTGGCGGTGTCGCTCTTCCTGGGGCCGTTGCAAGGAGACATGAATGGGAAGCGGTCCGGTCGCTGTGCGCTTGAACAAGACCTACGACGTGGAGCGGCTGCGCAGGGATCTGGCGGCGAGCGAGCGCTTCCAATGGGTGCCGGAGACGGACGGCGGCGTGGCGGAGCACCAGGACTGGGATGTGCTTCCGCTGGTCTCCCGGGGCGGACGTCTGGATGACGGCAGCGCGGGCACCAACAGCCTGACGCCCTTCCGCTCCACGGAGCTGCTGGACCACGTGCCGTACTTCCGGGAGGTGCTGGAGGGCTTCAAGGCCTCGCTGCGCTCGGTCCGCATCTCCGCCATCCGCCCGGGAGGCATCATCCGGGAGCACTCGGACACGGATGTCTTTGACGTCCGGAGCGGCGATCTCATCCGTCTGCACATCCCCATCGTCACCAACGACGACGTGGTGTTTCGCATTGGCGGGGAGCGGTGTGTCTGGAAGCCGGGCGAGCTCTGGTATGGGGACTTCAGCCAGCTGCATTCGGTGGAGAACCGCGGCGACACCACGCGGGTGCACCTGCTGGTGGGCGCGGAGGTGAACGACGAGATCCTCTCGCTGTTCCCGCCGGAGTTCCTGGCCGCCCATGACATCCAGGTCCGGCGCCGCACGGCGGCGAGCGAAGCGCTCCGGTCCCGGCTGGAGTTCGACGGCCGGCTGGAGGCAGGGCCCGCGCAGCTGGCAGAGCTGCTGGAGGGCCTGCCGGACTCCATCCAGGCCGACCTGCGGAAGACCTTCACCAGCCTGCTGTGCTTCCGGTTCGTCGACGAGCGGCTGGCGGTGCTCATCGACGGTGAGCCGATGTTCTTCCTGGAGCCGGAGAGCGACAGCCGCTGGCAGGTCATGGACATGATGGCCCACGTGGACTTCGCGCCCGCCGCGAGCCCCTCCGCGGTCGCCCGGCTGGACTTCGCGAAGGGCGAACAGCCGTTCTCCTTCGTCATCTCCCGCGCGTGAGTGCGATCCGCCCGGCGCGCGCGCTGGCCTTGCTGGGCTTCGTCCTGCTGGCGGCGACCGCGCCCTTCCTCTTCTTCGCCGTCGCGCGCCTGGCGTTCCACGTCCCCATCGAGCCGAACGAGGGCTGGAATGCGCTGCATACCGTCCGGCTGGTGGGCGGTGGCCCGCTGTATCTGCCCTTCCAGTCCCTGCCGCTGGCGCCGGTCAACTATCCGCCGTTGTCGTTCCTGGTGATGAAGGCGCTGAGCCCCCTGTCCCCGGACCTGCTCGTGCTCGGGCGCGTCGTGGCGGCGCTGGCGTTCCTGGGCGTGGGGGGACTCATCGCCGCGACGGTGGCCGTGCTCGCGCCGGGGCGCCGCTGGCCGGCCCTGCTGGGGGCCCTGGTCTGGGTGTCCGTGGGAGGCCACGCGGCCTACCGCTACCTGGGGATGTACGAGCCCCAGATGCTGGGACACGTCTTCTCGATGGGGGCGCTGTACCTGTTCGCACGGTGGAGGGAGCGGCTGTGGCCCGGGCACATCGCCGTGCTCGCGCTGCTGTGTTGCATGGGGCTGCTCGTCAAGCACCTGCTCTTGGCGACACCCCTCGCGCTCGCGTTGGTGCTGCTGCGCCTGGACCGGCGGCTGTTCCTCCACCTGGCCGCCTGGGGCGTGGCGTGGATGGGCGCGCTGGGG
>NZ_RAWK01000208.1 GCF_003612165.1 Corallococcus aberystwythensis | reverse complement strand
AAGAAGGACCACTTCGTCACGCTGGGCGTCCCGCAGGACGCGTCCCGCGACCAGGTGAAGGCCGCCTTCCTGAGCCTCGCCAAGGTCTTCCACCCGGACCGGCTGCCCCCGTCGTTGCCCCACCTGGCGCCGAAGATCACCGCCGTCTTCGAGTCCATCCGCGAGGCCTACGAAGTCCTCCACGACGACACCCGCCGCAAGAACTACCAGCTGGCCCAGCAGGGCGCGCAGGCCGCTCCCAAGCCCCCGGTCGCGGGCCCCGGCGCCCGCCCCGGCAGCCCCTCCGCCGCCCGCGCGGACACGAACCCGGACGACCTGTTCCGCATGGGCGAGGTCTTCTTCCGCAAGCGCGACTTCGTCGCCGCCAGCGAGCACTACGAGCGCGCCCACGCCCTGGACCCCAAGCCCCTGTACCTCGCGGCGCGCGCCTGGTCCGTCTACATGGACCCCAACCGCAAGGCCGACATGCCCCGCGCGAAGCAGTGGATGGCGGATGCGGTGCGCGCCGACCCGAACTGTGATCGCGCCCACTACCAGCTGGGCGTCATTGCCCGCGTGGAAGGGGACATGGACCGCGCGGAGAAGCACTTCCGTGAGGCGGTGCGTGCGAACCCCAAGCACCTGGAGGCGAACCAGGAGCTGCGGCTCATCGACATGCGCAAGAAGAACCCGCCCAAGAAGGGTCTCTTCCGCTGACTTGCCTGTCCTCCAGGGAGGGAAACGGCCGGTTTTCCGGACAGTCCCGCCCATTGACACACCTGAAAGCCGGACCCGATGCTTGCCCCCACGGGGCGCGTCCGTTGGATCCGCTGTCCCGCCCGTTTTGAAAGGCATGCCACGTGGCCAAGCAGCACCTGCTCCTCGTCGATGGTGACGCGAAGAGTTTGCGCGTGATGGAGGTCAGCCTGAAGAAGGCGGGCTTCTCCGTCACGACTGCGATCCACGGCAAGGATGCGCTGGAGAAGGTCCAGATCAGCCCGCCGGACCTCGTGCTCGCGGACACCAAGATGCCGGAGATGGACGGCTTCGAGCTCTGCAAGACGCTCAAGTCCGACGAGCGCTTCAAGTTCATCCCCTTCGTCTTCCTGACGAACCAGAAGTCGGTCGAGTTCAAGGTGCGCGGCCTGGAGCTCGGGGGCGACGACTACCTGACGAAGCCCATCTACATCAAAGAGATCGTCACCCGCGTGAAGATGATCCTTCAGAAGGCCGAGAAGGAACGCATCGAGAAGCGCGAGACGACCAAGGGCGGCTTCGCGGGAAGCCTCGCCGACATGGGCGTCGTGGACCTGGTCCAGACCTTCGAAATCGGCCGCAAGACGGGCGTCATCTCCATCCAGGGCGAGCGCACCGGCACCGTCTACTTCAAGGAAGGCCGCGTCATCGACGCGGAGCTGGGCCGGCTCAAGGGCGAGAACGCCTTCTACCGCCTGCTCAACACGTTCGAAGGCCAGTTCGACGTGCAGTTCACCACGTTGGACCGCACGGAGCGCATCGAGGTCTCCACGCAGGGCCTCCTCATGGAGGGCATGCGCCGGCTGGACGAGTGGGGCCGGATGCTCGAGCAGCTCCCGCCGCTGGAGACGGTCTTCGAGATCGACTACCACCAGCTGGCGGACCGCCTGTCGGAGATCCCCGACGAGGTGAACGGCCTCCTGCGCCTGTTCGACGGCAAGCGCGCGCTGTCGCGCGTGGTGGAGGACTCGGACTTCGAGGACCTGGCCGCGCTGGGCATCATCAGCAAGCTGTACTTCGAAGGCCTCATCCGCGAGCTGGGCAACGCGCCGCTGGAGCCCGTGCAGAGCAGCAAGCCGGGCATCGAGCAGTGGCTCAACGCCGCGCCGCCCATCCCCGTGGAGGTCGCGCCCGCGCAGGAGGCCGCGCCCGCGGAGGTCCCGGTCGCGGTCGAGGAGCCGGCCCCCCCGATGGAAGCGGCGCCCGTGGCGGAGGAGCTTCCGCCCGTCGAGGAGGCTCCGCCCGCGCAGCCCGAACCCATGGAGGAGGTCACGCCGGTGGCGGAGGTGGCGCCCGCGCCGCTCTCCGCTCAGCCCGCGCAGGTGATCATCTTTCCGCCGCGCACCCGTCCCGGTGAGGGCGGTCCTCCTGCGTTCGGGCAGGAAGCGGAGCCTGTCGTGCCTCCGCTGTCGCAGGAGGGCTCGGCGTTCCTCGTGGAGCCGCCCCCGGCGCACCGCGCGGTGGATCATGCGCGGCGCAGCCTGCTGCTCGACTGGAACCGGGTGGACACGGAGGGCCTGAGCTCCTCCAGCACCTGGGGCCCCGGTTCGCCCTGGGGGTCCGCGCCCCGCGCGCCGGTCCCCGCCGCGCCCAGCCCGTTCGCCGCCGCGCCCGTGCACGCGCCCGTGGAGCCGCCGCCGTCGCGTCCGCCCATCTTCGGTGGCGCCGCCATCGCGCCCAGCCCGCTGGCGCACGTGCCGCCTCCCACGCCGGCTCCGCCGTCGTCCGAGGTGACGCTCGTCAGTGGGACGGAGCCCCATCAGGAGGAAGTGCCGGTGGAGGAGGCCGCGCCGCAGCAGCTCGCGCTGCCGCCGTATCCGGGCCACGGCATCGTGCCGCCCCAGGTCGCTCCCGTGGCGCTCAACGTCGAGTTCCCCGCGACGACGCCCTTCGACGCGCAGCCGGCCCCCAGCGAGCCGGTGGACACCTCCGCGCAGGACGTGCCCGCGTCCGAGGCGTACTTCACGGAGCCTGAAGCTCCCGCGCCCGCGCCGCCCGTGGCGAGCGCCCCGGTGCCCGCCGCGCCCGTCGCGAGCGCGGCGGCCTCCACGAAGCCCGGTGCCGCGAAGCCCACGCACGACGAGGACGACGCGGCGCTGATCGCCGCGATGAAGCCCAAGCGCACGGGCCTCTACGTCGCGGGCGGTCTGCTCCTGGTCGCGGCCGTGGCCGCGGTGATCATCTCGAAGGGCTCGGGCAGCACCGAAACGCCCAAGCCCAACGAGCCCAAGGTGACGCAGCCCACGCCTCCCGTGGAGGCGCCCAGGCCGCCGGAGACGACGCCTCCGCCGGCTGTCACGCCGCCGCCCGTGAAGACCGTGGACGCGCAGCCCGACGCGGGGGTTCCCCCCACGAAGACGGTCACCGCCCCGGAGGACGCGGGCACGCCGGTGAAGACGGCCACGCCCGAGCCCGCCGCTGTTCCCGACGCGGGCGCCGTCGCGGTCGCCCCCACGCCCACGCCGCCCCCGGACGCGACGCCGCCCGTGGTGCAGGCGAAGGCCACCTACGCGGACTTCATCAAGGACGGCCGCGCGGCGATGGCGCGCAAGAGCTTCAAGTCGGCCGTGGGCGCCTACCGCAAGGCGCTCGCGCTCGACACCGCCTCCATCGAGGCGAAGACGGGCCTGGGCATCTCGCTGGCCAACAACAGCAGCACCAGCGAGGCGGGCTACCGGGAAGCGGCCAAGCTGCTCCAGGACGTCGTGAAGGCGGAGCCCAAGAACGCGAAGGCCTGGTTCTGGCTGGGCAGCTCGCTCCAGTTCTCCGGTGATCAAACCCGAGCGGCCGAGGCCTATAAGAAGTATCTGTTCCTCGAACCGACGGGAGGCTCCGCGGAGGACGTGCGCGCACTGCTCAAGGGGATGGGCAGCTAGGCGGCCTGTCCGCTTCCGCCTCCCGTCCTTGCTGGAGTCGTCGTGCTCGTCCTGGGACTTGAAACCTCGTGCGATGAAACCGCCGCCGCCGTCGTGGAGGACGGGCGGCGCGTCCTGTCGGACGTCGTCTCCACGCAGGTGGACATCCACCGCCGCTGGGGCGGCGTCGTGCCGGAGCTGGCCAGCCGCAACCACATCGTCCAGGTGATGCCCGTCGTCCACGAGGCCCTCACCCGCGCGGACAAGACGCTGGACGACATCGACCTGCTCGCCGTCACGTCCGGCCCCGGCCTCATCGGCGCGCTGCTCGTGGGGCTCCAGGTGGCCAAGGGGCTGAGCCTCGCCACCGGCAAGCCCTTCGTGGGCGCCAACCACCTGGAAGGGCACCTGCTGGCCATCCGGCTGCTGGAGGACGCGCCCGCGCCGCCGTTCCTCGGGCTCGTCGTCTCCGGCGGCCACACCAGCCTCTACGAGGTGCGCGACTACGGGAACTACCGCCTCGTGGGCCGCACGCGCGACGACGCCGCGGGCGAGGCCTACGACAAGACGGCGCGCATCCTCGGCCTGCCGTACCCGGGCGGGCAGCCCATCGACGAGCTGGCCCAGAAGGGCAACCCGGAGGCCATCCGCTTCCCGCGCGCGCTGCCGGGCGACAACCTGGACGTGTCCTTCTCCGGGCTGAAGACGTCGGTGCTCCACCACGTCCAGAAGCACGGTGTGCCGGAAGGCCAGGCCCTCCACGACCTGTGCGCGTCGTTCCAGGAGGCGGTGGCGGACGTGCTGTCGAAGAAGCTCGTCGCCGCGGCGAAGAAGCTGGGCCACACCCAACTGGTGCTCTGCGGCGGCGTGGCGGCGAACTCACGGCTGCGGGCGCTGTGCAAGCAGCGGGCGGAGGAGCGGGGCCTGCGCATGTTCCTGCCGCCGGTGCGGCTGTGCACGGACAATGGCGCGATGATCGCCGTCGCGGGGTATGAAGCGTGGCGCCGCGGCTTGCGCGGTGATTTCCGCCTCGCGGCCGACCCCGCCTGGCGCATGGAGTAGGGGCCTCAAAGTGGATTCTCCGCGCGAAATCCTCAAGCGACACGGCCTGCGGGCCAAGCACAGCTGGGGACAGAACTTCCTCGGGGACCCGGACGCGCTCCAGGCCATCGCGGACGCGCTCGTGTTGCGCGAGGGCGAGCCCGTGGTGGAGCTGGGCCCGGGCCTGGGCCACCTCACGCGCTTCCTCGCCGCCACCGGCGCGCACGTCACCGCCGTGGAGCGCGACCGCGACATGGTGGCCGTGCTGGAGAAGGAGGCCATCCCCGGCGTGCGCGTGGTGTCCGGCAACGCCGCCACGGTGGACTTCGCCCAGGTGGCGGGCGCGCCGGAAATCGCGCTCGTCGGCAACCTGCCGTACCACCTCACCAGCCCCATCCTCTTCCAGGTGCTCGCGCAGCGCGCCCACATCTCGCGCGCCGTCTTCACGCTCCAGAAGGAGGTCGTGGTGCGGCTGGCCGCGGAGCCCGGCAACCGCGACTACGGGCTGCTCACGGTGCTGCTCGGCCTGCACTTCGACGTGGAGCAGGTGCTCACGCTGGAGGCGTGGCGCTTCCATCCGCCTCCGAAGGTGGACTCCGCCGTGCTGCGGCTCACGCGGCTCAAGAAGCCCCGCGCGCCGCTGGTGGACGAGGCCCGCTTCACGCGGCTGGTGAAGGCCAGCTTCGCGCAGCGCCGCAAGACGCTGATCAACTCGCTCAAGTCCGACAAGGGCCTGGCGCCGCCGGAGGTGATGCTGGCCGCGCTGCGGACGGCGGGCATCGACCCGGGCCGCCGCGCGGAGACGCTCTCCCCGGAGGAGTTCGCCGCCATCGAGCGCGCCCTGGGCCCCGTCACCGCCATGGCGCCGCCGCCCCCGGACGCGCCGGAAGAGGACACTTCGTCAGAGGAGTAGGAGCGGAGGAGCAGGGGACGTCAGCGCTTCTGGCCCAGCACGGCCAGGAGCCCACCCTGCTGGGCGAGGAACGCGCGGAACTCGTCCTCGTCGATGCGCAGGCGCGCGAGCACGCCGCTGAGCACTTCCTCCACGGAGCCCTCCGGCCGGCGCTTCAGCTCGAAGGCCGTCTTGAGCAGGGCCACGCCATAGAGTGGATCCACGTCCACCGGAGGTGCGGGAGGGGCCGTGGCCGGACGGGCGGCGGGCGCCACTTCCGTGGGCTCCACCAGGTCCACTACCGCCGTCTTCACCCGCTGCCTGCCGCGCATCTTTAGGCCCGTTGCTCCGCTGTCCGTGTTCGCGGGCACCGTAGGGGATGACTCCAGATGGCGCAAGGGTGGGGTGATCCGGCGAAAATTGCCGGATGCGCGGGGGCATGGTTGTGTTATCCGCCCCCCGCGCGCGCATGTGTCCCATGCGTGGATTCCGGGGGCGGAGGCCTCGGGCCGATGGACCACCGCTACATCGTCGTCGAAGGCCCCATCGGCGTGGGCAAGACGAGCCTCACCAACCTCCTCACGGAGCGCCTGGGCAGCCGCCGCATCCTCGAAGTCGTGGAGGAGAACCCCTTCCTCTCCAGCTTCTACGCGGACCGGCAGAAGTTCGCGTTCCAGACGCAGGTGTTCTTCCTGCTGTCGCGCTTCCGCCAGCAGCAGGAGCTCTTCCAGCAGGACCTGTTCCGTGCCGTCACCGTGAGCGACTACCTGTTCGCGAAGGACCGCATCTTCGCCAACCTCACGCTGGCGTCCGACGAGCTGGCCCTCTACGACCGCGTCTTCGAAGCCCTGGGGCCCCGCGTCCCGCAGCCCGACCTGGTCATCTACCTCCAGGCCCAGCTGGACGTGCTGCTGCATCGCATCAAGAAGCGCGGCCGTGAGTTCGAACGCAAGTTCGACGCGGGCTACCTGGAGTCGCTCACGCACGCCTACAACGACTTCTTCGCGCACTACCAGGACACGCCGCTCCTGGTGGTGAACACGTCGGACATCGACTTCGTGCACAACGAGCAGGACCGCGAGGACCTGATGCAGGCCATCGCGTCCGCGAAGTCCGGCGTGCAGCACTACACCCCCCGGTCCCGCCGGGGCTGACGGCCGCCGCCCGGCTGGTTGCCTGGCGGGATGCAGTGATCCCCCCACGCGGCCCCGAGGGCGTTAGAGTGCATCCCCGTGGAACCCTGGCCTCCGGCGATCCCCCTGGGGACGGCGAGGGGCCTGACGTTCCACGCGGCTGTCCCACCCGTCTTGCCACAGGAGGTGAACCGTGAAGGACAAGGTCACCATCCACACGCTGAAGCGCCTGAAGCAGTCCGGTCAGAAAATCTGCATGGTCACTGCGTACGACGCGACGTTCGCGCGCATCCTCGACGAGGGAGGCGCGGACGTGCTCCTGGTCGGTGACTCGCTGGGCATGGTCGTCCAGGGCCAGGACTCCACGCTTCCCGTGACCATGGACCAGATGGTCTACCACTCGGCGGCGGTGGCTCGCGGCGCGAAGCGGGCGCACGTGGTGGGCGACCTGCCGTTCATGAGCTACCAGGTGTCGCCGCAGGAGGCGGTGCGCAACGCCGGGCGGCTCGTCTCCGAAGGCAACGTGGGCAGCGTGAAGCTGGAGGGCGGCGCCGAGTTCGCCGACACCGTGCGCGCCATCGTCCGCGCCAGCATCCCCGTCATGGGCCACCTGGGGCTGACGCCGCAGTCGGTGCACAAGATGGGCGGCTACGTGGTGCAGGGCCGCGACGAGGACGCCGCGCGCCGCATGCTGGATGACGCGCTCGCGCTGGAGGCCGCGGGCGCCTACGCGCTGGTGCTGGAGGGCGTGCCGCTGGAGCTGGCGCGCACCATCACCCAGAGCCTGAAGATTCCCACCATCGGCATCGGCGCGGGCAAGCACTGCGATGGCCAGGTGCTGGTCTGCTACGACCTGTTGGGCATGAACCCGGACTTCAAGCCGAAGTTCGTCAAGCGCTTCGCCAACCTGCACGGGAACATCACGGAGGCCGCGAACACGTACTTCGCTGAAGTGCGCGCGGGCACCTTCCCGGATGAAGAGCACAGCTTCAAGGCCACCAAGGGCATCCGGCTGGTGACGCCCACGCCCGTCGTCCCCGAAGCGGAGGGCGCTGGCGAGGCGGCTGAGAAGGTCGGCGGCATCTACGGGGCCCCGGTCTAGCCATGGCTCCCCACGTCCTGCGCACCGTTCCAGAAGTGAAGGCCTGGGTCGCGTCCCTCCAGAAGGAGGGAAGGACGCTGGCGCTCGTGCCCACCATGGGCTTCCTGCATGAAGGGCACGTGTCGCTCATGAGGGAGGGCGGCCGGCGCGCGGACGTGGTGGCTGCTTCCATCTTCGTGAACCCCACGCAGTTCGGTCCCCGCGAGGACCTGGCGCGCTACCCGCGCGACTTCGAGGGGGACCTGGCGAAGTGCGCGAGCGCGGGCGTGTCCGCCGTGTTCGCGCCGGAGCCCGCGGCGATGTATCCCCCGGGCTACCAGACCTACGTGGACGTCACGGAGGTCAGCCAGGGGCTGTGCGGCGAGCGGCGTCCCGGCCACTTCCGGGGCGTCGCCACCATCGTCACGCAGCTCCTGGCGCTGTTCCGCCCGGCCGTGGCGCTCTTTGGTGAGAAGGACTACCAGCAGCTCCAGGTCATCAAGACGCTCAACCGCGACCTGCACCTGGGCGCGGACATCGTGGGCATGCCCACCATCCGCGAGGCGGACGGGCTGGCCATGAGCAGCCGCAACGCGTATCTGTCCGCGGATGAACGCCGCCGGGCGCTCGCCCTGTCGAAGGGCATCCGGGCGGCCCAGGGCCTGCTCGCCTCCGGCACCCGGGACACGGGAGCGCTGGTGGAGGCCGCCCGCCGTGAATTGCAGGCAGCGGACCTCCGGGAGGACTACGTGGAGGTGCGGGACGCAGGGACCCTTGCACCCCTGGTGACTGTGGCGCCCGGACAGACGGCGCGGATGCTGGTGGCGGCCTTCTCTGGCACCACGCGGCTCATCGACAACATGCCGCTGGCCGGTTAGGAGACCCGGGACACGTTATGGCCGCTGGAAAGTCGAAGGGTGTGGGTGCGGAGCCGGGGGTGAAGCTCATTGCCGAGAACCGGCGTGCGCGCTTCGACTACACGGTGGATGAGAAGATAGAGGCCGGGCTGGAGCTCACGGGGAGCGAGGTGAAGTCGTTGCGTGAAGGAACGGCCAACCTGTCGGACGCCTACGCGCTCCAGAAGGGCACGGAGCTGTTCCTGCTCAACGCCCACATTGGCTCCTACAAGGCGGCCAGTGTCTTCGACCACCTGCCCACGCGGGGCCGGAAGCTGCTGATGCACCGCGCGGAGATCGACCGGTGGACGGCCAAGGTGCGCGAGCGCGGTTACTCCATCATCCCGCTCGTGCTGTACTTCAGGAAGGGCCGGGCCAAGGTGGAGCTGGGCCTGTGCCGCGGCAAGACGCACGAAGATCGCCGCCACGACATCAAGGAACGGGAGACGAAGCGGGAGATGGACCGGGAAGTGCGCCGTCGTTGAGGGCGCGCCCGAATTTCCCCGCCGGACAGGCTGGAATGGACAAGAAGGTTTCCGACAAGAAGGAGCGGCTGCTGGCCGCGCTCGACCAGGGCATGGTGATGATCCACCTGGACGCGCGCCGCCCCGGCGTGCTCGTCCCCGCCAGCCTCCGAGGCGAAGCGCATCTGCGCCTCAACCTCTCCTACCGTTTCGAGCCGCCCGACCTCACGGTGGGCGAGTGGGGCGTGCGCTCCACGCTGAGCTTCTCCGGTTCGCGCTTCACGGTGGCGGTGCCCTGGTCGGCGCTGTTCGCCATCGCCAGCCACGTGACGAAGGAGTTCTGGATGTACCCGGAGGAGATGCCGCCGGAGCTGCTCCAGCAGCCCCCGGTGGCATCGGCCTCCGTCGCGCGTCCACCGCAGCCCGCGCCCGCGCCCGTGCCCGTCGCCGCCGAAAGGCCCCGCGCCTTCCTGCGCGAGGTGCAGGCGGAGCGCCCCGACGAACCGGAGTCACGTCCGGAGGTCGCGGCCCCGCCACCGCCGCCCGAGGGTGGGCCCCCGGAGGAGCCGCAGCCGCCGCGCCGGGGTGGTCACCTGCGGCTGGTGAAGTAGGGCGGGCCGCCCCCAGGCCCCGGCGGCGCGTCAGCGCTTGAGCTCCGCCGCCACGTCCGCCTTGCGTCCCCCCATGAACGAGCCCGTCCAGGGGCGGTAGCCCTTGAGCTTGAGCTGCACCGTGACGGAGCGCGCGGGGTAGACGTTGTCCATCGACAGCGGCGTCTTGCCCACCTCCACGCCGTCCACCAGGACGGTGGCGCCGGAGGGCTCGCTGCGGATGGACAGGAGCGCCGTCGGAGCGCCGAGCGCGTGCATCACCTGGGCCTCGTAGCGGGGCCACAGGAACAGCGCGCCCGCCGAGAGCACCGCCGCGGTGCCGAACAGCGCCACCGCCAGTCCCCAGCGCCCGCGGGGGCGGGGAAACGCCATGGGCTCGAACTCCGTCGGACTGCTCTCCGCGCGGGGCGCGCGCTCCTCCAACTCCAGGTCGCCCTGGCCCGCCTGACGGATGCTGGGCCGCTCCCCTCGCTCCGTCCCGTCCAGGTCCGAAAGGGACTGCGTGGCCAGCGCGGGCGCATCCGGCTGGGACCGGGCGGCCGAGGATGTCGCCAGGGCCTGCGCATTCGCCGGGTGCCGCGCGGAAGCAGCGGCCGCCGACACAGGCGCATTCGTCGGAGCTCGAGCAGACGCGGGGGGATTGGGCTGGGACCGCGCGGAACCAGGGGCCGCCGACGCGGGCGCATTCGCTTGGGGCCGAGCGGATGCGGCCGGCGCCGTCCCGCGCGCGCTCACAGGGCCTGTACCGCCGGTCATCACCGGATCCACCGGTGACGTGCTCGCATCGCTCCAACGCGCGGAAGGCCCCCGTGTGCAGGACGCGCACGGCGACTCCGGGGACTCCAGCGCCGAGCCACACAGGGCACAGGTGTGGACCACGTCGCCGGACGCGGACAGTGAGACGCCTCCGGCCGGCGGGCTCCACGGCTCCTCTTCCTCCGCCCCCACGGGAACGGCCGCGGGAGGCGCCTTCCACGGCGCGGACGCAACAGTCCCACCGCCATGAGCCGTCGCCGGCCGGGCAGCACCGGGCGCGGAGGGAACCCGCCCCAGGTCCATGCCCTCGCGCGGCGCGGCGGACATCACGAACGACGCGGACGTTGAAGCGGGGGCTTCCGCCAGGGCGGCCCGGGCCACCTCTCCCACGGACATGGGCAGCCGGACGCCGCGCAGGAAGGTCGCCAGCGCATGCGACGACGCGGGCTCCCCCGTCTGCGCGAGCCACCGCGCGAGCGCCTCCGACACGTCCTCCGGCTCGGGGAAGCGGGCCGCCGGGTCGCGCGACAGCATGCGCAGCACCAGCGTGGCCAGCGACGCCGGCACGTCCGGCAGCGACGCGGGCGCGCGGTTGAGGATGGAGTACGCCACCGCCATCGGCTCCGCTGAGCCGCCGAACGGGTGCTGCCCCGCGAGCATCTCCGCCAGCAGGGTGCCCAGGGAGAACTGGTCGCTCAGCGCCGTGGCCGGCTCGCCCCGGAGGACCTCCGGCGCCGCGTAGGGCACCTTGCCCTTGAAGGCTCCAGGCTCCGTGCGCGACAGGCCCGCCAGCCGCGCGATGCCGAAGTCCGTGACCTTCACCTCGCCTTCACGCGACACCAGCAGGTTGGACGGCGACACATCCCGGTGCGCCGTCATCACGACCTGACCCTCGTGCTGGCGGCGGTACGCGTGCTGCAATCCCGCCTGGGCCTGGCTCGCGATGAACACCGCCAGGTGCGGAGGAATCCGCAGCCCCTGGCGCGTCACCGCCCGCATCAGCGCGCCCAGGTCCCAGCCGTCCACCAGCTCCATCACCAGGAAGAGCCCCTCGGCGCTCTCTCCCACGTCGTGCACGGTGACGATGTTCTGGTGTTGCAGCAGCATGGCCAGCCGCGCCTCGGAGACGAACATGCTCGCGATGTCCGGCTCACGCGCCAGGTGCGGCAGCACGCGCTTGATGGCCACGGTGCGCTCGAAGCCCTCCGCGCCCTTCGCCACTCCCAGGAACAGCTCCGCCATGCCTCCCGTGGCCAGCGGTTGCAACAGCCGATAGCGCGACGTCACATGGACCTCTGGAGGGGCGCGGTGGGGAGCCTCAGCCCTGCGACTGGGTGATGACCCTCAGTTGATTCCACGGGTAGATGCCCGTGCTGTGCTGATCGCTGAAGACGAACGCGAGCGCGTAGTTGCCCACGGGCTGCATCTGCAGCACGCGCAGGTTCGCGGGCACCTGCGAGGGGTCCAGCGTGCGCTTCGCCGTCCACTCGTCCACGCACGCGGCGCACGGGCACTGCTGGCGCAGCACCTGCGCGGTGGCCGTCGTCGTCGCGCCGTCATCCCACGTCAGCGTCAGCGACTCGCCGTCCGCGGACAGCTTCGCATCCGTCGCGCTGACGGGCTTGGGCGCGGGCTTGATGCGATCCCAGAAATTGCTCACCGGTCCACCTTCCAAGGCTTGGGGCAACTGCCCCTCCCTACCATCCTTCCAGCGGGGTGGGGTGGTTGCCGCGAAAGCGAAGGAGCCCGGGAGACGGGGCTTCAGGAAGCCAGCTTGACGGGCTGCCGGTGGCCTTCCAGCCGCACGCCCCGCTGGGCCAGCACCGCGCGCAGGGCCTGCACCACCTTGGGGTCCAGCTGGGCGCCGCTCAGGTTGTCCAGGATCTCCATCGCCTTCTCCAGCGGCATGGCCTTCTGGTAGGGGCGCGTGGAGGTGCACGCATCGAACGTGTCCGCGCACGCCACGATGCGCGCGAGCATCGGGATGGCCTCGCCCTTCAGCTTGTCCGGGTAGCCCGTGCCGTCCCAGCGCTCGTGGTGGTGGCGCACGCACGCGCGCACCGGGCCCAGGAACGTGACGGGACCGATGATGGCGTCGCCAATGGCGGGGTGCTCGCGCATCAGCGCCATCTCCTGGTCGGTGAGGCGTGACTGCTTGCAGAGGATGTTCTCCGCGATGCCAATCTTCCCGATGTCGTGGAGGATGCCGCCGTACTGCAGCTGCCGCAGCTCGCGCTCGGTGAGCTTCAGCTCCTTGCCAATCTCCACCGCCACGTCGCCCACGCGCTGGCTGTGGCCGCGCGTGTACGCGTCCTTGGAGTCGATGGAGTTGGCCAGCGCGACGATGGTCTCCAGGTAGCCCTTCTCCAGGCTCTCGTAGAGGCCGCGCGTCTCCATGTCGTACGCCAGGAGCTGCTTGCTCATGTAGTTGAACGTCTGGGCCAGCTCCCCCAGCTCGTTCTTCTGCTTGAGGTGCACCTCCACTCCGAACTTGCCGCGCGCCAGCTCCAGCGACGTCGCGATGAACGTCTTCAGGGGCTGCGTGAGGTTGCGCGAGAAGATGGCCGCCAGCACCAGCGCCACCAGGATGGCGCCGCCCAGGCCCAGGAGGATGCGGCGCTCCATGGTCTCCACCTGGCGGTAGGCGTGCTCCACCGGCTGCTCGGACACGATGGCCCAGCCCGCCTCCGGCAGCACCGAGTACGCGGACACCACCGCGGCGCGCCCGTCGCCGAAGTTGCCCACGTGGAACAGCTCCGTGTCGGGCGTGCCCTCGCGCTGCTTGAGCAGGTGCGCCAGCGGCAGCCGCTTGGACACATCGTCGCCCACCGCGCCCAGGTCGCCGCCGCCCGTGATCAAGCGGCCGTGCCGGTCCGCCAGGTACGCGAACCCCGTGCTGCCCACGCGCTCCTGCGCCAGCATCAGCCGCAGGCCCGCGAGCGTCAGGTCCGCGGCCATGTAGCCCTGCACCGGGTCACCCACGGGGAAGGCCAGCGTCACCACCGGCCCGCCGCCGCCGCCACCCTGGGACGCCACCACGTCCGAGTAGCGCACCCCGGTGAGCCCCTCCTCCAGCAGCGCCCGGGCGCGCTCCTCGTGCTCCGCCACCGCGCTGGGCGCCATGTCGTGCACCGCGAAGGCCTGCAGGCCGGGCAGCCGCTGCCGGTCCGCGCCGAACACCGTGAGCGCCAGCACCTCCGGGCGCTGGTTGAGCACCGACGCGATGTGCAGCCGCTGCGTGTCGCGCGACAGGGTGAAGAAGCCGCCCGGCACGCTGGACAGCCCCACCACCCGCTCCGTGGGGTCCTCCAGGAAGCTCTCCGCCTTGAGCCGCAGCTGCTTCACGCGCTCCTGCGCCAGCTCCTGCGCGTCGCGGATGAGCAGCTCCCGCGTATGGGACACCGACAACCAACCCACCATCACCGTGGGGATGATGCTGACCACGAGCATCAAGAGAAGAATGGCTTTGAAAAGTCGCACGGCGGGGGCTCCTCGCGGCAACGGCGGCTACTTCTGCCAGCCGTTCTTCACCTTGACGTTGAGTTCGAGCGATTCCGCGGCCAGCTCGAAGCGCCGTGTCTGGGAGGGCAGGGACCGCCCCTGCTCCGGGCTCACCGCCGTCACCGTCCAGCGATAACGGCCCGCGGGCAGCGGCGGCAACGTCCATTGCCGCGCGGCCACCACCGAGCGCACCGGCGCCGGCGCCACTCCGCCTTCCACGCCTTCGGCGACGACCTCCACCTCGTACCGCGTGGCGCTCGTGACGGAGGCCCACGTCAGCGTCACCGGCCCCAGCAGGTCTCCGGACGCCGGCTTCAGCGTGAGGCGGACCTTGTCAGCGGGCTGCGCCAGCTGCGGAGCGCCGGGCGGCTCCGGCAGCACGGTGCCCTGCTGCACGCGCACGGACTCGCCCTTCGCCAGCACGCGGGTGGCGTGCTGCGCCTCCACGGTGACGGGCGGCCCCTGGCGGTGGGTGACGGTGGTGGTGCCCGCGTCGTGGTCCACCTCCACCGTGAAGTTGGACGGCTGGGGCGGGTTGAGCAGCGCCCACGCCTCGTCCGCCTTGTGCAGCGCGTCCGCGTACCGCGCGGCCTGGAAGTGCGTCTCCGCGTCCTTGAGGCGGGCCTCGGCCTCAAGGCGGCGCGCATCCTCCGGCGCGGCCTTCACCGCCGCACGCGACATCTCCAGCGCCTTGAGCGCCGTCTGCGGCTCCGTGCCGGGAGCCTTGCGCGGCCCTGGCGCCGAGGCGCCTCCGGGAAGGGGAGCGCCTTCCGGCGACTCGCGCCCTACGGACGTCGGGGCGGTTGACGGCACCACGGACAGCCCCATCCACGCGCTGAGCCAGAGGGCGGCCTTCATTGGAATTCGATCTTCCTGCCCGCGCGAACCGTGGCGGATGGAGTGGTGACGGACAGCGACTGGGTGGCTGGCTTCTCCAGGGTGGCGTCCACCCGTCCCCGGAGGACGGTGACATCCGTCCGGAGCTTGCTCTCCGCGATACCCACCAGGGAATCGCCCCTCAGGTGCAGGGTGCTTCCGTTGGCGAACACCACCTGGGCGCTGGCTCCGGCCTCGGTGCGGACCTTGTCGTTCTCGTAGAGGGGCAGCTCGTCGCGCGCGGGGCTCCACTCGTCCGCCACCGCGCGTTTGATCTGCACGTCCCCCTTCAGCTCCCGCAGGTGCGCGCGGGGAACAGGCGGAGGCAGGGGCGCCTCGGTGGGCCCTCGGGGCTTCTCATCGGCGGTGCAGCCGGGAGGCAGGGCCATGAGTGCGACCGCGAAAAGCAGGGGAGGCCAGCGTCGTCCATTCACCAGAGGGGTCTTCCTGCGGCCACTCTACCCGGAAAACCGCGAAGGAAGGGGCCCCCCGCCCCATCCCGTTCACGCGCGCCTGCTAGTCCAGTCGCCTGTGTGATAGGCACGGCAAATTCCGCCGGATGCGTGCTTGGAGCTCCGGGTCCACCGGCGCGACCGCCAGGCCCTCGCCTTCGGAGGCCCGCGCCGTCACCAGCCCCCACGGGTCCACCACCATCGCGTGGCCATACGTCAGCCGCTGCGCGGAGTGCCGTCCGCCCTGGGCTGGGGCCAGCACGTACGCCTGGTTCTCGATGGCGCGGGCGCGCAGCAGCACCTCCCAGTGGTCCTTGCCGGTCATCATCGTGAAGGCCGCCGGCACCGCGAGCAGCGTCGCCCCGTCCTTGGACAGCCGCCGGTACAATTCCGGGAAGCGCAGGTCGTAGCAGACGCTCATGCCCAGCCGTCCCACCACGGTGTCCGCCGCCACCACCTCCGTCCCCGGCGCCACGGCCGCGGACTCCTGGTAGGTGGCCCCGTCTCCGACATCCACGTCGAACAGGTGCATCTTCCGGTACACGGCCAGCCGGGCGCCATCCGGGCCGAACAGGACGCTGGTGTTGTAGAGCCGCCCGCCGGGCGCTCCCTCCTCCAGGATGGAGCCGGCCAGGAGCGTCGTCCTCGTCCCCCGGGCCAGCTCCGCCATCCGGCTCAGGGTGGGGCCCTCCAGGCCCTCCGCCGCGCAGGGGCGCTCGGGCTCCGGGCCCATCCAGGAGAAGTTCTCCGGCAGGCCCACCAGGTGGGCTCCCAGGGAGGCGGCCTGGCGCACGAGGCGCGTGGCCACGTCCAGGTTGTAGGCCTTGTCCGCGGTGGACACCATCTGAGCGGCGGCGATGAGGTGCATGGGGGCGTTATAACGCCACCGGCGTGACTCGGAACCCCTGGGAATCCTTCAATCCCGGGGGACGTTTGACCCGGTGCCTCGGGGTGTGTCCTTCCTTTACACCCCGAGGGGGCGTGTGTTACGGACGCCCCGACATTTTTCGACGCATCACATTCGAAAAGTGGGCCGCCGTGCCCGCTTTTCGCGTTTTTGGAGACCTGTTTCCTGGCCATGGAGCCGAAGAACATCAAACAGACGGTGGAGGAGAAGGCGGCGTCGCTGCTAGACCCCATCGTGGCGAACGAAGGCCTGGAGCTCCTGGACGTGGAGTACGTCCGCGAGCGCGAGGGCTGGGTGTTGCGTTTGTTCATCGACAAGCCCGGTGGCCGGGTGGGACTGGAAGAGTGCTCCCAGGTGTCGCGCGCCGTGGATCCGGTGCTCGACGTGGAGGACTTCATCCCCCAGGAATACAACCTGGAGGTGTCCAGCCCGGGTGTGAACCGGCCCTTGAAGAAGCCGGCGCACTTCGAACGGGTGAAGGGGCAGAAGGTCAAGGTGAAGACCTTCGGCCCGCTGGGTGACCCGCCGCGGAAGAACTTCAGCGGCACGCTCACCGATGTGGCGGCCGACGCCATCTCCGTGGACGTGGAAGGGGGCGGCGTCTTCGCCATCCCGTTCAAGGACATCGCCAAGGCCCATCTGGAGTTCGAGTTCTAGAAGCCCACATACAGGGGACCCTGTTCGCGCCAGGGCCGCCCGTGGACCCATTTTCGGAGAAGACAAAGCCATGCCCACGCCCGCCAACCCGGCAGTCAACCTCAACCTCGTCCTGGACCAGGTCGCCAAGGACAAGGGCATCGAACGGGCCGTGCTCATTGCCACCCTCGAGGACGCGATGAACACCGCGGCCAAGAAGCACTTTGGCCAGGACCGCAACCTGGAGGCCAAGTACGACCCGGAGAAGGGCGTCGTGGAGCTCTTCCAGGCCATCACCGTGGTCGCGGAAATCACGGACCCCGTCCAGGCCGTGAATCAGATCACCATGGAAGAGGCCCACAAGAAGGGCATGGAAGTGGAGCCCGGTGACGAGCTCGTCTTCCAGATCTTCTACCGGGACGAGGACGCCGCGGAAGCCAAGGCCCAGGACGACCAGTACGGCGACATCCTGCGCCTGAAGACCTTCCGCCGCGGCTTCGGCCGCATCGCGGCGCAGACGGCCAAGCAGGTCATCCTGCAGCGCACCCGCGACGCCGAGCGCGAGAACGTCTTCAACGAGTACAAGGACCGCAAGAACGAGATCGTCACCGGCATCGCCCGCCGGTTCGAGCGCGGCAACATCGTGGTGGACCTGGGCCGCGCGGAAGCCGTGCTGCCCGTCCGCGAGCAGGTCCCGCGTGAGACCTACCGCCCCGGCGACCGCGTCCAGGCGTACGTGCTGGACGTGCTCCGTGAGTCCAAGGGCCCGCAGATCGTCCTGTCGCGCGCGTCCGTGAACCTGCTCACCAAGCTCTTCGAGATGGAGGTGCCCGAAATCGCGGAAGGCATCGTCGTCATCGAGGCGGCGGCGCGTGAGCCCGGTGGCCGCGCGAAGATCGCCGTGTCCAGCCGCGACTCGGACGTGGACCCCGTGGGCGCGTGCGTGGGCATGAAGGGCAGCCGCGTGCAGGCGGTGGTGCAGGAGCTGCGCGGGGAGAAGATCGACATCGTCCCCTACGATGAAGACCCGGCCCGCTTCGTCTGCTCGGCCCTGGCCCCGGCGGAGGTCAGCCGCGTCATCATCGACGAGGCGAACCACGCCATGGAGCTCATCGTCCCGGACGACCAGCTGTCCCTGGCCATCGGCCGGCGCGGGCAGAACGTGCGCCTGGCCGCCCAGCTGACCGGCTGGAAGCTGGACATCAACAGCGAGAGCCGCGTGCGGGAGATGCGCGAGTTCGCCAGCCGCTCCCTGGGCGCGCTGCCGGGCGTCAACGAGATGCTGGTGGAGACGCTCTACGCGCACGGCTTCCGTCAGGCGCGGGACGTGGCGGACGCCAACGCGGAAATGCTGGCGCAGATCCCCGGCATCGACCCCACCCGCATCGCGGCCATGCAGGAAGAGGCCAAGAAGCGCATGGTGGAGGACCAGCAGGAGCTGTCGCGCATGGACTACGAGCGCGAGCAGGCCCGCCTGGCCGAGGCCCGCCGCCACCCGGACGAGCTGTCCCAGCCGGAGCGCATGGCGCGCGTGCGCGGCGTCGGCGAGAAGACCATCGAGCAGCTCATCCTCGCCGGTTACCGCACGGTGGAGGACATCGCGAACGAGAAGGACCTCACCCGCCTGGGCGACGTGCCGGGGGTGGGCATCAAGAAGGCCCGCCAGCTGAAGAGCGCGGCGGAGAACTACCTGGTGGAAGAGGCCAAGCTGCGCGCGGAGTTGAACGCGGAGCGGGGGCTGCTGGCGTCGGCTGGCGGCTCGGAGGGCGCGGAAGCGGCCAAGGCACCGTAATGACAAGGGGGTAGGTGGATGCGCCGCGAAACCAAACGGCCCGGGACACATCCCACGGAAATCACGGCGTCAGGTCCGGTCAGGACCTGCGTCGGGTGCGGTTCGCGCAAGGCACAGGCGGAACTCACCCGGTTCGTGGTAGGTCCCCAGGGCGGCGTGGTGGCGGACAGGCGGCGGAGGCTGCCGGGGCGGGGGGCGTACC
>NZ_RAWK01000207.1 GCF_003612165.1 Corallococcus aberystwythensis | reverse complement strand
GGACGGGGGAGGGACGAAAAAAGTCGCCCCCGCCGGCAAAGGCAGGGGCGACTCTGTACCGCGGGCGTCACTTCCGCCGGGGAGACGCTGCGTTAGCAGGCCACCGCGACGGAGGTAGACGCCTTGATCTTGCTGTCGTTCAAGGCATCACCTCCTTTCTTGCGGCAGCAGAGATAATGCGCGTCCGTTTTTCGCGCCACGAAGAGCGGGAGGCCCCCGGAGCCCGTCTGGTGAACGAGCGTTCAGGCGGCGACGACCTGACGCTCCACGAGGCGGCGGTACAGGCCGTCTTGCGTCATGAGGGTGGAGTGGGTGCCGCTCTGCACCACGCGGCCGTGCTCCATCACCAGCACGCGCTGGGCGTTGGCCACGGTGGACAGGCGGTGGGCGATGATGAGCGTGGTGCGGCCCTGCATCAGCCGGTCCAGGGCGTCCTTCACCAGGTGTTCGCTCTCCGAGTCCAGGGCGCTGGTGGCTTCATCCAGGATGAGGATGCGGGGGTCCTTGAGCACGGCCCGCGCGATGGCCACGCGCTGCTTCTGGCCGCCGGACAGCTGCACGCCCCGCTCGCCCACCTCCGTGCGGTAGCCGTCCGGGAAGCGCTGGATGAAGTCGTGCGCGTTGGCGGCGCGGGCGGCGGCTTCGACCTGCGCGTCGGTGGCGTCCGGGCGGCCGTAGCGGATGTTGTCCGCGATGGAGCAGGAGAAGAGCAGGGGCTCCTGGGCGACCATGCCCACGTGGCGCCGCAGCCAGCTGGGGTCCAGGGACTTCAGGGGGCGGCCGTCCAGCAGGAGCTGGCCCTGGAGCGGATCATAGAAGCGGGACATGAGGCCGGCGAGGGTGGACTTGCCGGCGCCGGAGGAGCCCACCACGGCGACGACCTCGCCGGCGTTGACGGTGAGGTCGATGCCCTGGAGCACCGGCACGTCCGGGCGCGTGGGGTAGGCGAAGTGCACGCCGCGCAGTTCCACGCGGCCCTCGACGGTGGCGGGGCGCTCGCCCTCCGTGGCGGGGATGGCGGGCGCGCGGTCCATCAGTTCGAAGACGCGCTCCGCGGCGCCCGAGGCGCGCATGAAGTCCGCCCAGAGGTCCGCCAGGGAGCCCAGGGACATGGCCACGAGCATCGTGTAGATGAGGAACGAGGTGAGCGCGCCCACGGAGAGCTCGCCGTCCACCACCAGCCGGCCGCCGTACCAGAACACCACCACCGCGGCGATGTAGCCCGCGCTGGAGGCGCCTCCCATGAAGGCGGCGGACTGGCGCGCGCGGTGGCGGGCGACCTCGTAGGCGTGGCGCACGGTGTTGCCGTAGCGCGCCACCTCCGACGGCTCCGCCGCGAAGGAGCGCACGGTGCGCAGGCCGGACAGGCTCTCCTCGGCGACCTCGCTGGCCTTGGCGAGCGCGTCCTGCACGTTGCGCGACAGCCCGCGCACGCGCCGGCCGTAGACCATGCCGCCCACGGCGACGAGGGGCACGATGGCGAGCATCAGGAACGTGAGCGAGGGCGAGGTGTAGAAGAGCAGCACGATGCCGCCCAGGGCCTGCACGGCGTTGCGCAGCCCCATGGAGATGTTCACGCTCACGGTGTTCTGGAGCACGGTGGTGTCGGAGGCGAGCCGGCTGGTGAGCTCCCCCGTGCGGTGCGTGTCGAAGAAGGCCACCTCCTGGTCCATGAGGCGCTGGAAGAAGTCCTGGCGCAGGCGCATGACCACGCGCTCGCCGGCGGTGGAGAAGAGGTAGAAGCGCAGGGCGGTGGCGACGCCCTGGACCAGGAAGACGGCCAGCATGACGAGCGCGGACTTGTCGATGAGGTCGCGGTTCTTCGCGTTGAGGGCCTCGTCGATGAGGACGCGGACGCCCTGGGGATACACGAGGCTGGCGCCGCTGCTGATCAACAGGAAGACGGTGGCGACCAGCAGCGTGCCCAGTTCAGGACGGGCGAGGGCCAGCAGGCGGCGCGCGGTGACCCCGGAGGCGCGGCTGGGTGTCGGAGCGGTAACGGAGGGAGGCACCGGCGGAGCCTACTGGACTCTTGGGGGGCGTGCAGCCCGGACGGCGAAGCAGGGCCGGGATGCAGGCGGGAAGCCTGGGTGGTATTCCAGGGACCGTTCCACGTGAGGAGGGGCCATGGAGAAGCGCGTCTTTGGCAACACCGGGGTGGCGGTGCCCGTCATCGGACAGGGCACCTGGCAGATGGAGGACGACGACGCGGAAGCGGCCATCCGAGCCCTGCGCGCCGGGCTGGACCTGGGGCTCACGCACCTGGACACCGCGGAGCTCTACGGGCACGGGCGCGTGGAGGAGACCCTGGTGGCGAAGGCCATCGCGGGCCGGCGCGACGAGGTGTTCCTCGTCTCCAAGGTGATGCCCTCCAACGCGACGCGGAGGGGCACGGTGTCCGCCTGCGAGCGCAGCCTGAAGCGGCTGGGCACGGACCGGCTGGATTGCTACCTGTTGCACTGGCCCGGTTCGCATCCTCTGGAGGGCACGGTGGAGGCCTTCGAGGAGCTGGTGGCGGCGGGGAAGATCCGCTCCTGGGGTGTGAGCAACTTCGGGGTGGAGGACCTGGAGGAGGTGCTGGCGCTCGCGGGCAAGGGGCGCATCGCGTGCAACCAGGTGCTGTACCACCTGGAGGAGCGCGCCATCGAGCACGCCGTCGTCCCGTGGTGTGAGGCCCAGGGCGTGGCGGTGGTGGCCTACAGCCCCTTCGGCAACGGGCAGTTCCCGTCACCCACCAGCGCCGGGGGCAAGGTGCTGGCGTCCGTCGCGAAGGCGCACGGCGTGACGCCCTTCCAGGTGGCGCTCCAGTTCCTCGTGCGCCGGCCGTCGGTGTTCGCCATCCCCAAGGCGAGCGACGCGGCGCACGTGCGTGACAACGCGAGCGCGGCCTCGCTGAAGCTCACGAAGGAGGAGCTCCAGCGCATCGACGAGGCCTTCCCCACGGGTGACGAGCCGGACGAGCTGCCGGTCATCTAGAGGCCGGCGCGCTCGCGCATCACGGCCTCCACGCGGGCCACGTCCTCCGGCACGTCCACCGCCACGGTGCGCCAGGACACACTGGCGCAGCGGATGCGCACGCCGTGTTCCAGTGCGCGCAGCTGCTCCAGCTTCTCCGCCTCCTCCAGCGGGGTGGGCTCAAGCGTGGCCAGCTGGAGCAGCGTGTCACGCCGGTAGCCGTAGAGGCCCAGGTGGGCATGGCGGCGCACGGGTGTGCCGGGTTCGCGGGCGTGTGGCACCGGGGCGCGGCTGAAGTAGAGCGCGTCGCCGTTGAGGGCGAGCACGGCCTTCACCACGTTGGGGTTGTCCACCTCCTCCGGCTCCAGGGGGCGCACCAGCGTGGCCATGTGCACGGCGTCGTCCTGGAAGAGGTCCGCCAGCACCTTGAGTGCGGCGGGATCCACCAGCGGTTCATCCCCCTGCACGTTCACCCACACGTCCACGTCCGGACGGGAGCGGGCGACCTCCGCGATGCGGTCCGTGCCGGTGGGGCAGGCGGGGCTGGTCATCACCGCGCGGCCTCCGAAGCCCTCCACGACGTCGCGGATCCGCGCGTCGTCGGTGGCCACCCACACCTCGTCGAAGGCACTGGCTTCCTGACAGCGGCGCCAGACGTGTTCGATCATCGGACGGCCGGCGATGAGGGCGAGCGGCTTGCCAGGAAAGCGGGTGCTGGCATGGCGGGCGGGGATGACGGCCACGGTGCGGGAGGCGGGCATGGGGCGGCATCTATCAGATTCAGGACGTCCCGCCGCGCCTGGGAGGTGACCCACCACTGGCCAGAAACAGGCAGGTGCCTATTTTCCGCAGCGACATGAAGAAGGTCATCCACATCGTTGGTGCGCGTCCGAATTTCATGAAGGTGGCCCCCATTCACCGGGCCATCTCCGCGCGTACGTCCCTGCAGCAGCTCGTCATCCACACCGGCCAGCACTACGACGCGAAGATGAGCGACGTCTTCTTCGCGGACCTGGGGCTGCCTCCGCCCGAAATCCACCTGGGCATCGGCTCCGGAAGCCATGCCGAGCAGACGGCGAAGATGATGGTGGAGATGGAGCGGGTCTTCCTCAAGGAGAAGCCGGACCTGGTCTCCGTGGTGGGTGACGTGAACAGCACCATCGCCGCGGCGCTCGTCACGTCCAAGCTGGCCATCCCGCTGTCCCACGTGGAAGCGGGCCTGCGCAGCTTCGAGCGGCACCAGCCGGAGGAGATCAACCGCGTCGTCACCGACCGGCTCTCCGACCTGCTGCTCACGCCGTCGCGCGACGCGGACGCGAACCTTTTGAAGGAGGGCATCGACCCGAAGTACATCCACCTGGTGGGCAACGTGATGATCGACTCGCTCCTGTCGTCCAAGGAGAAGGCCGACCAGCTGCCCACGCTGAAGACCCTGGGCCTCACGCCCAAGGGCTACGTGGTGGCCACGCTGCACCGTCCGTCCAACGTGGACAACCCGAAGCTGCTGGCGGGCCTGCTGGGCGTGCTGATGGACGTGGCGAAAGAGCTGCCCGTCGTGTTCCCGGTGCACCCGCGCACGCGCAAGATGATTGCCGAGCAGGGCCTGGGCCCGAAGCTGGAGCAGACGCCGGGGCTCAAGCTGGTGGACCCCATGGGCTACCTGGAGTTCCTGTCCGTCACGTCGCAGGCGAAGCTGGTGATGACGGACTCCGGTGGCTTGCAGGAGGAGACCACGGCGCTGAACGTGCCGTGCCTCACCATGCGCGAGCAGACCGAGCGTCCCATCACCGTGGAGGTCGGCTCCAACGAGGTGGTGGGCACCGACCCCGCGCGCATCCGCGAGGCGGCGAACCGCGTGCTGTCCGGCGACTTCAAGAAGGGCCGCGTGCCGGAGCTGTGGGACGGCCGCACGGGCGAGCGCATCGCGGACCTGTACTCGCGCTTCCTGGGCGTGGAGGTGAAGCGCGCCTTCGGGTGAGCTGACACGTTTCGTGAAGCAGTCAGGCCGCCGGGTGCTCGCGCCTTCGTGCGCGGGGCTCAGGCGGCCTTCGTGTTCGTGGTAGAGCGTCGGGCTCGCCATGCGTGAAGACGCCGACTCCGCTCCCGCTCCGGCCGTGCCCGACGGCTACGTCGACATCCCGTTCGTCGTGGAGCCGAACTACGCGGGGTGGCGGCTGGACCGCTACCTCTGCGAGAAGATCCGCCGCATGGACCTGGAGCGCGTGCGCGGCATCATCCTGCGCGGCGTGCTGTGCGACGAGTACCGGCTCAAGCCCTCCACGCCCGTGTACCCGGGGCTCACGTTCCGCATCCGCCGCCCCGCGAGCCAGGAGCCCGTGACGCCCACGGCGCTGCCCGTCGTGTTCTCCGATGACTGGCTGCTGGTGCTCGACAAGCCGGCGGGGCTGCCCATCCACCCCACCGCGCGCTACCACAAGGGCACGCTGGTGACGCTCCTGCGCGAGCGCTTCGGTGAGCGCTTCGCGGAGCCCGCGCACCGGTTGGACCGCGAGACGAGCGGGCTGGTGGTGTGCGGCCGCACCACCGAGTCCTGCCGCGTGCTGGGCGGGCTGTTCCTGTCGCGCGACGTGCACAAGGAGTACCTGGCGCTGTGCGAGGGGCAGCCTTCCGAGGACACGTTCGTCGTGGATGCGCCCATCGCGGAAGGGACGGACCTCATCCGCATCGCCGTGCGAATCGATCCGGTGGCGGGCAAGCCCAGCCGCACGCGCTTCCAGGTGCTCCAGCGCTTCACGCAGGACGGTGCGCCGTTCGCGTTGCTGCGCTGCTTCCCGGAGACGGGGCGGCAGCATCAGATCCGCATCCACCTGCGCGAGGCGGGCTTTCCGCTGGTGGGGGACAAGATGTACGGGCCGGACCCCGGCTACTTCGACCGCTTCAGCAAGCACTCGCTGGAGCCGGAGGCGTGGGCGCGGCTGCGGCTGCCCCGGCACGCGCTCCACGCGGAGCGCATCACGTTCCCGCACCCGGGCACCGGGGAGACCGTCACCTTCGCGTCGCCACTTCCCGATGACTTGAAGGACTTCATCGCCGGGAAGGCGCCAGCGCCTACGGAGTCACAACCGTAGGCGCGGCGGGCGTCGTCAGGCGCTGAGCTTGGTGGCGGCGCTCGTGCTCTGGATCAGCTTCTCGGTGAGGTACTGCCCGGAGAAGCACGCGGTGCAGTAGGTGCTCCGCTTCGGGTCCTCCACCGCGGTGCCCAGCCCCTCCAGCGACAGGTAGCCCAGGGAGTCCGCCGTCACGTACTTGGCGATCTCCTCCGTGGTGTGGCTGGCGGCGATGAGCTCCGTGCGGCTGGGCGTGTCGATGCCGTAGTAGCAGGGCCACTGCGTGGGCGGCGACGAGATGCGCAGGTGCACCTCCACGGCGCCCGCGGCCTTGAGCATCTTCACGATCTTGCGGCTGGTGGTGCCGCGCACGATGGAGTCGTCCACCACCACCACGCGCTTGCCCTTGAGGACACTGCGCACGGCGGACAGCTTCAGCTTCACGCCGAAGTGGCGGATGGACTGCTGGGGCTCGATGAAGGTGCGGCCCACGTAGTGGCTGCGGATGAGGCCCACGTCGTAGGGGATGCCGCTCGCCTGCGAGAAGCCGATGGCCGCGGGAACGCCCGAGTCCGGCACCGCGATGACCAGGTCCGCTTCCGCGGGCTGCTCGCGCGCCAGCTGCACGCCCAGGCGCTTGCGCACTTCGTAGACGCTGCTGCCGAAGAGCACCGAGTCCGGCTTGGCGAAGTAGACGTGCTCGAAGATGCAGCGGCCCAGCCGGGGCGCGGGCTTGAAGGGCATGCTGGTGCGCAGCACGCCGTTCTCGATGACGACCAGCTCACCGGGCTCCAGCTCGCGGACAATCTCCGCTTCGATGAGATCCAGCGCCGTCGTCTCGCTGGCGAGCACGTACGCGCCTTCCTTCATCTTGCCCAGCACCAGCGGCCGGAAGCCGTTGGGGTCGCGCACCGCGATGAGCTTGTCCTCCGTGAGGAGCAGGATGCTGTAGGCGCCCTCCACCCGGCGCAGCGCCTCCACGAGGCGCGCCTCGAAGGTGGGCTGCTTGGAGCGGGCGAGGAGGTGCATGACCACCTCCGTGTCCGCGTCCGACTGGAACAGCGCGCCCTCCGACTCCAGCTCCGCCTTGAGCTCCGTCGCGTTCACCAGGTTGCCGTTGTGCGCGATGGAGAACTGGCCGCCCGCGTAGTTCACGAACAGCGGCTGGGCATTCTTGATGCCGCTGCCGCCCGCCGTGCTGTAGCGCACGTGGCCGATGGCCGCCTTGCCGGGGAGCTCTTCAATCACCGGCGCGGTGAAGATGTCGGCCACCAGGCCCATCTGCCGGTGCGCGCGCAGGGTGTGCCCGTCGGACGCGACGATGCCGGCGGACTCCTGTCCGCGGTGCTGCAGGGCGTGCAACCCCAGGTACGTCAGGTTGGACGCCTCTCCGTGACCCACGATTCCGAAGATGCCGCACATGGTGCGCTGCCTTACCCCTTTCGACCGCGAAGCGGAACAGGAACGCACGCCCTGAAGGTGGGTATTCCACCCGACGTCGACGTCGGCTCCTGTAGGCCAGGCAAGGTGCCGTTGCCTGAAAGGTATGGAGCCGCCTGGAAGCACCGAGGGGTTACGCTCCCCGGCGACATGTCCTCTTCCCGGCGCACCTTCCTCCGCACCCTGCTGCCCTTCGCCTTGCTAACGGCCGGGGCCGCCTACGCGCTCGCCTCCTGGAATTGGTGTGGGCGCTGGGAGGAGCGCACGCCCGAGGTGCTGTCACAGGTGCGTGGCGAAGGCCCCCTGCGCGCGGGCGCGGCGAAGGTGGCCCTCTCCCCGCCCTTTCCGGTGGTGGTGGCCGGCTACTCCCCGCCCCGGCCGGAGGCGAGCCAGGCCGAGCTCCCCCTGCATGCGAGGGCCCTGGTGCTGGAGGCCGGTGGCGCGCGCGTGGGCGTGGTGTCGCTGGAGCTGCTCTTCGTGACCCCGGAAATCACGGCGCGGGTGCGTGAGCGCGCCGCGAAGGTGGGTGTGCAGGAGGTGCTGGTGGTGGCCACACACACGCACTCCTCTTTTGGAGGCTACGACGGCCGCTGGGTGGCCGAACTGGCCGGGACGGGGCACTACCGGGAGGCCTCCGTGAACGCGGCGGTGGCCGGCGCGAGCGAGGCGCTGGAGCAGGCCGCGGCCAGGATGGCGGACGTGGCGCTGGAGGTGGGCGGCGCGGCGGACGCGGGGCTCGTCTATTCCCGCTCCGGGGGGGATGTCCCCGACGGCCAGGTCACGCGGGTGGTGCTGCGTGGCCCCTCGGGGCCGGTGGCGGAGGTGCTGGTGTTCGCCGCGCACGCCACGCTCATTCCCCGGCAGCGGGCGCTGGTGGATCCGGACTACCCGGGCCGGCTGAGCGCGCTGCGCGAGGAGACGGGCGGTGGCGTCTCGCTCTTCGTGCAGGGCAGCGCGGGCAACGCATCCGTGGCCTTCTCCGAGGGCCAGGGCCCCGAGCGTGCCCTGGGCTTCGCGCGCAAGCTGTCCTCGCTGGCGGACACGGCGGCCGGAGTGCCCGAGGCGGGGCCGGTGCGGCTGGCGTTCGCGCGGGTGCGGACGGCGCTGCCCCGGCCGGACTCGTCGCGGCTGGTGCCCGCCCTCACCCGGGCGGCGGGGGACAACTTCCTGTGCGCCTCCTCCCCGCGCGACGCGGAGGTGGACGCGCTGGCGCTGGGGCCCCTGGAGCTCTTGTCCATTCCGGGGGAGCCCACCGTGAGCGCGGGCCGGGCGCTGGCGGACGCCTCCGGAGCGACGCACGTGCTGGGGCTCGCCAACGGCTACGTGGGCTACCTGGACACGCCGGAGCAGGTGCAGGCGGGACAGGGCGAGTCCCGGCACCAGTACTTCGGTCCCACGCTCCTGGAGCGCCTGGGCACCGCCGCGCGCGTGGCCTCCGGCGCGGTGGGCTTCTCCCCCGCGAAGTAGGCCGGGCGTCCATGACGGAGGCCCGGCCGCCTGCCTGCCCTGGGAACCTCCTGACGTCCAGCCGCCCAAGGCCGCCCCGTCGCTGACGGAGGGCCCGCTGCCTACCTTGCTCCTCGGATCGTCTTTGCATCGAGGGGGCACGGATGAGGTGGGAAGGCGGACGTCGCAGCTCGAACGTCGAGGACCGGCGGGGCGGTGGTTTCGGGCGCCCGCTCGCGGTGGGCGGTGGTGCCGCGTCGTTGGTGGTGGCCCTGCTGGTGATGCTGCTGGGCGGTGACCCGTCCGACGTGCAGATCGGCTCGCGCGGCTCGCCGTATTCCGACCCTGCCACGGGCGGCTCCGGCAACGTGACGGACCCCCAGCAGGAGAAGATGAAGGACTTCGCCTCCGTCGTCCTCGCGGACACCGAGGACACCTGGCCCGCGCTGCTGGAGCCCCAGGGCGTGCGCTACGTGCAGCCGCACATGGTGCTCTTCACGGGCGCGGTGCAGTCCGCGTGCGGCATGCAGGAGAGCGCGGTGGGGCCCTTCTATTGTCCGGGCGACCAGAAGGTGTACCTGGACCTGAGCTTCTTCGACGAGCTGGAGAGCCGCTTCGGCGCGCCCGGTGACTTCGGCCGCGCGTACGTCATCGCGCACGAGGTGGGGCACCACGTGCAGAACCTGCTGGGCATCTCCCGCAAGGTGCAGTCACTGCGCAACCGCACGAGCGAGGAGCAGGCCAACCAGCTCTCCGTGCTGACGGAGCTTCAGGCGGACTGCTTCGCCGGCATCTGGGCCAACCACGCCCAGAAGGAGCGCAACCTCCTGGAGCAGGGCGACGTGGAAGAAGGCCTGGGTGCCGCCAGCGCCGTGGGCGACGACACGCTCCAGAAGCGCGCCCGGGGCCATGTCGTCCCCGAGTCCTTCACCCACGGCTCCGCCGCGCAGCGCATGACCTGGTTCAAGCGCGGCCTGGAGCAGGGGACGCTGGAGGCATGCGACACCTTCAACGCCCGGTAGCAGGGACGCGGAAGGACGGCTTCAGCGTGTCCGGGGCGCCCGCGTGGCGCCCGTTCCGTTCAGCGGCTGCTGGAGTTGATACGTGCCGTTGAGAGGCTGCTGGAGCTGGTACGTCCCGTTGAGCGGCTGCTGAAGTTGATACGTCCCGTTGAGCGGCTGCTGGAGTTGATACGTCCCGTTGAGCGGCTGCTGGAGCTGGTACGAACCCGCGAGGGGCTGTTCAAGCTGATACGAGCCCGCGAGCGGCTGCTGGAACCCGCCGCTGTTCGCGGGCGGCTGATACCAGTAATTGTCCCAGAAGGTGCTGTCACCGGAGCCGGTTGTCAGTGATTGCTGCTCATCCAGGTTCTGTGAGTCATTACCCTGTGGGGCAGTCATCGCTTCGTCATCCTGCGCCAAGGCCGTCATGGCCGGGCCGGACGTGAGCGTCACCACCAGGGTCACCAGGGTGCCCGTGCGCATGGGAGTCTCCTTTTCGTCGCGGGAGAGAGGGAGCCGCGCCGCGACCTGCTTCTCAAGATGACCGCGCGGGTGGGCTCCGGGGAGCACGGCGGCCCTTCCACCAGGCCTGCTCGGGCGCCTGTCATGGAGCCATGCGTCAATCGCCTTCCGGACACATTACGAACGATAGGCTTACCGCGTGCACGTGCTTTTCCAGACGTGGCAAAGGGGGGCTGCGTCAAAACACAAACGTGTAACTTGTGCTTGTCGTCAGTGTGTCTTTGCTCCGAGCATGCCGCCTTCCCGCTGCTTCGCGGGTCGCGGGTGCTTCCCCGTGGCCCATGCGGAGCGGCCTTGCGGAGGAACAACATGCCCCGTTTGCAGTGGACCCGCGCTACGAGCGCGACCCTTCTGGCCCTGGTAGGGGCCCTCTCGCTGACCGCCTGCTCGGATGACGACGACAACACGCCGGACTCGGGCGTGAAAGTGGACGCGGGTACGAACACGGACGCGGGCACGGACACGGACGCGGGCAGCGACGCGGGCTCCGTGGACACGGGCATCCCCTGGGACGGCGGCAGCGCGGGCACCTTCTCCTGCGAGGGCAAGGCGACGGCGACGCTGACCTTCGCGCCCGGTCAGGAAGAGGAGCTCCAGGACAAGGTGAACACGCTGGCCGAGTGCACCACCATCACGCTGGCGGCGGGCACGTTCACCTTCGAAAACGCCATCACCATCCGCCAGAAGGGCATCACGCTGGTGGGCGCGGGCAAGGGCACGAAGGGCCAGGGCACGGGCGGGGCGAGCAGCACGGTGCTGGTGTTCACCGGCGCCGCGGCGAACTCCAACGGCCTGGACGTGGTGGGCGACCGCTTCGAGGTGCGCGACCTGGCGGTGTGGAACGCGAAGAAGGACGCCATCCGCGTGGAGTCCTCCACGGACGTGGTGATGCGCCGCGTTCGCACGGAGTGGGCGGAGGCCGACAAGGAGAGCAACGGCAAGTACGGCCTGTACCCGGTGAAGTCCAAGTACGTCGTCATCGACGACTGCGAGGCGTACAACGCCGCGGACGCGGGCATCTACGTGGGCCAGACGCAGTACGCCGTCGTGCGCAACAGCGTGGCGAAGCAGAACGTGGCGGGCATCGAGATTGAAAACACGCAGTACGCCTACGTGCTGGGCAACACCGCCCAGGACAACACCACGGGCCTGGTGGTGTTCGACCTGCCGGGCAACCCCATCAAGGGCACGGACATCCGGGTGAAGAACAACGTCATCACGGGCAACAACCGGAACAACTTCGCGTCCGTCCAGGCCAGCAGCAGCACGGTGTCGCAGGTCCCGGCGGGCACGGGCACGTTCATGCTGGCGTCGCGCCGCGTGGAACTGACGGGCAACACCTGGGGCAACAACAACACGGTGGACGTGGCGGTGCTGAGCGGTCTGAGCATCGACCCCAACCCGGCGAACTGGTCCGCGGCGGGCGGGAACTTCGCGAGCTCGGACGTCTACGTCCACGGCAACACCTTCCAGGGCGGCAGCGGCGACTCCGTGGACAACGGCAACGTGAGCCAGTCGCTGCGTCCCCTGGGCGCGGCCCTGGCGGCGCTCTACGCCTACGGTGAGACGGTGGGCACGCTCAACGTGGAGCACCTGCTGTGGGACGGCGTGGATCCCGCCCCCCGGAACCGCGCGCAGGTGAACCCCATCAACATCTGCTTCATGGACAACACGCTGCCCTCGGGCACCACCACGGCCATCGTGGATCTGGACCTGCAGGCGGCCGTCCCGCTCCTGGGCAACAGCGACCTGGTGGGCGCGTGGGGAGCGACGCGGCACTACGCGGCCAACAAGGCCGAGTTCAACTGCGCGGGCTTCACCCCCGCGCTGACGATTGGCGACCTCATCCCGTAACCGCGGTCCCGGAGCGTGACACCCATGTGGACGTCGTTCGTGAACCCCCGTCTCCCCGTGGTGCTGCTGGCGCTGTCGCTGGCGGCCTGCGGTTCCTCCGACCCGGAAGACCCCACACCCGACGCGGGGACCTCCGTGCCGGATGCCGGAACGGAGGACGCGGGGGTTCCCGACGCGGGCACACCGGACGCCGGTCCCGCGGATGCGGGGATGGATGCCGGAACGGTTGACGCGGGCGAGCCGGACGCGGGCTCCCCGCTGGTCATCCCCAACACGCTGTCGGGCTTCGGGTTGTTCACGGGAAGCCCGGCGGACGGGGGGCTCATCCCGGTGGAGGGCAACGTGCCCTACACCCTGTCCACCGCGCTGTTCTCCGACTACGCGGTCAAGTCACGCACCCTCTACGTTCCCCCCGGCAAGACAGCGCACTACGAGCCCGTGGCCGCGCTGGACCTGCCGGTGGGGACGCTCATCACCAAGACGTTCGCCTTCCCGGCGGACCTGCGGAAGCCGGACCAGGACGTGCGCTACATCGAGACGCGCATCCTGGTGCACCAGCCTGGGGGCTGGGAGGCGTGGCCGTACGTCTGGAACACGGAGCAGACGGAGGCCACGCTGGCCACCGGCGGCCGCTCCCGCGACGTGACGTTCATCGACACGGAGGGGGAGTCCCGGTCGTTCAAGTACTCGGTGCCCTCCAAGAACCAGTGCCAGCAGTGCCACCACCTGGTGGACGACCAGGGGGCGCAGGTGATGCACCCCATTGGCGTGAAGGCGCGCTACCTGCACCGCACGAACACCTACGGCGGCGTGGAGCATGATCAGCTGGAGTACCTGGCGTCGCTGGGCAAGCTGACCGGGCTGCCGGCCGCGGCGGAGCTGCCGAAGGCGCCGGACGCGTTCGACCCGCAGGCGGCGGACCTGACCACGCGGGCGCGCACGTACCTGGACATCAACTGCGCGCATTGCCACAACCCGAAGGGGACGGCGGGCATCACCAGCCAGCTGTTCCTCAACTTCGACAACACGAGCGTCTTCTCCCTGGGCGAATGCAAGCGCCCGGGCTCGGCGGGCGCTGGCGTGGGCGGCGAGTTCGACATCCTCCCCGGCAACCACGCGGAGTCCATCCTCTGGTACCGGATGCACACGGAGGAGTCCGGCAAGATGATGCCGCAGATTGGCCGCACGGTTCACCACGCGGAGGGCTCGCAGCTCATCGCGGATTGGATCGACTCCATGCCGGCGAAGACCTGCAAGTAGTCCTCAAGCGGCCGGCGACGGGGGCTCCTCCAGCCCCACGTTGCTGGACGCGCGGTTGTAGACGTCCAGGTCGAGGAGGCCCTCCTCGCGCGCCACCAGCACGGGCACCAGCATCTGCCCGGTGACGTTCGTGAGGGTGCGCATCATGTCCAGCACCCGGTCGATGGCCAGCAGGTAGCCCAGCCCCTCCAGGGGCAGCCCCGCGGCGCTGAGGACGACGGTGGTCATCACCACCGCCGTGCCGGGCACGCCCGCCGTGCCGAAGCTGCCCAGCACCGACGCCAGCAGGATGATGAAGAGCTGCGGCGCGGACAGCGTCAGGCCGAAGTATTGCGCGATGAAGAGCGACGTCATGGCCGGGTAGATGGCGCCGCAGCCGTCCATCTTGATGGTGGCGCCCAGCGGCACCGCGAAGGCCGCGTAGTCGCGGTTGACGCCCAGGTTGTGGGTGACGCTGCGCAGGGCCACCGGCATGGACGCGAAGCTGGAGGAGCTGACGAACGCCACCTGCATGCCCGGCGCGGCGCCCCGGAAGAAGCGCAGCGGGTTGAGCCCGTGCGCCGCCAGGAGCCCGCCGTACACGAAGACGACGTGCACCGCGCACGCGAGGTACAGCGTGAGGACGAAGGTGCCCAGGGGCAGCAGGCGCTCGAAGCCGTAGGTGCCCACCAGCGCGGCGATGAGGCCGAAGGTGCCCAGCGGCGTCAGCTCCAGCACGAAGCGGGTGACCTGAATCATTGCGTCGCTGGCTTCGCCCACGAGCTTGCGCAGACGCTCCGTGCGCTCCCCCAGCTTCACCAGCGCGAAGCCCAGCAGGCCCGCGAAGAAGATGACCTGGAGCATCTTGCCCTCCGCCAGCGCGGCGAAGGGGTTGGTGGGCACCACGTCCAGCAGCACCTGCACCGGGCCGGGCACCTGCCGGGGCTTGTAGTCGCCGGTCACCTGGAGCGTGCCCACGCCCACGCCCGGCTTCGTGAGGGCGGCGGTGCCCAGGCCCACGCCCACGGCCAGCGCGGCGGTGACGGCGAACCAGACGAAGGTGCGGCCGCCCAGCGCCGCCACGCTCTTCTGGCCGCGCAGCGCGGACACCGCGTGGATGACGGCGAAGAACACCAGCGGCGTGGCGATCATCCGGATGAGCTGGACGTAGAGCGTGCCCAGGGGCTGGAGCCACGTGCCGGCCCTGTCGCCCAGCGCCCACCCGGCGAGCGCGCCCAGCACGAAGGCGCCCAGCACGCGCTGCCAGAAGGGGATGCGGAACCAGCGGGCCCAGAGCTTCATCGCGAGACACCTCTCACACCGGTGGACCGGCAGACCCTAACCCCCTCCCGGGTCCCGCGCCGCGCCGCATTCCGCGGGACGCCCCACATCATTGCGACCCGTTTCCCGGCCCCCTAGGCTCCGGCCCGCCTTTCCCCCATGCCTGGAGTGTGTCCATGAAGTTCACGAGCAAGGACGTGTCGAAGCTGCTGGAGGAGGTGAGCGGGTCCGAGGTGCTGGTGGGCCACGCCTGCGCGACCTCGTACCTCAATGGCCAGCACTACACGTGGAGTGGCACCCAGTGGGTGGGCACCTACTACCCGGTGCTCAAGTACCCGGTGGGCGAGGACTCGAGCAGCTCCTGCTAGGCAGCCGTTTCAAGGCCCTGCCTCCCGTGAAGGTCGCCATCGTGGACAGTGGTGTGTCGGTAGGCTTCCTTCGCGGGGCGGGGCTGTCGCTTGCCGGAGCGGCGAGCTTCACGCTGGACCAGGAGGCGCGGCGCCTGGAGTCCCGCGTCCACTCGCGTGAGGAGCTGGCGGCCTGGCGCGATGGCGGCTCCGTGTTGGAGGACCTGGAGGACCCGCACGGTCACGGCACCGCGGTGCTGAGCATCCTGCTGGACCAGGGCCGTGCCGGTGCCGGCGTGGAGTGGTACGTCGCTCGCGTGCTGGATGGGCGGATGCGCGGCGACTCGCTGTGCCTGCTGGAAGCGCTGGAGTGGCTGACGCAGGACGTGCGGCCGGACCTCATCAACCTGAGCCTGGGCACCGCGGGCCGCGCCTTCGAGGCGCCCCTCACCGCGCTGTTGGACCGGGCGGTGGAGCAGGGCAGCGTCGTGCTCTGCGCCGCCGGCCCCGTGTCGGGGCTGCCGTCCGGGCTGCCGCAGGTGGTGACGGTGGCGGACGCGGCCATGGCCCGCGCGCTGCGCAAGGGCGACATCGTGGACCACGTCGAGGACGCGGCCACGGTGCGGCTGTACGCGGACGGCGCCTGGACGGAGCGGCCCCTCACGAGCAGCTACGCCTGCGCCCTCGCGGCGGCGCGGGTGCTGCGCGAGGGCTGTCCTCCGGGATGGCGGCACGTCACCGCGCCCCAGCGGACGCGGTGACGTCTCTGCCCGGGTGAGGCTCAGGCCGGGACGCGGTCGTTGTCCTTGCGGTCCCAGTGCCGGTGCTTCGCGAGCGCCGCCGAGAACGCCGTGGCCAGCGCGGTGCCGGCCCCCGCCTTGGAGCCCGCGACGATGCCGGGCGCGGCCGGGTCGATTTCGCAGGCCTTGAGCAGCTCCTCCGCGTCCTTGGACGCGCCCACCGTCTTGCAGTGCAGGTAGGCCTCCTGCACGAAGTGGCGCGACTCGCCGTCCTTCTTCAGCGTGGCCACGCTCGCGGCGCCGCCGGGGATGAAGACGCCGTCGTACTCCACGGAGGCCGTCGTCATCGCGCTCTTGTCCACCGGCACGTCCTTGCCGTTGGAGGCCTTCACCGTGCCCAGGCGCTTGGCGATGACCTTCACCTTCGCGCCCTGCGCCTCCAGCTCCTTGCGCACGGCCATCAGTTCGTCCGCGTCCACGCCGTCCGCGACGAGCACGCCAATCTTCCGGGTCTTGATGGACGGCGGCGTGGCCATCTTCATCGCCTCGATGCTCAGGGCCTTGGACGCGGGCGGGCCCTTGGGCGTGACGGGCGTGGCCTTGGGAGCGGGCAGGCCCAGCCCCTCCGCGACGGCGGACACCAGCAGGGCGTCAATCTTCGCGAAGTGCTCCAGCACGCGCTCCTGGATGGCCTTCGTCTCCACCTTGCCCAGCTCGAAGCGGCACGCGTCGATGAGGTGCTCCTGCTCCGGCGCGGACAGGCTGCGGAAGAACAGCGCGGCCTGGCTGTAGTGGTCGTTGAAGGAGGCGGCGCGCTCGCGGATCTTCTTTCCGCTCACGGGCTCCGGGTGGTGCACGAAGCCACCCTGCTGCTGCGACGCGAGGAACGGGCAGCCGCCGCCCAGCGAGTTGGGGAAGTAGTTGGCGCGGCCCACGTTGCTCGTCTGGCGGTGGAAGCCGTCCTGCTGGTGGTTGTGCACCGGCGCCAGGGGGCGGTTGATGGGGATCTCCGCGAAGTTCGGCCCGCCCAGGCGCGTCAGCTGCGTGTCCAGATAGGAGAAGAGCCGCGCCTGCATCAGCGGATCATCCGTGAAGTCGATGCCCGGCACGATGTTGGCCACGCAGAAGGCGACCTGCTCCGTCTCCGCGAAGAAGTTCGTCGGGTTGCGGTCCAGCGTGAGCTTGCCCACGGGAATCACCGGCGCCACCTCCTCCGGGATGAGCTTCGTCGCGTCCAGCAGGTCCACGCCCAGCTTCGTCGCGTCCGCCTCCTCCAGGATTTGAACGCCCAGCTCGTACTCGGGGAAGTCCCCCTGCTCGATGGCTTCGTAGAGGTCGCGGCGGTGGAAGTCCGGGTCCTTGCCCGCCAGCTTCTGGGCTTCATCCCAGACGAGCGAGTGCGTGCCCAACAGCGGCTTCCAGTGGAACTTCACGAAGCGCGAGGTGTTCTTCTCATCCACGAAGCGGAAGGTGTGGACGCCAAAGCCCTGCATCATCCGGAAGCTGCGCGGGATGGCGCGGTCGGACATGATCCACATGATCATGTGCATCGTCTCCGGGACGAGCGACACGAAGTCCCAGAACGAGTCATGCGCCGTCTGGGCCTGGGGAATCTCGTGGTGGGGTTCCGGCTTGGCGGCGTGGATGATGTCGGGGAACTTGATGCCGTCCTGGATGAAGAAGACGGGGATGTTGTTGCCGACCAGGTCCCAGTTGCCTTCCTCCGTGTAGAACTTCACCGCGAAGCCGCGCACGTCGCGCGCGGTGTCCGCGGAGCCGCGCGAGCCCGCGACGGTGGAGAAGCGCACGAACACGGGCGTCTTCTTGGACGGGTCCTGGAGGAACTTCGCGCGGGTGTACTTCGCCTGCGATTCGTACACCTGGAAGTAGCCGTGGGCGCCGGCGCCGCGCGCGTGGACGACGCGCTCGGGGATCCGCTCGTGGTCGAAGCGGGTCATCTTCTCGCGGAAGTGGAAGTCCTCCAGGAGCGTGGGGCCGCGCGCGCCAATCTTGAGCGAGTCGTCGGTGTGCTCGACGCGGATGCCCTGGTCCGTGGTGAGGAAGTTGCCCGTGGGCTCCGAACGGTCCTTCGCGAGCTGCTGGTCCTTGCTCTTCTCGTCGACGTGAACCGCGTCCGGATGCTTCTGTGAAGTCACCGCTACGCCTCCTTCAAGGGGGCGTGCAGGGTGCCGGACGCGGCGGAGGCTGCACGTCTTCTGATCCGCGTCTGGAGGATGCAGGACGCAAGGTCGCGGCGATGTCCGATGGCGTTCGTTCCGGACGTTGGCCAGCGAGCGTCAGGCGTCCTTCGCCAGGCGCACCAGCATCTTGCCGGTGTTGTCCCCGCGCAGCAGTCCGATGAAGGCACCGGGGGCCTGGTCCAGGCCTTCCACCACGGTGGACACGTCCGACACCTTGCCCTCGCGCAGCCACTGGCCCATGTCGCGCAGGAAGTCCGCGCGGCGGTCCGCGTGGTCGGAGACGATGTAGCCCTGGAGCGTGAGGCGCTTGCCCACGGCGAGGAACATGTTGCGCGGACCGGGCGTGGGAGCGGTGGCGTTGTACCCGGAGATGGAGCCGCACAGGACGATGCGGCCGTGGTTGTTCATCAGGCCGATGGCGGCCTCCAGGTGGTCGCCGCCCACGTTGTCGAAGTAGACGTCGATGCCGTCCGGGCAGGCCTTCGCCAGGGACTCGGCGATGGGGGCGGCCTTGTAGTTGAGGGCGGCGTCGAACTTGAGCGAGTCGCGCAGGTGCTTCGCCTTCGCGTCCGAACCGACGCTGCCCACCACGCGGCAGCCCTGGATGCGGGCAATCTGTCCCACGACGCCGCCCACGGCGCCGGCCGCGGCGGACACGAAGACGGTGTCGCCGGCCTTCGGCTTGCCAAGGTCGAGCAGGCCCACGTACGCGGTCATTCCCGGCATGCCGAGCACCCCGAGGTACGCGGAGAGCGGGCCCACGGACGGGTCGGCCTTCTGGTAGTGCTTCGCGGGCGCGACGGCGTATTCGCGCCAGCCGCCGGTGCCGGCGACGACGAATTCCCCCTCCTTGAAGTCGGGGGAGCGCGAGCGGATCACCTGGCCCACGCTGCCGCCGTCCATGACTTCGCCCAGCTTGAAGGGCGGGACGTAGGACTTCGCGTCGTTCATGCGGCCGCGCATGTATGGATCCACGGACATGAAGTGGTTGCGCACGAGGAGCTGGCCCTCGGCGGGCTCCGGGACGGAGACGGTGGCGAACTCGAAGTTCTCCGGCGTGGGTTCACCGTGCGGGCGGGACTTCAGGCGGATTTCACGTCCCTGGAG